>JAILDK010000059.1 GCA_024689485.1 Fibrobacter sp.
CGGAATTTTTTGAATGAGAGCGCGGACACCACCACGAACGTCACCACCACCGCCACCGTCAAAAGGATCGGCGCAAGGGCAATCGTGTAATAGGCGCGGGCAAAAACGTTCCCTAAAATCAGAATCAAAAAGATGAACATGTGCGCAATCTGATTCGTGGCACGGGCCGTTTTGACGCGGAGCGAAATGAACAGCGCAATTCCCGTAAACACAAAACTCGTCAAAATACCGAGCAAAACAGACTTCGCATAAACGCCAAAATCCCAGAATCCCGTCGCCAGCACATAAGCCGTTTCCGCAACCACCACAAACACGAGCGGCAACGGAATCAACGCGAACAGCTTGCCGTAAAAAATAGACGCGGGCTTCACCGGCAAAAGCATCAACAATTCCAAAGAACCGCGTTCCCGTTCGCCCGCAAAACTGTCGGACGCAAGAGGCACGACCATCGGAGCAATCAAAAGGGCGCAGATCAGCATCATCCGCGTAAAGACCATCGGATCGTCTTCACCGGGGAGCAGCACAAGCTGCGACACAATCAAAAGAATCGGCGGCAAAATAAACGGAATCAAAAACTTCGGTTCGCGCAGAATCATACCGAGTTCGTGCTGCGCCATTTTCCAAGTCGCATTCTTCATTTGCCAAAGTCTCCTTCCGCTGCCTGGATCGCTCCGCGGTAAACCGATTCGAGCGAAGCCTTGCCCGATTCCACATGCGTGATTTTTGCATTCGGCGGAAAGCCATTTTTAAAGGCGTCTGCCGATGTGCCATCCGGCAACTGCACGTGCAAAATGAATTCGTCGGTGCGAAGTTCGCTCATCTTTTCCGAGCGCAAAATTTTGCCCTTGTAAAGAATCGCGTAAGACGTCGCCACGTGTTCCATTTCCGAAAGGATGTGCGAACTCACGAGGAGCGTTCCACCGTCCTGCTTTTTCCAATCGGCCAAAAGTTCCCAGACCGCTTCACGGGCGCCCGGGTCCAAGTTCGCCACGGGTTCGTCGAGCAGCAAAAGCTTTGGACGGTGAACGAGGGCGCGTGCAATTTGCACCTTTTGGCGCGTTCCCTGCGAAAGGGTTCCCATCGCCGAAGAAACGCTCGGCAGTTCAAGCTTTTGAGCGAGAAATTCAATTTGCGAATCGACGTCTTTCACATCATAAAAAGAGGCAAAAAACTTCAGATATTCCGCAATCGAAAGTTTGGGATAAGTTCCCGGATTTTCAAGCAAAATACCGCACTTTGAAAGGTCCAGACTGCCATCCGAATTTTTGAATTCATCTGCAATCGCAAGAGCGTTCGAGTTTGCCGCAAGACGTCCGCACAAAATGCGCAGGAGCGTCGTTTTTCCAGCCCCGTTCGGGCCGAGAAGTGCCAAGGAGTCCCCCGTTTCGAGGGAAAGGTTTACGCTATCCAGTGCCAAAAAATCGGACTTGGGATAGGTATAGGAAAGGCCGGAGAATTGAAAGACGGTCTGCATACGTCCCCTAATTTAGAAATTTCTATATTGCAAAACATGTCTGATCCAATTTCTAAAGAAGGTTTTGACAAATTAATGGAGGAATGGAAACGCCTCAAATTTGTCGAACGCCCAGAAATGCAACGCCAGGTCGGCGCTGCCGCCGCCGAAGGAGACCGCTCCGAAAATGCGGCCTACACCTACGGCAAAATGCGCTTGCGCGACATCGACCGCCGCCTGCGCCAGCTCGATAAAATTCTCGATCACGCTAAAGTCGTCTCCACCGAAGCGCCTGCCGACGGTTCCATTCGCTTTGGCGCCACGGTCACGCTCGAAGACCGCAAAACGCGCAAGAAACGCGTTTACACTCTCGTCGGCGTTCAAGAAATCGACCCGCTCCAGGGAAAAATCAGCGTGAGCTCCCCGGTGGGCCAAGCTTTAATCGGCAAAAAGAAAGGCGAAATCGTTCCGATCACGGTTCCCCGCGGCACGATCGAATACAGCATCATCGAGATTGAATACAAATGAACTTCGTCGATTCCCACTGTCACATGGACGCCTATACGGAAAAGTCCGGCGTCGAATTTGATACCTGGTGGAACTCGGTCGACCCCAAGCCCGATGCGCTGATTCACGTTTCGTGTGAAGAGCCGACGTTTGAATACGCCAAGAATATTTCGGACAAATATCCGAACGTTTACGCGTCTTTCGGCGTGCATCCGCTCAATGCGGATTTTTACGACGAACGCGTGGAACAGGAACTTTTAAAACTCTGGGCGCGCCCGAAAACGGTCGGCATCGGAGAAATCGGTTTCGAATACCATTACGAATGCGCCAGCCATGCGAAGCAGCGCGAAGTTTTTGAGCGCCAGCTTGAAATCGGTCTGCCGTTCCAAAAGGTTTTTGTTTTGCACTTGCGTGAAGCGGAAGAAGATTCGCTGTCCGTGTTGCAGAATGCGAACCTGAAGGGCGCGACTTTGCACGTTCACAGCTGCACGACCAGCGCCCATTTTGTGGATGAAGTTTTAAAACTTCCCTGCCGCGTTTACGTCGGATTCACGGGAATCCTCACGTTCAAAAATGCGGCGGATGTGCGCGAAGCGGCGAGTCACGTGCCGCTCGACAGGCTTTTACTCGAAACGGATTCGCCGTACCTTGCGCCGGTTCCGCACCGGGGTAAAGTCAGCCATGCGGGAATGATTCCGGATACGGGCAAGGTTCTTGCCGAAGTCCAGGGCGTTCCCTTCGAAGAGCTGATGGCGACCGTCCGGCAGAACACGCGCGACTGCTACGGAATTTAATCAGAAATTTTGCACAAGTAGTTTACAAATTCAATAAAAATTATAGATTTGTAAACAAGGAGTGCAACATGGCAGAGTTATCGATTTTTCCCATGCGTTTAAAAAACGCGCGCTTAATGAAAGGTTTTTCCATGGAAGACCTTTGCGCCGCAATGGGAAACCCGATTTCCAAAATGGCCATTTCCAAATACGAAAGCGGCCAGCTCCGTCCCAACAGTACCATTCTGATTTTGCTTTCCAAAGCTTTAGATCAGCCCATCGACTATTTTTTCAGACCCTTTTCCGTTCAAATCGATTCCGTCCGGTTTCAAAAAAAAAGTCGTTTATCCGCCAAAAGAGAACACGAGCTCCAAGAAACGCTAGCCGATTACATGGAACGTTACTTGGATATCGAAAACATCTGTAACGAGCCTACTCCTCCGCGAGCCCTTCCCAACGAGCCTGTCAAAAGCAAAGAAGATGTCAAAAATATCGTCACCTTCATTCGACACCAGTGGGGTTTTGGAACCAACGGAATTTTAAATGTACTCGGTTTACTGGAAATGCAAGGCGTTAAAATTCTAGAATTGAACGCCCCCATTTCATTTGACGGAATGAGCGCCACCATCAACGATATTTTTTACGCGATCGTTCTCAACAAGTCCTTGCCCGCAGAAAAAAAGCGTTTTACCGCACTGCATGAATTAGGTCATCTCATATTAAATTTCGACAAAAAAGTTTCAAGTCAAGAAGAAGAGCTATGCGATCTTTTTGCGAGCGAAATGCTCCTACCCGAGATCGAACTCAAACGGCTTTTGGGTAATTCACGAAAAAGCATTGCACCTCCAGAACTTCTGACTATACAGGCCCAATACGGCATTCCCTGCGACGTCATTTTGCAGAAAGCAAAAGACAGCCAGATTTTGACCACCGCCAAGTATCGGGCGCTTTGCCATCAATTAAAACAAATTGACATTTTCAGCTCTTCGCAAAGCGCACAAGAAAGTGCAAATCGATTCACTCGTTTAGTTTACAAAGCGTTAAGTCAAGAGCTAATTACCCTTTCTAAAGCCGCAAATCTACTGCACGCTGGCGTAGATCAAGTCCAAAAGGAATTCCTGCTCGCATGATCCTTGAAAAGGTCGTAGTGAAATCCATATCTATGAACAGCAAAAAGCGATTCAAAAATTCGTCAAATCGCAAAAGCTAAAAGTCGTCACTTTGAATTTTACAGAAATCGAAGAATCAATGCTTTTACAATCTAAAAGCCAAAATAATGTTTCCATGGCAGACTGTTCCGTATGGTATTACGCCAAAAAAAACCAAGGTCGTCTCTTAACAGGAGACAGCAAATTGCGAACCGCCGCCACAAAGGATAAAGTCGCCGTATCAGGCATCTTGTACATTTTCGATAATCTAATCGAATATGGGCTTTTAAGCCCAGCAAACGCAGCAATGCATCTGCAAGCTCTCATGAAAATAAATCTTCGACTGCCTCGAAAAGAATGTTTAGAGCGCATTTCCAGATGGAAATAGATTTTTTTGAGAACATACTACATCCAATTTGGAATATAAAAATCCTCATTTTTAGCCCATTTTAAGCGTTTTGAGCGCGTAAGCAATTTTTCTATTGACTTTTACGCCCCATTTGTTTATGTTTTATTTTTGAGAACATTCTCAAAACGGCAAAGGATTGGTGTATATGCTCAAAAAATTCGCTCTTTTCTCCACAGTCGCCTTCGGGCTTGCTACGTCTGCCCAGGCTCTCACCATCAGCAAATCCGGCGGATGGTTCGAAACCGTTTACGCCCAGTGGGCTCCGGTCAGCGGCGCTACCAGCTATAACGTTTATTGCGACGGCACAAAAATCGACGACGCGCTCGTCCGCACCTATTCTTCTTATGTACGCGCCGATATTCCGGGCGTGAC
>JAILDK010000111.1 GCA_024689485.1 Fibrobacter sp.
CATCCGATGTTCCCGCTTTAAGTTCGTACCACGCGATTACACAGGCTCTGTTCGCTTATAAAATGACGAATCAGGATGCGACGGTCGCGTATTTTTATACCGATGAAAAGACGACGACTCCGACCGATATGAAGATGGACATCTACATGCCGGAAAAGGATTCGAAGACGGATCGCGCTGCGGTGCTGGTGGTGCATGGCGGTGCGATGGTGGCGGGTTCCAAGGGGGACTTTGCGCAGCACACGGTGAACTATTGTGATTCTTTGGCGGCCCGTGGTTATGTCGCGGCTTCGATGGATTATCGTTTGGGCGTGACGCTTACCGGCAGCGATTATCAGCTGCATATCGACAGTACACATTTTGCCCGAGCGGTTTACCGCGGCGTTCAGGATGTGCGCGCTGCTGTGCGCTATTTGCGTGCGAACGCAGAAGATTTGGGCATTAACCCGAACCGCATTTACCTTGTCGGTAACAGTGCCGGTGCAATTCTTTCTCTTGAAAACATCTATTCGACGACGGAAGAGGATTTTCCGGATTACATCGATTCGGAACCTTTGCTCGGCGCCTTGGACCTTTATGGCGAACAGGGCTTTGATTCCAAGGCGAATGGTGTGGCCGCCTTGTGGGGCGCCATTCACAACTTGGATATGGTCGGCGATAATGAACGTCCGGTTCTGCTGATTCACGGCACGGCGGACGAAACGGTTCTTTTCAAAACGGGACGTCCGCTCAGCAATTTGCCGGGAGTTCTGCAAAATATTATCCCTTCGGAAATGGGCGCTCTCGCGGCATCTTATACGCTTGATTTGCAGGCTCCGACGCTTTACGGCAGCTATGTGATCGACTCCCTCTTGACGGAAAAAGAGATTGAACATGAAACGTATTTTGTGGAAGGCGTCGCTCACGAATTCTACGATGAAGCGCCTTACACGGACAGCGTCCAGAACCGCGTCTTTAACTTCCTTTACAGCTTGACGCAGGCAACGGAATCGATTGAAACGAAACCGATTTTTGCGGCTGCACAAAATGCGGTACAGATGGGCGAAAAAAATCAGAGCTTTACCGTTTTACGCGGACAAAATCTGAGCTTCCGCGTGTATGATTTGCGCGGTCGCGCTGTGATGCCTGTGGGAAAAATTTCTGCTGGCGAAACGGTGAACTTGAACGCTTTGGATGCAGGCGTGTACGTGCTAAAGGTGCAGGGCAGTCGCCCGGTGCGCTTTGGCTTAAGAAAGTAAAGCTTGCGTGATCGCGGGAACGATGTCGACTTTGCGATTCAAGCGATGATCGACGTAGATGATTCCCGCGCTCTCGGATTTTCCGTAAATCGATTCCGCGATGCTTTGTGCCTTGTCGGTGAAGTACAGAATGTAGCTGTGCTTGTGGCAGCCGACGTTGCAAAAGATCATTTCGTTTGCTGTGTCGGTCAAAATTTTTGGCATCACCGCGAGCATGCGCTGTAAAAAAGCATCAATGGATTTTTTATCGTCAAAGCTTAAACTTCCCAAGCGGAACTTGTTCCCGCCAATGACGTAATCCTTGGCGTCGGAATTGAAAATTTCTTCGTCGGTCATGCCGTCGAAATTTTTCGCCGCCTTTTCCATTTCGGAATAAATCATTTCCAGGTTTTCACTGGAAAGTTTTAACTGTTCGGCGAGAACTTTGCAAACGACACGGTCCATTTCCGTCGTCGTTTTCTTCTTTAAATTCTTGGTGTCGGAGACGATGCCTGCGAGCAGAACCTGGGCGATCTTTTTGGAAATCTCAACGCCGAATTCCTGGTAGCAGGTGAAGATGATGGTGCAGGTCGATCCGACGGGAAAAACCTTGGCGAAAATCCGTTTGGATTCCATGACGTCGCCGAGGCCGTGGTGATCGATAATCTGCAAAATGCGGGCCTCTTTGGCTCCGGCTACCGCTTGGCAGGTTTCGCTGTGGTCGACGAGAATGAGCGCTTTGCCACTCGCGTTTTCTAAAACCGGGGGAAGTTCAAAACCGAAAAGCGCGGCGGCGTATTTCGTTTCGTTATTCGCCTTGCCGGCGATGCGCGCTTCGACGGAATAGCCGAGCTTTTGCATCAGGTCTGCGTAGGCGATCGCTGCGGTCACCGTGTCGGTGTCAGGCGCTTTGTGGCCGATGGTATAAACGGTTTCCGTTCCCCAGTCTAAAGCCTTTAAGGCTTCGCGGTAGCAGAGTGCGTTGGGCATGAGCCTTAGAGTGCCTCGTAGCAGTCGAAGGCTGCCTTGGAAAATGCTTCGAGATATTGTTTTTCGGATTCGCGCTCCACGTCAAAAAGGCGTGTGGTCAGCGGAATGCGCTTGCCTTTTTCGTAAACGTATTCGTGTTCGTCGCCGTTTACATCGGTGAAGGTGAGCGTCGCCTTGGAATCAAAAGTCGAAGAGACGTAGCGGATCAAATCTTCGGCATCGTTTTCGGTGAAGCCTTTGAGCGGCTTGCCGTCTTTGGTGCGAATAATCAAGGCGCCGATATCGCCGATCGTTTTGTACGGCTTCATCACGAATTCAAAATCGATCTGCATGCGTTTGAACTGGAAGAAGTACTGTTTGAATCCGTTCATGTTGTACTTCTTGATCTTGAGCTTTTCTGATTGGAGCTGCGAAGCGAGACGTTTAAAGTTCTCGAGATACAGCATGCCGATGATTTCCATGGAGACCTCTTCGTTTTAGGCGAAAGATAGAAATTCGACTTGGATTTTTACCCATTCTAAGTGTGCACTGCACAAGAAAATGCAAATTTCGCAAACTTAAAATTTTCTTTCAAAAAATTTGGGTAATCTTCGTGTGAATTTTTGAAATGGTGGGAGAAAGTGGCTATATTTGTAGTGTTGTGGAATAAAGTGGGTCACTTTTAATGGATTTAAACGGTTTCATAGGTAACGCCAAAACGACGATCGACGAAAAGGGAAGATCTTCCTTCCCTAGGGAATTTCGTCGTCGCCTCTCTGAAGAAGAGGGGTCGTCGCTGATTTTGGCCTTTGGAAGCCGTGATTCCCTTATCCTCTATACGTTAGAGGAATACAGCAAGTTCATTGCGAAGATTGAAAGCCGACCGCAAACCCCGAAGAATGTTCGTTTCAACCGCATGTTCAAGGCGAATTCGCATTATGTGTCCTTGGACGGCCAGAACCGTATTATGCTTTCGAAGAACGATCTTGCTTACGCCAAATTGGAAGGCGAAGTTCTTTACGTAGCGGGCAACGGTAAGTCGGTTGAACTCTGGAATCCTTCCATCTACAACGCGAAGTTCGGCTTCAATACGGAAGACGACTTTAATGAGTTTGATGCTGGTTTCTTTGATGACGAACCTTCGGGGGATGTGAATGAAAATCGCTGAATATCATTCCCCAGTTCTCTTTGAAGAATGCATGAAGGCCCTGATCCTCGATCCGAAGGGCACTTATGCGGATTGCACCCTCGGTGGTGGTGGACACTCCGAAGGCATTCTGAAGCGCCTCGCTCCGGAAGGCCGTTTGCACTCTTTTGACCGCGATCCGGAAGCGATCGCTTATGCAACCAAGCGTCTTGAAGGCTTTAAGGAACAGGTGACTTTCCATCCGGTTCCGTTTGCCGAACTGGGACACGAGGTCGAACCGGCATCGCTGGACGGCGTTCTTTACGATTTGGGCATCAGCAGCCATCAGGTCGATGATGACGCGAGAGGCTTT
This sequence comes from Fibrobacter sp., assembly GCA_024689485.1. Taxonomy (GTDB): domain Bacteria; phylum Fibrobacterota; class Fibrobacteria; order Fibrobacterales; family Fibrobacteraceae; genus Hallerella. Next base: position 3,686 of record JAILDK010000111.1, read on the forward strand.
ACGTTCCAAGGCTCGAACCCGGTGGACTTGCGCATGGATTCCCGTTCGGATTTTAGCGCTCAGGAATGGTTGCGTACAAATTCTGTGGATGACATGGCCCGCGCCTTTAAGGAAAATGCGGACCTGGACCGTGCGTACAAATTAAGCACGAATATCCAGACCGTGATTTCGGATTTGAAGACTCCGATTCTTCCGGCGCATTTACGCGCGGCTACAGAAAAGACTTACCCGGACCGCATGCGCGATGTGAACAGCATCCTCGCAAGAATTTTTCAGGCGATTCGCATGGAAGTGAACGGTGAAATGGAACAGATCCGTGTGAGCATGCGCTCTGCCGTGGAAGCTTTGAAGAAGGGCGGTCGCCTGGTGGTGATTTCTTATCACTCGGTGGAAGATCGCACGGTGAAGCTTGTC
>JAILDK010000083.1 GCA_024689485.1 Fibrobacter sp.
CCGCCAGCACGACCATCCATCTTGAGAACGGAACTCAAACGGTTGCCGTACTGCGCCGGGAAACCGCTCTTGTAAAATTGAACTTCATCAATCGTTTCCACAAGGAACGTACTGAACAGCCCAAAGAAATGCGTCGGCGAATAGACGACCGAATTATCATAAAGGAAAAGGTTCTGGTCCGCAGCCCCACCGCGCACGTAAATCTTTGTACTAAAATCCGAACTCGCGACAACGCCCGGAAGCGCCTGAATACTGCGAATCACATCCGCTTCCGCAAGGCCCGGCATGCGCTTGATGCTCTTTGCCGAAACGACCGATTCTCCCGCCTTGCGTTTAGGACGGCGACGGAGCTGCACCACGACCTTCTTCATTTCCGTCACACGGGAATTCGAAGGCGCTAAGAGATCGTCGACGTTCACATCGGATTGCGCGGCACTACTATCGCTCGCAAGGACTCCGCTGTCTTTCGCAATGTTACCACTATCTTTCGCTGTGGCCATTTCTCCGCTGTCTCCCGGAAGTGAAGACGCGACAGCGCTATCGCCAAGGGCCATGCTAAAGACGCTGTCCTGACCGTGGTAAACAAGCTCGTAGCATTTTTCTTTTTCTGCACCGGATGTATCGGAATTGGTGACGCACACATTCCAGAGCGTATCTTCCGGAAGCCTTGTCGAAAAATTTTCACCGACGACCGTCTGGATCGCTTCGCCGGTTTCCAAAATTTCAACGTTGAGTTTTTCTCCCGGAGCAAAAGAAGTGTCTTGCACCATGCCGTAGAAAAGAATCGTTTTTTCGACAGCTGCTGCTGGCGAATTCTCTTGGGCGACGGCAAGCGTTCCCAACCAGAGGAGAATCAGTAAAACGAGTTTCTTCACAATAGGGAAAATTTAGCTAACAAATGAAAATCAATCCTTTACGCAGCGCACGGAAAGGCCTTCGGTTTTTGAAATTGACCCTAGAGTCTCCAACATCGAGAGAAATAAACGTTTCATATAACCCCATAACCAAAGTTTATGCGCAAAATATAGCTTGTTACATGCAATGGCACAGTAAACTTTCGTAACAAACTTCCCCGTTCCGCGGTACAAGAAACTTTTCCCTACAATTTTCCGAAAAAAAGAAGTTTTCTTTTAAGTGCAAAGCGGGATAGAGTTTGATACTTTGGCGGCATGAAAAAATTTCAAAAGCTTTCTCCGATTTTCGCTTCGGCTGCCCTGCTGCTTTCCGCTTGTGGAATGAGCGTTGAGCCTGTTTCTACCACATTCACCGTAGCAAACAGCACCAATACGACTTCATCCGTCACCTCCGCCAGTTCTGTGAACTTCAGCAGCTCCTCGACCGAAGTCAAAGAACAGTCCTCCGAAGCGGCGGTCGTTTATGATCCGACGGGAGCCGAAATCGTTTTAAGCTTTGAAGATTCCACCCTTTCCATTCAAAACGACAACGGCTGTCTTGAAAAGTCCGACACGACTCTCACCATCACCTGCGCGGGCGTCTATTACTTAGAAGGTTCTTCCGAAAACTTCCAGGTGATCGTAAACGTCGCCGACGAAGAAAAGGTTTACCTGTATCTGAACAACGTCTCGCTCAAGGCTCCGACCGCTCCGCTGTTCGTGCAAAACGCCGACAAGACATTCCTTGTACTGATCGACGGCACCGAAAACGCCTTTGAAAACGGAGACTCGGACACCACTGCAGCCATCTACGCCAAAGACGATCTGACCTTCAAAGGAAACGGTTCTTTAAGTGTCATCGCCAACGGTCATAACGGCATTCACACGAGCAACGATCTCAAAATCAAAAACGTGCCGACGATCCAAGTGACCGCAGAAAATCACGCCATCAAAGGCAAAGGCTCTGTTGAAATTGAGGGCGGTTACTTCACCCTTTCCGCAGGCGCAGACGCCGTCAAAAGCGATGAAGGCGAAGAAGATGGCTATGTTGAAGGCAAGGGTTACATTCAAATCACCGGCGGCGAATTCCACATCGAAAGTACCGGCGACGCGATTTCCGCATTCAACTACGTTCTCATCGCCGATTCCGTTTCGACTCCGCAAATTCAGATTACCACGACCGGGAACGCCTCTTCCGAAAGCACCAAGGGCATCAAGGCAGATTCTACCGTTCTTTTACAGGCTGGCATCGTCGAAGTGATTTCGAACGATGACGCGATCCATGCCGATGGAACGATTCAAATCGACGGCGGAACATTTACGCTCACCACCGCAGACGACGGCATTCACGCCGACAAGCTTTTACAGATTAACGGAGGCGTTATCGTCGTCACGAACAGCTACGAAGGCTTTGAAGCAAAGAACATTCAAATGAAAGGCGGCACCACTTATGTTTACGCTCGCGATGACGGTTGGAACGCTCAGAGTTTGATTCAGCTTTCGGGCGGTTATCATTACGTCACTACCGCTTCAGGCGACACCGACGGCATCGACAGCAACGGCGATATTGACATCGACGGGGGCGTTCTCGTAATTGAAGCGGGCAACAACATTGTGGACAAAGGCGACCAGGGAACCGTCAATTACACCGGCGGCATTCTGATGGGATTCGGCAAAATGAACGAAGGTGTTCCGAGTTCCGGAACCAAACTCTGCGCAAGTTCCATTTCTTCGGGCGCTCGCATTTCTTACGCAGGCGAATCCGTGTACTCCACGTTCACCACGAACAAGTCCGCCACGACCATGATCTATATCACCCCGGAAAGCTCGGGCAACCTTTACCAAGGCGGCTCTTACAGCGGAACGGAAAATGCCTTTGGTTACGGCGAAGGCGGAACGCTTTCGAACGGGACAGCCCTCAGCACCTCGACCTGTTCTTCTTCGGGAATGCGCCGTTAAAATCAGGTTTGACGCGAAAGCTTGGACTTTTGCTTCATCGCGTACATGCGGCTATCCGCTGCACGGTAAACCGCATCCGCATTCGAATGGACTTCGCTTTGCAAGGCGACGCCATAAGAACCTTCCAGAGGAAACGGCAATTCTTCCGATTCCACTTTTTCCAGTTCTTGCAAATTTTGAAGGGCGGCATCCAAATCGTTCAAATGTTCCTGGCGAATGATGACCACAAATTCATCGCCGCCCATGCGCACAGGGGTTCCGATTCCCGTAAAGACTTTCAGCAAAAGATTCGCAAAAGTTTTGAGGAACAGGTCCCCTTCGCCATGTCCAAAGTTATCGTTCACCTTTTTCAAGCCATCTAAATCAACGCTGACAATCGCATAATCCGATGTCGTCGAATTCAACGCGTCAAAAATCTTTTCACATTTGGCACGGTTATAAAGCCCCGTCAAGGAATCCCGATACGCAAGAGAAGACAAAACAAATTTTTCTGCCCGGTCCGCCACCGCCTTTTGCAAATAGACCGCATAACTGATGAGCATGGCAAACAAAAAGCCCAAAACTCCGATCGGAATCACCGGATGCCTGCGTCCGACTCCGCCAAAAACAGCCCCATGCAAAATGTAAAGCACGAGTTCCAAAACGCAGAGTACACAAAAGAAGATAAATCCCGCACCGAAAATCTTTTCCGAAAGACCATCTTTCCGTGAAAAGGCGACTCCCGGCAACAGCAAAAACACAATGCCGAGAAGAGAAATCACATGGAAAGGTTTTAAGAAGGTCACGTAAGGCGCCAAATGGAAGAATTGGGCAAAAGTCGCCACCAAAAAGACCAAAACCAAAATGGAGAGCACCACACAAAGGCCTATCCACCGCCAGCCTTGAAGCTTATCTTTACGCATCGCAAGGAACAGCAAACCAACCGTACACGGAGAAAGATAAATCAGCCCATATTCAATCAGGGAATTCAACTCCCGATTCAAAGAAATCAGCTGGATATCATTCGTGTAGCAAAGAGTCCAAACGCCAAGCACGAGCGAAAAGAAGCCAATCAATAACAGACGCAAAAAGTAAGAAGCAAAGCCCAAACCTCCCAAACCGCACACAATCAAAATCGCCCCTAAAATCGCCATAAAGCAGGCGACAAAAAACACCGGCGTTATTTCGGGATCCTCATAGGTCAATCCGTGCAAATGATTGGGCGCCAGCGTGATATCCGGCAAAATATCAAACGCCATGGAATTCGACGCCCAAAGCCGAATTCGCATCGTTTTTCCGAGCCATCCGCCCGGGAGATCAATGCGATAAACTCCGCTCCCAGCCATTCCACCGGCTTCCACTGTTTTTTTGCCGTAAGAATAGATTTCACGTCCGTCGATAAAGACTTCTATCGCAGCTTGATACAGGCGAACCTGCATCGCCGAATATTCCGAAAGATCCGCCGGCATTTGCTTTTCGAGCACGAGCGAATCCATCACCTTCACATTTTTGAATTGGGTACGGTAATTTCGGAGCGATTCCACATGGGTTGTTTTGCCGTGGAAGGTCACATTCCAATCCGCATCCAGAGAAACGATTTTACTGACGGAAAGGTCATAAACCAGTGCGGGAAAACCGACCACAAAAAGGATTGCGAGCAAAAAAGCTGCAATCAAAAATCCGACTTTTCGTTTTCGGGTGGTCGCCAAGTAAGAATCCCCCTCTGGTGATTACCTCTTTAATAAATAATCTTTTTTTCGGGAGGATATTTCTTACAAGTCGGAATATATCAGCTAAGAACTTAGATTAGAGCCGGAGCGAGGTATTTTGCGAGCGCATAACCACCTAAAACAAGCCACACGTACAGAATCGTCGCCAAAATAAAGCTCCCTTTGCAAATTTAGCTTGATTCTTTAATTTCGAAAATAGAACCTTTGTGGTGGTCAAAATTCTTTTTTAGCCCGGTTATCGGCCTGAGCGCGTCGAGAATTTTTGGACAAGAAGTCCTCCTGCCGTTTGAATTCTGACAAAATAACATCCTGCCTTGAGGAAGCCCATATCGAGAGTCGCACGGTCCAAACCTTGGCGCAGGTATACGTTTTTACCTAGAGCGTCAAAGATGGCAACGCTTTGAACCTGATTCAAGTCGCCTTCATAAACCAAGACGTCGCCCTGCCAGGAAATTCTCGATTTTGAAACTCCTGTGACCTGCGGAATGGCATCGTCCCCAGTCTCGTACATCAATGGGTTACACGTCAAGAAGACTTTATAAATGTTCGTTGTCGAACTATCCGCAGAATGGAAGTCAAATTCGATCGTATCGCTCAAGTCATAAGTTCCATATTGTTCATAGCCTTCCGAATAAGAAAAGTCCGGGCCGGCAAAGGCGATAGAAACGTGTTTCTTGTTGATTTCAAACGGAACTTCCACATGGATCGTTTTATTTTCCTGGTCGATGGTTCCCGGAATATTCGCAGATCCGACCTGCACATAAAATGCGCGAAGATCGGCATCCTTTTTAGCCGGGCTGTGCGTGACGACTGCGCTGAGAATCCTCTTTTGATTGTTTTCGGCAACGCTTGTGATTTTAACAGTCTGCCCGGATTCCCATTCGAGTTCATCATTGCCAAATTCATAATAGGTATAGGCAAACGGATCGAGGTTCACCACGTTGATTTCATAATCCGAATAATAGTCTTTGGTTCCAAGCGGAATCGTATACTTGAGGGCAGAGCTTCCCTGCTGGCCGGCGATGAGCGAAAAATGTTCATTCCCTATATAACGGTGCAAATACAGTGCCACCACCTGATTGACCGGCCAAGCCTTTGTCTGTTTATAAACCTTGATTGCATAAAGGCGACGGTCAAAACCGTTGGTGAGCGTCACATACATACCGCTCGATCCCGAGATTTTTCCTGTCACAGAAACGGTCGTGTTGGTGTCCTTCACGATATAAGTTCCTTCGCACGATCTGAAGACTCCATCGAAGTTATAATGTTCGCCCGTTCCGCAAACAAACAGTTTGCTTTGCGCCGTTGCGTTATACGGAATATCATAAATGATGGAACCCGTATCACTTGGAGTTTCCGGTTCATAAATCGTTCGCGGATAAAAATAATCCACCGCAAACGTGTCGAGCAAAAGGACCGTTTCGAACTCGTTCACGGGTTCTGTCCATTTGTAAACAAACTTGTAATAGCGGTACGGGTCACCGTTTTCCGACGTGATTTTCAAGACCGTCTTTTCCAAATCGAGGCCCGAAGATTCTGAAACTTCTTCCCCGTTCACATACCACGTTTTCGTGGCGAGGCTCGGGATCTGGATGCCCGCATATTTTTCGGTCTGGCTGAGTCTTCCGTACATTGTCTTTTTCAAAGAATCCGGAATCCATTTGTAAAGGTCCAGGGTAATCGTTCCCGTGTCGCCCGAATTTACCGGATGGACAATGCTCGCGTCTTCCGTACAATAAGTATTCGCCTTAACCAAGTCCTGAGTCGTCACTTTCACATAAGGAGAATCCAGATATTCCTTGTTGTAAGACTTGGTATTTTTCTTGGTGCAGAAGCCGAACACGCTCTCCATCGTTGCATTCGTATCGCCCGGAGTTTTTGCAAGGCTCAAAACGATTTTCCGCGTGGCAGATCCTCCGTCCGAGAATGTATAAGTCACAGGACCCTGCGTGAAATCTTGCGCCGTCGTCGGCGTGTAACTAGAATAAAGGCCCGCAAAAGTCGGAGTCAGACTGGAGATGTCCACTTTGAACGGAAGCGTTACAAAGATGGAATCCTCTTTACGCGTGTACTCGTCCGGATTTGTCGAAAAAAGCGCTTTTGTAACCACCAATTCGTCTGTATAGCCGATGGTAATCGAGCTGATTTCTACGGTGCAATCGGAAGACTTTGATGTCTGGGCCTGGAACGCGATCTTTGTGTCATCCGCGTCGATCATAAATTTTTGTCCGCTTTTAAACGTTCCCTTGGAAGACCAAGAGCCTTCCCAATAGGTATAAGCGGCCAGGCTTCCGCTTTCGCAAGAGCCTCCATAAATCACTTCGACAGTCGGATGTGCTATGTACTCTGAATAATCAAAACTCACCGTGAGACCGGATGAAAATTTTGTGTTGCTGATCGTCGTTTTGGCAACGCCATCTTCTACCGTCCAAGTAGACCAGGATGTCTGTCCTGATTCAAAAGCCCGATTCGTTTGCGTAAACGACTTGGACGTAAAAAAGTCCAAGGAGACTGCCGCCAATGCACTGTTTGCAAAGAGAAAAGTCGATACGAGTGCAAGCCATTTTTTCATCGTCAAGCCTCCGCTTTCAAATTTTCGGGATATGGAGTTTCGTTCCTATTAAAGATAACGAAAAAAAAAATAAATAAAAAACGGTCAATCTTAAATTCAGCATGATTGGAGCATACAAAAAAGGCCCCGCTTCAGCAGCAGAGCCTTTTTAGGGAAATTTACGCTTACTTTTTCATCCACGGGAAGATCTTGTTCATCATCGAATGGAAAGTGTCCTTCTTTTCGAGAATCTTCGGGATGTCCATCGCCTGTGTTTCCGGACGTTCAAAGATGAACTGGGAAAAAACCACAAAGAAAACAACAGCCAAAAAAAAAACGCGATGATTCCAAAAAAGACTTTTCGTTTTTCTGCCGAGATTTGCATAATTTAGGTTAAACCAGCACCGGAGCGAGGTATTTTGCGAGCGCATAACCGCCTAAAACAAGCCAAGCATACAGAATCGTCGCCAAAACGAACGGTTTTGGCCCTGCCTGCTTGAATTTGTCAAAGCTCGTTTCCGTCCCGAGAGCGGTCATCGCCATCGAAAGGAAGAACGTATCCACAGTTTCGATTCCGTCCAACAACGCCGGGCTAAAGAAATCAAACGAATTGAAAATCACCACGGCGAGGAACCCAAAGGCAAACCAAGGCACAGCGATTTTCTTTTTTCCCGCCTTGCCATCCGTATCTCCCAAGCGACCTGCCACAAAAAAGGCAAGCACGAGCAATACAGGAACGAGGTACATCACCCGGATCATCTTCACAATAATCGCGTTGCTTGCGATGACCGCATTTCCCGTACCGTTACCAGCCCCCACCGCATGCGCCACTTCGTGGATCGTCGAACCGATATAAAGCCCAGCCTGCTCCGGCAAAAGGTCCAAAACGCCATTGCGGTAAAGAATGGGATAGAGGAACATCGAGAGCGTTCCAAAGAGCACGACCGTCGAAACGGCGACCGCCGTCTTGTAAGGCTTGGTCTTTAACGCCGCTTCCGCCCCAAGAACCGCCGCCGCACCGCAGATCGCGCTACCACAAGACGTGAGCACCGCCGTTTCCTTGTCCATCTTTAACACGCGCGAACCGATTAAATATCCTCCGCCAAGCGTCACCGTCACAATGATCGCATCGATTACCAGAGCAGGCGCCCCCACGCCCACAATCTGCGCCAAGGTCAAACGGAAGCCATACAGCACAATGCCCAAACGCAAAATCTTTTTCGAGCAGAACGCGACGCCCGGAGTCCAAGTGCTCGGCATTCCCTTTCGAAGCGTATTCGCATACACGATCCCGAGCAAAAGTCCCACAATCAGCGGACTTAAAGAAAGCGCCTTGACCGCAGGGATTCCGGCGATGACAAAAGCGACGCCCGTAATAAGGGCAATCCAAAGGATCCCGTGAAAGAACTCCATTTTTTCTTTGCTAAGCATATTCACCTCGCTTGCTAGCTTCATTTTGCAAGGCGTAACTTAGCAATGAATCTTTTCACCGGGAAGTCCTGACTTTGGAATAGACTATAACCATTTGGTTATACTAAAGTTCCTTTTTGAAACGATTGACGAAGTCGATAAAGGTCTGCACCAGTGCCGGAGATTTGCCAAGCCTTTCCAAGCAAGAAAAATACCGCGGCATCGAAAAGCCTGTAATGTCCACGACTTTGAATGTTCCGTGCAGAAGTTCCCGGTTGATCGCTCGCACGGAAACGATTCCCGCCGCATGGGAATTTTCCAGGTACCGCTTGATGCTCTCGGTACTGCCCAGCTGCATTTGAATGTTCAATTCGCGAAAAGAAATTCCCCGTGACTTTAATGCGTGCTGAATGACTTCCAAAGTTCCCGAGCCGTCTTCACGCAAAACGAGAGGCGTCATTTTCAACTCGTTCAAGCTGATTTCATCTCGCCGCGCCAAGGGATTTTTTACATGCGCCACCAGAACGAGTTCATCTTTTAGGAAAGGCGTTACCTTGAGGCCAGCTGGTTCCGCATCGCTTTCGATAAAGCCTAAATCAATTTGACGTTCCCGCAAAGCATTTTCGATGACGGTAGAATTCTCGTTTTGCAAAGAGATGGAAACCTGGGGAAATTTTTCATTGAACTTGGCGAGAAGCGGCGGAAGAATGTACTGAGCAATCGTCGTACTTGCACCGAGCCGCAGTGTTCCCGCATGCTTTTGCTGTAAAAGTCCAAGCTCGTAATTCAAAGCCTCATACGATTCGAGAATCTGTTCCGCGTGTTTTAAGAAGACTTCCCCTTCGCGCGTTAAAAGAAGCTTGGAGCCCGCCCGTTCAAAAAGACGCACCTTTGCATCTTCTTCCAGTTCATGAATCCGTTTGGTTACAGCGGGTTGGCTGATGCCGAAACGCTTAGCCGTTTGCGAAAAATTCAACAGCCGAGCCGCCATCACAAAAATCTGGAGCTTTAAATCGTTCATAACTAAAAGTTATTCTTTTTTTTCAATTCACAGTCAAGCAACAATTATCAATTTACAATTATCAATTAACAATTAGCAATGATTCACAAGGGAAGTTTTACTGCGCAGTAAAAGCTCCTGTTCAACGCTCTGATAATTGTTCATTGATAATTGTGCCTAACGGTTAAAACGGGTCGTTTTGGAGTTGAAATTCCTACTTTAGCACTTAACTTTAGCATACCACCGGCAAATAAACGTTTTTGAAGGAGGTCGGTTGTGGTTAAAGTCGCATTTTACGACACACGTTCTTATGACAAGGAAGCATTCTGCAAGGCGAACGAAAAGTTCGGTTTTGCAATCGATTATTTTGATTTCAAACTGGATTCAACGACTGCGATTACGTCAAAAGGCTATGATGCAGTCTGCGTTTTCGTCAACGACGAAATCTCTTCCGAAGTCATCTCAACGCTTGCGAGCAACGGAGTCAAGCTGATTATCCTCCGCTGTGCCGGCTTTAACAATGTAGATCTTCATGCCGCCGCCGAGGCAAATTTGACCGTTGTCCGCGTTCCGGCCTATTCCCCGCATGCTGTTGCAGAACACGGCGTTGCGTTGCTGCTCTCTCTGACGCGTCGCATTCCGCAGGCATACTTGCGCACCAAAACGATCAATTTCAACATCGAAGGCCTAACCGGTCGCGATCTTTACGGTCTTACGGCAGGCGTTTTTGGAACAGGTCGCATTGGGCATTGCATGGCAGAAATCCTCAGCGGATTTGGCATGAAGATACTCTGTTACGATCCTTTCCCGAACAAGGCCTGGGCAGAAGAAAAAGGCTTTACCTATGTGGATAAAGAAACTCTCTTCCGCGAAAGCGATGTGCTGACTTTGCACAGCCCGCTCACACCCGAAACCAAGCACGTGGTGAACGAGGAATCTCTAAAGTTGATGAAAAACGATGCGGTTATCATCAACACGAGCCGCGGCGGACTCATCCATACCAAGGCTCTTGTCCACGCACTCAAGCATAAGGAAATCGGGGGTGCCGCGCTCGACGTTTACGAAGAAGAAGCCTCTTTCTTTTTCAAGGATCTTTCGGCAACTGTCATCACAGACGATGTCCTCGCTCGAATGCTCACCTTCCCCAATGTGCTGATTACCGGCCATCAGGCATTCCTCACGACAACCGCGCTTTCCAACATCGCAGACGTCTCTTTGAACAACTTGAAGGACTTTGTAGAAGGGAAAGAGCTGAAAAATAAAGTGTGATGACAATTGTCAATTATCAATTATCAATTAACAATGATTCAAAAAAAAAGAACTTCTACTGCACAGTAGAGGTTCTTTTTTAATGCTCTGATAATTGTTCATTGATAATTGAAAAAGCCTCCACGGTGCAGTAAAAGCTCCTTTCAAACACTCTGATAATTGTTCATTGATAATTGAAAAAGCCTCTACGGTGCAGTAGAAGCTCCTTTCAAACGCTCTGATAATTGCTAATTGATAATTGAAAAGCTTCCACGGTGCAGTAGAAGCTCTTATTCAACGCTCTGATAATTGTTCATTGATAATTGAAAAAGCCTCCACTTCGCAGTAAAGGCTTTCTTCAAATTCAACCAATAACCAATAACTAATAACTAATAACTAATAACTTATAACAACCGCTACTTCTTCATCCACGGGAAGATCTTGTTCATCATCGAGTGGAAAGTATCCTTTTTGTCGAGAACCTTCGGGATGTCCATCGCCTGCGTTTCCGAAATGGTTTCCGCGATGACTTCGGTCGTTTCTTCTGCAACCTTCGCGTTTGCATTTTCCGGCACCCACGGCTGCTGAACGTTGCGTTCCCAGTCCACGCTCGGAGTCGTCGGAGCGGCGGCAACGATCGGAAGCCCGAGAATTTCACGGGCGCGGTTCAGAGCGGCGTCAATATTCGCCAGCACGTTCTGTTCACCGATATCCTTCAAAATGCCCGCCTTCGAAAGAGCAACGATCGGCTGGGAATGCACACCGGAAAGCAAAAGTTGCGTTCCCTGGGCACGGCACTTCGTGAGCAATCCTTCGATCATCTGAATACCCGCGGCATCGATCGACGGGACCTGACGCATGCGAAGCACCAGAATCTTCGGGTGAGAACTCGTCATATCCAACGCGGTCTTGAACTTTTCCACCGCACCAAAGAAGAGCGAACCCATAATTTCGAACACGACAACACCCTGCGGCACCTGACGGCTACCGATGTTGTTCGGGTCGGCAAGTTCTTCGTCATCATCCTTCAACTGAGCCGTTACGCATTCGACTTCCGCCACATCCGACATACGACGGATAAAGAAGATTGCCGCCAGCAGCACACCGACTTCGATCGCGATCGTCAAATCCATCACCACGGTCAGCACAAACGTCACCAAAAGCACCGTGACATCGCTCTTCGGAGCGCCCTTCACCAGCTTGATAAAGTTCTTGTAACCGCACATGTTGAATGCCACCTGGAAAAGCACCGCCGCGAGAGCCGCCATCGGAATCATTTCCGCGTACTTACCAAAGATCAGCATAATGAGCAGCAAAATCACCGCATGCACCAAACCGGAAATCGGGCTCACAGCACCGTTCTTGATGTTCGTCGCCGTACGGGCAATCGCACCCGTCGCCGGGATACCGCCAAAAATCGGGGAAAGCACGTTCGCAATACCCTGACCGACGAGTTCCGTATTCGAACGGTGACGCGTACCCGTCATACCGTCCGCCACGACCGCGGAAAGGAGGGATTCAATCGCACCGAGAATCGCAATCGTAAGCGCCGGCTGGAACACCTGACGCATCATATCCAAACTGATGTTCGGCAAATGCGGAACCGGGAAACCCGTCGGAATGGAATTCTTGGAACCAATGGTCATCACGCCGTGCGTTTCATCCCAGCCAAGAACCTTCACAATCACGGTCGCCACGATAATCGCAATCAAGGAGCCCGGAATCTTTGTCGTAATCTTCGGCCAAATAATGCAAATCGCCAAAGCCACCGCACCGATGATCACCGAGAAGAAGTTCGTCGTCATGAGCGACTTTGCATAAAGTGCGAGCTTGCCAATCGCATCTGCCGGTTCCGAAACGCCTGCGCCAAACTGCAAACCCAAAAAGTTCGGAACCTGACCGAGAGCGATGATAATCGCAATGCCCGCCGTAAAGCCCACCGTCACCGGGAACGGAATAAACTTGATGACCCCGCCGAGCTTTGCCACGCCAAAAATCACCAGCATGACGCCCGCCATGAGCGTCGCCGTCGCAAGGCCATCGTAACCGTACTTTGCCACGATGCCGTAAACAATCACAATGAAAGCGCCCGTCGGACCGCCGATCTGGAAGCGGCTACCGCCAAAGAACGAAATCGCAAAGCCCGCGATGATCGCCGTATAAAGGCCCTTTTCCGGACCCACGCCAGAAGCAATCGCAAACGCAATCGCAAGCGGCAAAGCGAGAATACCGACAATCAAGCCGGACATTAAATCCTGGGTGAATTTTTGCTTGGAGTATCCCTTGCGCAGGGACTTGAAAAGTTCTGGGGTATAACGGGGCAGCTTTGGCATGATGCGCCAAATTTAGAAAACGGCACTTTTGTTTTAAAGTGTTTACAAGCTCTTTTTTTAGGTACGAATTTTAGCCGATGAGCTTATCGAAATCGATGTCGGAAACCTGTTCCGCAATGATATCCGGCTGGCGGGCAAGCCTCTGAACGTCGCGGTATTTGGTTTCGCCACAGAGCACCAGAGCGAAGTGGCAGCCCGCACGCTGGGCCAGTTCAAAGTCCGTGTACAGGCGGTCGCCCACAAAAAGAATCTGATCCGGCGACAAATGATCCGTGATGGGAGAAAGCATTTCCGGATTCGGCTTGCCAAAGATACGGGACGGTTCGCGTCCGGTCGCCGCCTTGAACATCGCCATAAAGCTTCCAATGTCCGGAACGGGTCCGAGTTCATCGGGGCAAACGAAGTCCGCATGCGTCACCCAGAAATCCGCCCCGCGTTCAAGTCTCCACGAAACTTCGCAGAGTTCCCTATAATTAAAGGAAGAATGGTAAGCGACGAGCACGAGTTCCGTTTTATCCATCGGAGCGTGCAAGTTCAAGCTCGGATCTTCCGCGGCGAACCATTCGACAACTTCCGGATTTGCGAACAGGTAAATGTTCTTGATTCCCTTTTTGTGAATTTCCGAAAGGGCAAAGGTCATCGCCGAAAGGATGCTGTCCTTGGACTGGATCGGCAGGCCCATGCGCAAAAGGCGGTTCGTGTAGAACACGAGCGATTTACTCGTATTATTCGACATATAATAGACAGGAACCTTCTCCGCGACCTTCTGGACCGTTTCCACGGCCTTCGGATAAGGTTTGCCCGAAAGGTAAAGAGTTCCGTCTAAATCGAATGCGACAGCCTTAATTTGCATAGTGGGTTGAATTTAGTATTTATTTTTGGGGCATGAAATCACCTGATACCCGTTTTTATGTTCCTGAGCTTTCCACAGGCATCCTTTCCCTTTCGGACGAAGAAAGCGCCCACGCGATTCGCGTTTGTCGCGCCCGCCCGGGAGATGTTTTGAACTTGACCGACGGAAAGGGACACTTTGCCAAAGGCATCGTGGAAAAGGCGGACTCGAGAGACTGCCAGGTGAAAATCGAAACGCTCGAAACTTCCGACCGTGCAAAGCCGAAGCTGCACCTGGGACTCGCCTGCCTCAAGGACGACGCAAACGAAGAAGTCGCCCTGCACGTGAGCGAAATGGAAGTCGGAAGCATAACGCTTTTGCGCACGGAACATTCCGAAGAACCGAAAGATTCCAATTTGCAGAAAGTCGTCCGCCGTTGCGAACTCAAGGCGCTTGTCAGCTTAAAGCAGTCGTTAAAGGCTTGGCTCACCGAAATCCGCGGCCCGATTCCGTTTGAAGAATGGTTAAAGGCTTATGACGGCGACATTATCCTCTGCGACATGGACGGCGAAGATTCCCTTGGCGAAATCACAAAGGATACGACGCTTCTCGTTGGACCGGAAGGCGGATTTTCTCCCAAGGAAATTGAAGAAATCAAGGCTTATTCCCGTGGCGAAGTCAAGCTTTTGAAGCTCGGAAAGACCCGTTTACGTGCGCGGACCGCTGCCATCGTGGGCATCGGAAAGATGGTCTAAATTCAAATCAGAACAGTTCTGTCTGCAAGCTTTTCGGGTGAAAGCTCTTGCGGTGTTCCGGCGTCGTGCCGAGTTTGCGAATGCCTTCGAGGTGCGCCTTGGTGCCGTAGCCCGCGTTCTTTTCAAATGCGTAGCCTGGATATTTGACGGCAAGATCGTCCATGTAGCGGTCACGGTAAACCTTGGCGAGGATCGAGGCAGCGGAAATGCTTGCGACGCGGCCGTCTCCTTGGATGATCGCAATCTGATTTTCTTCGGGGACGCCGCGGATCTTTAAGTTTCCATCGACCGCGATCAAAAGTTTTGTATTCTGCGGAAGCTGTCCTTTGACTTCAATCGGGAGTTTTGGTTTTGAAGCTTCAAGGCCCGGGAAGCCGAGAGCGCTTAAAGCGCGACGCATGGCGAGGAAGTCCGCTTCGAGAATGTTGAATTCGTCGATTTCTTCGGCGCTCGCGCTGGCGATGGCGTAGCAAAGGCATTCCTCTTTAACGGTGTCGAACATGGCTTCGCGCTTTTTACGGGTGAGCTTTTTCGAATCGTTTAAAGAAGAATCTCCTGTCGGATTTTGGAGGACCGCGGCGCAGACGACGACTGGCCCTGCGAGAGGTCCGCGGCCCACTTCATCGATGCCGATGATGCAGACATTCGGATAGTTTGTGCGCAGTGCGATTTCCCCTTCGATTGGGGACGTCGTGTTTTCCAAAAATTCCGGCAGTTTGAATTTCATCGTGTTTTACAAAGACTGGGCGTAGTCGCGAAGCGTCTTCCAAAAGAGCGCGTGTTCCTGCACCAAAACGCGAGCGGCGAGATCTTCCGCGCTGTCCGTTTCGAGGACCGGCACCTTCGACTGTGCGAGCGTTCTTCCGCTGTCGATTTCACTGGTCACCAGGTGAATGGTCGGGCCGCTTTCCTTTTCGCCAGCCGCGATGACCGCCTGATGCACGCGGATACCGTAAAAGCCTTTACCGCCGTATTTCGGGAGCAGTGCCGGATGCACGTTCAGAACGCGATCCTTCATTTTATCGAGGAATGTATCCGGAATCTTTTTCATGTAACCGCAAAGGGCGACGAGATCGACCGGATGTTCTTCCAAAACCTTCAACAGCGCCTGTTCGTAATCCGCTTCGTTCGGATGCGTCTTCGACGAAATGTGATACACCGGAATTCCGTGTTCCTTGGCACTCTGTGCCGCACCGCAATCCGCATTGTTCACAATCAAAAATTCACAGGAACCGCCTAAAGTTCCATCTTCCGCATGGGAAAGGAGGGAGCGGAAATTACTGCCGCCACCCGAAGCAAATGCACCAAATCTAAACATGCGCCAAAAATAACTTTTCTAAATTAAATGCGAAGTAAAATATCAACAACCATAGGACATCTCCTCATGACATTTGATAAATATCTCGAATCCGCCAAGTTGCACGGCAACGTGAAAGACTTGATGACCAAGGGTCTCGCCGTGGAATTCATTCAGCCGTGGTACACCCCGCTCACCACGACTCCGGCAACGACGGGCATTGCCGTCGGCGGCATCGGCAGCACATACACCGTGACTCCGGCCGGTACGACTCCGGTGACGGGCCTGATTCCGGGCGTCCAAGTTCGCACGGAAGACCCGAACGATATGCGCTTGCAGAACGTTTTCTACCGCGAAGCCGTGATCGACAAGAAGGCTCCGCTCACCATCCGCAGCTTCTTTGAATTTTCTCGCAAGAACCAGTTCTACACCTTGAAGGACGCTCAGGGCAACGCTCTGTTCGACTGCAAGAACGAAAAGGAAACCTTGAAGAAGGTCGAAGCCGTTCTCGCCGACAAGAAGTTCTGGGAAACGAACAAGGACGCTCTCCTCCGCTGGCACACGGAATTCAGCCCGCGCACGCAGGCGATGATCGAAGCCGGCAACACGGTTTCTCCGGAATTCAACCGCGCCGTTCTCGTCGACTTCTTCGACGGCGAACTCGGTGAAAAGGTCGAAAGCAAGGGCGCTCTCACCGGCGCGTTCGGCGACGAAGCCGAATTCCTCGGCGAAAAGGGCTACGACGCTCAGAAGATGGACTACACGGCGGAATACCCGCTTTCCCGCACCCAGTATAAGGGTCAGAAGGGCGTCCAGATTACCCGTTACCAGTACAGCTACGTTCTCCCGAACAACGAACGCATTTCGAGCCTTCCGGTGAGCGCAACCCGTTACGAACTCGTGAACCCGACAAAGCAGGTCCGCGAAGTGACACTCGTGCAGATGCAGGAAAACTACTGCGGCTACCAGGTTCGCAAGGACCGTGAAAGCGTGCAGGACTCTTCCTTTGTGCTCGTCCCGGCCGCTCGCGATCCGATGGGCGTCGAATTCAATTCGACACTCGCCGACGGCCGCGTGGTGAAGGGTGTCGAATTCTTCAACAAGAACATCCTTTCCGAAAGCGACTTCGACGGTTGCATGGGCATTTCCGCTACGTGGAATCCGAAGGACGATGTGAACGTCACCACGAAGCCTCTCTTCTACCGCAACGATCAGAAGACGGTTCTCGCAGGCGCCCTCCACAGTGGCCGCGTTTCGCAGACCTTCGTCAAGAACGTTTACAGCGGCCGCGAAACCGTCGCTGGTGCAGTCGTCGCCACGATCCGTTTGAAGCCGAAGGCAAAGGCTACGGTCCAGTTCAACACGGTTCTCGACTTTGCACACATCCGCTTCCACGGTGCACAGGAAACTTTGAAGAAGTACACCGTCTTCTATCCGGAAGCTTTTGGCCGCGTTCAGGCAATGCTTTCCGAAGCACTGAGCTTTGACGGCGAATTCGAAAAGACCTTTGGCGAAGCTTACCGTGCACTCGCACCGGAAAAGGCTTTGGCAAAGCTCTTCCCGAAGGACAAGAAGAAGCAGGCGGAATTCCGCTCCCTCGCTCTCAACACGCTGAGCTTCATTCCAGAAGCGACGGTCTGGGACAAGGACGACAACTTCCTCGTTCGCGAATGCGCGGACTATCCGTTCTTCAACTCTCTCGACGTTTACTTCTACGGCAGCTTCTCGCTCCTCGCCCTTTTGCCGCGTCTCGATGGCGAAGTGCTGAAGCGTTTTGGCAATGCAATCCTCGCCGAAGACATGACCCGTCGTCGTCACCACGAATATGTGAACCATCCGTTCGCAGACCTTCCGCAGGCAAAGCTCGAAGGTCCTCTCGCCGTGACCGGTGCTGTGATTCACGACCTCGGAAGCCCGTTCGTTCCGCATGCCGACGCCTATGACTGGCACAACGTGAAGGAATGGAAGGACCTCGCTCCGAAGTATGTGTTGATGGTTCTCCGTCATTACAAGTTCACCGGTGAAAAGGCCGTTGTGGACGCTTGCAAGGACGCCGTCTACGCCAGCATGGAATATCTGGAAAAGATGGTCGCCGAAGGCGAAAACTTCCCGCTCACCCACGGTACGGACGACACGTTCGACAACCTTTCTTCGAACGGCATTTCCGTTTACTGTGGTTCCCTCTGGATCGCCGGTCTCCGCGCAGCAGCCAAGATCGCCGAACTCGAAGGCGACTCCGCACGTGCCCTCGACTGGAACAAGAAGGCTGACGAAGCCGAAGCCGAATTCCACGCCGCCCTCTGGGACGAAAACGAAGGCTACTTCCACTTCTTCGCCACTCCGATCGAAGCGAAGGATGTGAACTTCGAAAACTTCGACAAGGTCGTGGAAGCTCTCGCCGACCTCCTTCCGCTTTCCGGCACGGATACGCAGAAGCTCCGCGAACTCAACGACTGGCTCGACTTCAGCGAAATTCCGGAAGAAGAAGAACTTTCGAAGCTCGAACTCCGCAAGTGGAAGAAGACCTGGCTCTACAGCACCGCTCCGGAAGCCTTCACGGATTCCTTCAAGGCCAAGATCGATCTCGATTCCGACGACGTCTTCGCCGACTCGATGCTCGCCGACACCTACCTCCGTCTCCTCGACTTGAAGCCGATTACCGACGAAGAAAAGGGCGCACGTACTCTCGACCGCATCTTCAAGACGAACTACAAGAAGAATTCCCCGCTGCTCGGTGCCGCAAACCTGGTTCACAAGGACGGTTCCCCGCTCGACGAATTCAACTTCCAGGCTCATGACGTTTGGATCGGTATTCAGTACAGCATCGCGAGCGGCCTCATTCTGCACAAGAACTTCGACGAAGCCCGCGACATCGTGGAAAGCATGGTCCAGAACCTTTACGAAGAAGCGAAGATTCCGTTCGCTGCACCGGAAGGCTTCAACGGTTCCTGCCGTCTCCACGAAGACACGCTCGAAAAGGCTGGCGTTTCTGCATCCGCAGCCAAGACGCTCATCGCCGAACTCGTGAAGAAGAAGGCTCTTCTCCCGGATCAGCGCATCGCTCCGACTCTCACGACGAACCTCGCTTCGTTCAAGAAGTCTTACGGCGCACTCGCCAAGAAGGCGAAGATTTCGGAAGAAGATCTGTTCACGCTGCTCCACAGCACGGCACTCAAGTACACGGCCGGTAAATATTTCCGTCCGGGCATGGTGTTCGCCCTGTTCGACGCTCTGAACAAGTAATTCGGAACTGCGAAATTCAAAAGCCTCCCCGAACGGGGAGGCTTTTTTGTTGTTCAAAAATTCAGAAGGATCGTCGCGTTCAAAAACTTGTACAGTTTTAGAACTTCATCACGAGAATCGTGATATCGTCTGCCTGCGGTGCACCGTGGGCAAAGGATTTGAGTTCATCGAGGAGCGCCAAGCGGATTTCGTCTGCAGAGAGCGCCTGGTACTTTTCGACGAAAGCCTTCAAGCGTTCGAGTCCGAACATTTCGCGTTTATCGTTTGCCGTTTCCGTCACACCGTCCGTGTACAGCAAAACGGTGTCGCCCGGTTTCACGATCAGGGACTTTTCACGAATGATCTTGCTGTTGTCATCGACCATGCCGAGCGCAATGCCGCCGCTCTTGATGGTATCCAACGTGTTATCCGCCTTCTTAAAATGCAGAATGTGTTCGTGACCGCAGCTCGTGTAATGCAAAGCCTTGGAGCGCGGATTCCATTCAAAGAAGAGAAGCGATGCAAACATCGTTTCGGAAATGTGCCCCGCCAAGTCTGAATTCACACGCACGAGGGCGCGGTAGGAATTCACAAAGTAACGGCATTCCGCATGCAAGAAGGCGTATAGCGAAGTCATCACCATGCCCGCCGGAACGCCTTTACCCGAGACGTCACCGATGACTATGCCCAGGTTTCCATTCGGCAAATCCAAAAAGTCGAAGTAGTCGCCTCCGATTTCCTTGGCCGGAGTCATCGAACCCGCCAAAGAAATCCCGTCGAATTTTGGAATCTTGTGCGGCAAAAGCCCCGACTGAATGTGGAAGCCGAGCTGCAGTTCCGCCTGGGTTCGCGCCTGGTTCTGACGTTCCATCACGGCTTCGTTCGCCTTGAGAATCATCGTGGCGTAGTGGGCAAAATTCTGCACCAGGTAGTAATCACTTTCGGTGAAGTAACGTTCGTAAAGCTTGTTTTCGACGACAAGAACGCCGAGCAGCTGCTGGTTAAAGTTCAGCGGTTCAAGGATCAGCGAGCGGATGTTCGCGGCGCGGCTTCCGAGAGAAAGGATTCTACCGTCCTGACTTGCGAAAGGCACATACGTTCCGATGCGAGACATGCCGCATTCCCAGACGATGTTATCGTGTTCGCTGATGTTCTGCGAAAGAGCGATTTCCTTGAGCGTTTCCACATGGGTAAAGCTCATTTCGTTTCCGCGGACAAGCGGGAAGAAGACGCCGTAAATGTCCGAGCAGCGGAAGAGCTGTTCCTTTTCGTCCCAGATGTAAATGGCGGCGGATTTTGCTTCGATGCCCTGGGCGAGGTTCGTGAGGAAGTTCTGCAAGGATTCGTGCAAATCCGAGAAGTCGTTCACGGTTTCGCCCATCTTTGTCACAATCTTGTGATTCACCTTGCGTTCTTCGTCATGCGCCACGATCATGCGGTCCTTGTGCGCAATCCAGTTGCGGTAACGGCACATGAACACGTAGCCAATTTGGGCAATGAAGAACAAGCGGAACGGAGGCAACACGAGGAAGGTACTCATGATGAAGAAGTAGAAGACGAGATGGACTCGCATCTTCGGATAGTACGACATCGACGTGTACAGGCGGTCAAAGTAGAAGACGACCAAGGCCCCGATGATCAGCGGAATCAAAAATACCGGCGGACGCAGAATGTGGAAGCAAATGACATTGCTCACGATATAGATCAAGAACGCCACAATCGACCGCACCCGGTAAGCCTTCCGGATCGGTTCCACCGCTTTACGGTTTTCTTCCCGAATGAACAGGAACATGAAGGAGAGCATCATGAAGATGTCGCCAATCGGATTCATCGTCCAAAGGACCGGATGATCCCCCATAAAACGGGTAAACACACTGTTCCACAAAACCATGAAGCACGCAAAGGCAAGCCACGGCATCTGTCGGGCGGCCGGACGTTTTCCATGCAACTCGACGAGCATCATGAAAAGCGGGAACGCCGAGAGCAGCGGAATCAGCGAAAGTAGGATATTATAAATCACTTGGGAAAAATAATAAAGGATTCGGTTCTAAGCCAATCCCGATGTTTTTCAATGGGAATTTTCTGCAACTTCGCGGCGAGTTTCTTGCCGAAGTCCGTTGCCATTCTGTCTGGATCCGGGACAATCTGGACACGTCCCAGGTCTAAACGGTCGGCGTCATAACAGGAATCGATCGTCGGATCGCCCGAAGCCGGTTCGACCGTATGCATTCGGCAGGCGTGCAAAAGTTTTTCAAAGCGTTCGTCGTCGAGCTGAAAAAGTTTGCCACGGAGTTCTTCGGCATACGCGGCTCCACGGGGACCGTGTTCTTCGTCGTAGCCGTCGTGCACACGTTTCGAATCATGGAAAAGGGAGAAGAGCCGCACGACCGTTTCGTCGGCGTGCGTCTTTTTCGCGAGCAAGAGTCCATTGAATTCCACCTGATGCCAATGTTCAAGCCCGTGTACGGACTTTCTGTCGAACAGGCGGTTTTCGTAGATGAACTCTTCGAGAGCGGCGAAGTCAATCTCTTCCATCTTACTTTCCGTAGTGCACCTTCAGTTCCGTCAAAGTCTGGAGCGCCTGGAGCGGAGTCATTTCTTCTGGCTTCATGCGCTTGATTTCTTCGAGCAAAAGCTGGGTATCTTCATCAGGCGGTGCAAAGATATCGACCTGCGGCTGCGCCTTGAGTTCCTGCTTGTGCTTGGAATCGCTCGGATCGATCTGCTGCTTTTCAAGGCGCAAAAGGATCTTGCGGGCGCGGCGCACGACTTCGGAAGGAAGCCCCGCCATTTCCGCCACATGGATACCGTAGCTCGAATCGCAAGCGCCGGCGATAATCTTGTGCAAAAAGATCAGCTTGTCGCCGTCTTCGCGGACCGCGATCTGGTAGTTGCCCGCATGTTCCAAGGAATCGGCAAGAGTCGTCATTTCGTGGTAATGCGTTGCAAAGAGCGTAATCGCGGCGCGCTTTTCGTTGTCGTGGAGCGTTTCAAAAATCGCCCAGGCAATCGAAAGACCGTCGAACGTACTGGTACCGCGGCCGATTTCATCGAGCAGCACAAGGCTCTTGTCGGTCGCATTTCGCAAAATGTTCGCCGTTTCGATCATTTCCACCATGAACGTAGAAAGGCCGCGCGAAAGGCGATCGCTTGCACCGACACGCGTAAAGATTCTGTCTACGACACCGATGCGGGCACATTCCGCAGGCACAAACGAACCGATCTGCGCCATGAGAACGATGAGCCCCGTCTGGCGAAGGTACGTCGATTTACCGGCCATGTTCGGACCGGTGATAAGCATCATGCGGTGCGCTTCTGGCGAAAGGGAAACGTCGTTCGGCACAAAGGAAAGGTCTGGGTTGGCGGCGACGATGACCGGGTGGAATCCTCCGCGGATTTCGATGCCCGTTCCGTCAAAGACTTCGGCGCGGGTGTAACCGCGCTTGCGAGCGGCCACCGCCAAGCTGTAGAAAGAATCCACTTCGGAGACCGCTTCCGCAATGTCCTGCAGTTCGTTGCGTTCGGCATTGACCGATTCGCGGAGCTTGCAGAAGATGCGGTATTCGAGGTCGTGAATGCGGCTTTCCGCACTCGAAATGATCGTTTCGCATTCCTTCATTTCGGGCGTGATGTAGCGTTCCGCATTCACCGTCGTCTGTTTGCGAATGTATTCCGGCGGAATCTTGTCCGAATGGATCTTCGAAACTTCGATGTAATAGCCAAAGACCTTGTTGTAGCTGACCTTGAGCGTGTTCACGCCCAAGCGTTCCCGTTCACGAGCTTCCAAGGAGCCGATCCAATCGCGGCGATCCTTGATTTCGGCATTCATCTGGTCAAGTTCCGGAGCGGCGCCTTCGCGGATCATGCCGCCTTCGCGCACGGTCATCGGAAGATCGTCGTTCAGCATGCGCAAGATTTCGTCGCCCTTGCCTTCTGCGGCGAGGAGCGTTTCTGCCAAATCGTGGAACAGCGGAGACTTTAAGCTCGAAAGGGCTTCTGCAACCTTCACCGCCTTGGAAAGGGAACGTCCCATGCCGTACAGGTCGCGCGCATTCGCACGTCCACTGCCCACGCGACCCATTAGGCGTTCCATGTCCAAAATTTCACGGAGCGCGAGCTTCAATTCATCAAGGACAATCGGATTCGAAACGAGTTCTGCAACCGCTTCGGAGCGTTCTTCGATCCGCTTCACGGAAACGAGAGGATGCGAAATCCATTCCCGCAGCCTGCGACCGCCCATCGCCGTGACCGTATAATCGAGCACGTACATGAGCGTACTCTGCGGATCGTCGGCATTCAGCGGACGCACCAGTTCCAAGTTGCGGAGCGTCGCCGGGTCAAGCACCATGTAATCGCCAAGGTCCAAAAGTTCGAGGTGCGTAATGTGCGAAAGCTCGGACTTTTTCTGGTCGATCAAATACCAAAGGATCGCGCCTGCGACACGGGTCTTTTCATCTTGACCGTCGAGGCCAAGGGATTCCACACTCGCCATCTTGAAATGGTTCTGCAAAACTTCCGTCGCATTCTGGAGCGCATAATGTTCTTCTGCAACAGGCGTCACCAAAATGCATTCGGCGCGGACAAATTCCGCAATGGACTTCGGGAGTTCCACGCCCTGCGGAACGAGGACTTCCTTTGGCATGCGGCGAGCAAATTCACTTTCAAAATTCTGAATCGGCGATTCCGAAACGGCAAAGTAGCCGGTCGTCACATCGGCAAAAGCGAACGCGATCGAATTCTTTTGCGGTAAAACGGCACAGAGGTAATTCGCCACCTTGGCGTCCAGGTTTCCCTCGTTCATCGAGGTTCCTGCGCTGATGACTTCCACGATCGCGCGTTTCACGATTCCCTTGGCGAGTTTTGGATCTTCGACCTGTTCGCAGACCGCGACTTTATAGCCTGCGGCGACCATCTTCGGGAAATATCTGTCCGAAGCGTGATGCGGGAATCCGCAGAGCGGCGTTGCGCCCGAGGCTCCGTTGTTACGGCTCGTAAGGGTTAAGCCCAAGATTTTAGAAGCGATTTCGGCGTCCGATTCGAAGAGTTCGAAGAAGTCGCCCATGCGAAAGAAAAGAATGCAGTCGGGATTCTGGGCCTTGATCTCGTAATACTGCTTCATTAACGGGGTTACACTCACGGGGTCCCCATCGAAAGTTCAATTTGCGAAGGATCGGATTCAGGCGGCTTCGGAGCGTCCGGCTTTTCGTTCTGCGCGTAATTCGGAACGATTTCGTTCGAATTGAGCAGTTCCTGGAATTCGCGAAGGCGCGGAAGGTCTTGCGGAATCTTGTTGATGCCGAAGTACTTCAAAAAGTCGTCTGTCGTCACATAAGTATAAGGGTTACCGACGGTTTCTGCGCGAGCGCCGAGGGCGATCAGCTTCTTTTCGAGCAAGCTCTTTAACGGACCGTCGCAAGAAACACCGCGCACCTGTTCGAGCGCTGCACGGGTAATCGGTTGCTGGTAGGCGACGATCGAAAGCGTTTCCAATGCCGCCTGCGAAAGTCTGCGAAGGTTTGCATCCGGAAAGAGCTTTCTCACCCACGGATAATATCTTGCGCGGGTACGGAAGCGGTAACCGCCCGCCTGTTCCACGATTTCAAACGGCGAATCGATCTTGTTCAGATTGTCGTTTGCAATGCGCAGAGCTTCTGCGACGGTTTTCGAGTCGAGAAAGTCCCCGATGATGTCCTTTAATTTTTTGAGCGTCACCACATCCGGAGATGCAAAGACCAAGGCTTGGACAATTCGCGCCAAATCCTCGTTGGACTCAATTTTCGGAAGATCGGAAACTTCTTCGTTTTCCTTAGAATCTTTGGATACATCTACTGCCATACCTTTAATTTAAGAATTTTTTGGGAATCCTCGTAAAATCCTCAGCCAGCGACGCTTGATTTTCTATCTTTACGCCTGTGAAATTTCACGAGGTATAACTATGAGAGATCTGCGTTCTAAAAAGACTATTGAAGGCCGCGAAATGGCAGGCGCACGTGCGCTCTGGATCGCGACTGGCACAAAACCGGAAGAATTCGGAAGACCTGTCATTGCGATTTGCAACAGCTTCACGGAATTTGTCCCGGGCCACGTTCACCTTCGCAACGTCGGCAAGATTGTCGCAGAAAGCATCCGCAAAGCGGGCGGCATTCCTAAGGAAATGAACACGATCGCCGTCGATGACGGTATCGCTATGGGCCACGATGGCATGCTTTACAGCCTTCCTTCCCGCGATTTGATTGCGGACTCCGTGGAATACATGGCAAACGCTCACCGCGCCGACGCTCTTGTCTGCATCAGTAACTGCGACAAGGTGACTCCGGGTATGCTCATGGCTGCGATGCGTTTGAACATTCCTGCCGTTTTCGTTTCCGGCGGTCCGATGGAAGCCGGTCACGTGAAGCAGAAAGACGGTTCCGACCGCGCCCTCGACTTGATCGACGCGATGATCGACTCCGCCGACACGAGCGTTTCCGATGAAGAAACCGCTGCAATCGAAGCCGCCGCCTGCCCGACTTGCGGTAGCTGCTCCGGTATGTTCACCGCCAACTCGATGAACTCCCTTACCGAAGCGATCGGCCTTTCCCTTCCGGGTAACGGTTCTATCGTCGCCACGAACGCCGAACGTCAGAAGCTCTTTGAAGAAGCGGGACGTCGCATTGTGGAACTCTGCCACCGCTACTATGACGAAGATGATGACACCGTCCTTCCGCGTTCCATCGCTACGAAGGAAGCTTTCGAAAACGCCATGCGCCTCGACATCGCCATGGGCGGTAGCTCGAACACGGTTCTTCACCTTCTCGCCGTTGCACAGGAAGCCGGCGCGGACTTCACCATGAAGGACATCGACCGCCTTTCCCGCAACACGCCTTGCATTTGTAAGGTCGCCCCGACCGTTCACAACATCCACGTGGAAGATGTGAACCGCGCAGGCGGCATCTTCGGCATTCTCGCCGAACTCGACCGCATGGGCCTGATTCACCGCGAATGCCACACCGTTCACGCGAAGACGATGGGCGAAGCCATTGAAACGAACGACGTGATGCGCAATCCGTCGGAAGAAATCAAGCAGCGTTATCTCGCAGGTCCGGGCCGCAAGTTCAACATTACGGCTTTCTCTCAGGACTTCCATTACGATTCCCTCGATCTCGACCGTGCAAACGGTGCAATCCGCGATGCAGAACACGCCTATTCGAAGGATGGCGGTCTCGCTGTTCTTTACGGTAACCTCGCCGTAGACGGTTGCATTGTGAAGACCGCTGGCGTTGACGAATCCATTCTCAAGTTCACAGGTCCGGCTGTCGTGTTCGAAAGCCAGGACGACGCTGTGAAGGGCATTCTCGACCCGAACCGCGTCAAGGCGGGCGATGTGGTCGTGATCCGTTACGAAGGTCCGAAGGGCGGTCCTGGCATGCAGGAAATGCTCTACCCGACGAGCTACCTCAAGAGCCGTCATTTGGGCAAGCTCTGCGCCCTTCTCACCGATGGCCGCTTCTCCGGCGGTACGAGCGGTCTTTCGATCGGTCACGCAAGCCCGGAAGCCGCCAGCAAGGGTAACATCGGCCTCGTCAAGGATGGCGATATCATCGAAATCGACATTCCGAACCGCACGATCAACGTCGGCCTCACCGACGCAGAACTCGACGAACGTCGCAAGGAAATGGAATCCCGTGGCGCCAAGGCTTGGAAGCCGGAACATCGCGACCGCAAGGTGTCCAAGGCTCTGCAGGCTTACGGCCTCATGGCTTCGAGCGCCGACAAGGGTGCCGTCCGCGACATCAACAACATCCTTTAATTTTTCAAAATTGTAGGATTTGAAAGAAGCCCGAACATTTTCGGGCTTCTTTTCTTTTTACTGGAGTGTTGGAAGCCCTAAGCCGTTTTTCTATCTTGCATCTTGTATGACAAAGAAAATCTATTATACTCTGACAGACGAATCGCCGTTCCTCGCGACTCAATCCCTCCTCCCGATCGTCCAGGCTTTTGCAAAGACCGCCGACATCGATGTAGAAACCAAGAACATTTCCCTCCCGGCACGTATCCTCGCCATCTTCGCCGACAAACTTCCGGCAGGCGCAGAATTCTTCGGCAAGCCGGTGACCGATGACCTCGCCTTCCTCGGCGCGTTCACGCAGGATCCGTCCGCCAACATCATCAAGCTTCCGAACATTTCCGCTTCCCTTCCGCAGCTCAAGGCCGCGATCGCGGAACTCCAGAAGAACGGCTATGACGTTCCGAATTATCCGGACGCTCCGGCAACGGAAGAAGAAAAGACGATTCGCGCCAAGTACGACAAGGTGAAAGGCTCTGCCGTGAACCCGGTTCTTCGCCAGGGTAACTCCGACCGTCGCGCTCCGCAGGCGGTGAAGAATTACGCTCGCAAGCATCCGCATTCCGACGGCACCTGGAACGAATCCGTAAAGACTCACGTTTCGAGTATGCAGGCAGACGACTTCTACGGCAACGAAACCTCCATTACGCTTCCGGAAGCCGATACGTTCAAGATTGAATTCGTTTCGGAATCGGGCGAAATCAAGGAACTCCGTGCCGCAAAGCCGCTGTTGAAGGGCGAAATTCTCGACAGCACCGTGATGCGCATGAAGTCTCTCGAAAAGTTCATCGCAGAACAGATGGAAGACGCGAAGAAGCAGGGCGTTCTCTTCTCTGTGCACTTGAAGGCGACCATGATGAAGGTTTCGGACCCGGTCATGTTCGGTGCATTCGTCCGCGTGTTCTTTAAAGACGTGTTCACAAAGTACGCAGACCTCTTTAAAGAAATCGGCGTCAACGAAAATAACGGTCTCGGCGACCTCTTCAAGCGTCTCGAAGGCAATCCGAAGGAAGCCGAAGTCAAGGCTGCAATCGATGCCGCTATCGCAAACGGCCCTAGCCTTGCCATGGTCGACTCCACGAAGGGCATCACGAACCTGCACGTTCCGAGCGATGTGATTATCGACGCTTCGATGCCGGCGATGATCCGCAACTCCGGTTGCATGTGGAACAAGGACGGCAAGCTCGAAGAAGCCAAGGCCGTGATTCCGGACCGCTGCTACGCAGGCATTTACAAGACCACGATCGACTTCTGCAAAAAGAACGGCGCATTCGACCCGAGCACCATGGGTACCGTTCAGAACGTCGGCCTCATGGCTCAGGGCGCCGAAGAATACGGCAGCCACGACAAGACCTTTATCGCCACCGCCAAGGGTGTGATCCGCGCCGTGAATTCCAAGGGCGAAGTTCTTCTTTCGCAGAACGTGGAAGCCGGTGACATCTACCGCATGTGCCAGGCCAAGGACGCTCCGATTCGCGACTGGGTAAAGCTCGCCGTGAACCGCGCCAAGGCAGCCAACATGCCGGCCATTTTCTGGCTCGACCCGAACCGCGCCCACGACCGCGAAGTGCAGAAGAAGGTCGAAGTTTACCTCAAGGAATACGATCTTTCCGGTCTTTCGATTTCGATCAAGTCCCCGACGGACGCGATTTTCGAAACGATGACCCGCGCCAAGAAGGGCGAAGATACGATCTCCGTCACGGGCAACGTGATGCGCGACTATCTCACCGACCTTTTCCCGATTCTCGAAGTCGGCACTTCTGCCAAGATGCTTTCCATTGTTCCGCTGATGGCGGGCGGTGGCATGTTCGAAACGGGTGCAGGCGGAAGCGCTCCGAAGCAGGTGCAGCAGTTCCTCGCCGAGAACTACCTTCGCTGGGATTCCCTCGGTGAATACTTCGCCCTCGCCGCTTCCCTTGAACAGATCGGCACGCCGAAGGCCAAGGTTCTCGCCGAAGCTCTCGACAAGGCAAACGAAAAGATTCTCGACAACAACCGTACCCCGGAACGCAAGCTCGGCGGTCTCGACAACCGCGGTTCTCACTTCTACCTCGCCATGTACTGGGCAGAAGAACTCGCCGCTCAGAAGACCGACGCAGAACTTTCTGCAAAGTTCGCTCCGGTTGCAGAAGCTTTGAAGAAGAACGAAACGGAAATCGTTTCGGCTCTCGCCAAAGCTCAGGGCGTCTCCGTGGACGTCGGCGGTTACTACGTCACCAAGCCGGAACTTCTCAAAAAGTGGATGCGTCCGGTCGAAGCATTCAACCAGATTATCGACAACATCTAAGTTTTCGAAAATCCGCTGAACCTTTACACAAAGGCTTTCCCCAGGGAAAGCCTTTGTTTTTTGCGGAATAGATTTATACATTTCAACTTATGAAGGAAAAGATTTTGAACTACATCAAAAGCTTCAACTGGAAGTTTTTGTTTATTTTCGCCGCGGCATGCATTCTGCTCGCGATTCTCAACAATATCCGTGCCGGAGAAGATCATTCCGTCGAATGGATCGGCACCCAGGAAGTCTTTGAAAAGCCGGAGGGATTCTAATGAAAAAGCATATTCTCTCCACGATCCTGTTGCTTGTCGCCGCTTTCCTCACCGCGGTCTGCGTCGCCGAAGTCGCCTTCCCGGAATCCTTCCTCACCTTTACCGATTATGAATCTTTAATCGAAAAGTTCCCGAAGATCTGGAAGTACAACATCCACGTCGGCATCGGTTCCTTGATCGTTGCGATTTTGCTCGTGGTCCCAGCCTATTTGAAAGACAAGGAATTCACCATCAAAGGTCTTGAAACGCTGTTCCGCATCGGTATCGGCGGCATGTTCATCTTTGCGAGCCTTTTCAAGATTCAGGACCCGAAGCAGTTCGCCATTCTCGTGGCACAGTACCAGTTCTTGCCGGACTTTGTGAACAATTTCTTTGCCCTGGTCTATCCGCAATTTGAATTCTGGTTTGGCCTTGCGCTCATCGTGACGCCGTTTACAAAGGAATGTTCCCTGGCGATTTTCGGCATGTTCGTAAGCTTTATCATCGCTCTTATCTGGGCGCTTGCCCTAGACCTCGGCATCACCTGCGGATGCTTTGAACTCGAAGGGGCGCAGAGCAAGAGCGAAACGTGGACAGCCCTGATTCGAGATTTGATTCTCATCGGACCGACCTTCTGGCTCACGCTCCGTCCAAACAAGAGCCTGATCGGCCTCTGGCGTTCGAAGTAAGATTAAAACGGCAAAACGCCTAAATCTAAATCACCGGTTCTCACTTTCGCAAGGATTTCGAGACCGGTGATTTTTTGCATCATACGGATGTTGTCGTCTTCCATTTCCCTATTGCCGCTGTCGCCGTAGCGGTTCACCACAATTCCGCGGACTGAAAGTCCCCGGCTTCTGGCATATTCCACGGTCAAAACGCAGGAATTGATCGAGCCTAAGGCGGCCGTGGTGACGATCAAAAGCGGTAGGTTCACCGTTTTCATGATGTCTTCTAGGAAGATCTTTTTTCCGCAGGAATTGCCGTTTGCGTCCACGTCGTCGCGGATCGGGCAGATGATTCCACCGCTCCCTTCTACAAGCACAAAAGAATGCCGTTCTGCGGCCTTTTTAAAGTCCGACGCAACTCGGGACAGCTCTACCGGATTTCCCTCTTTGCGGGCCGCTAAATGCGGAGAAACCGCTTCCTTGTAAACGTAGCTCACCAGTTCTTCTTGGGAGTCCGAAAGGCCCGCGAAGCGCT
Organism: Fibrobacter sp.; assembly: GCA_024689485.1. Taxonomy (GTDB): domain Bacteria; phylum Fibrobacterota; class Fibrobacteria; order Fibrobacterales; family Fibrobacteraceae; genus Hallerella. The sequence continues at coordinate 30,764 of JAILDK010000083.1, forward strand.
TCACATAGTCTGCGTCGCCCGCAACCCAGGTTCCATTCCGCAGTTCTGCACCGCTGAGCGCGGCCTTGTAGTAGCCAGCGTCCACGCCGGAGTCTCGCCATTTTTTCACGAGAAGTGCCGTGATAAAAGTCTTGCCGACATCCGTGCCGGTCGCCGTCACAAAGTAACCCTTCGAATTCAAACAACCGTTCGACATTTTCACCTCATCTTTTGAATCGTTTGCGCAATCTTTTGGGCGGCAAGTTCCAAGTCTTCTGTCGAAAGGCTCGCCATCAAGCTGGCCCGTAAGCGGGCACTGCCCTTTTGCACGGTGGGATAGCGGATCGCCGGAATCAGAATTCCCTGCCTCTGAAGTTCCGCCGAAACCTGCAAAGCCTTTTCTTCATCGCCCACGATGATCGGAACGATTGCCGACGGAACACTCGGAACCTTTAGCCCGGCCTGTTGCAAAGCCTTGCAAAAAAATTCCACATTCGACTGGAGCTTTTGCACGCGCTCCGGGTGATTTTCCAAATACTGCAAATTGCGGAAAGCCGCAAAAGCGACCGCCGGAGCCATCGCCGTCGTAAAGATAAAGCTCCGAGCCTTGTTCTTCAAAAATTCAATCAGCTGCTTTTTGCCGGCAACGAATCCCCCTTCGCAGGCGATCGCCTTGCTCAAGGTTCCCACCGTCACATCGGCGTGTTCACAGCCAAAATGTTCCGCAAGACCGCGGCCCGTTCTGCCGACAACGCCTGTCGCATGCGCTTCGTCGATCATCAGCAGCAAGGAATTTTCCTTTGCAATTTTCAACAGTTCGGGAAGGTTCGCCAGGTCGCCGTCCATGCTGAACACGGCATCGGTCACAATCATTCCGCGGACTTTTTCTGCCGCATTTTCGCCGAGCTTTTGACCGTTTACATTTACCGCTTCCGCGATTTTGGATCTTAAATTTTCGAGATCGTTGTGCTTGTAAACGTAGCACTTGGCGCGGGAAAGGCGGATGCCGTCGATGATGCTTGCGTGGTTCAGTTCATCACTAAAGATGATGTCGTTTTTGGTGCAGAGAGCAGAAATCGTTCCGACGTTTGCCATGTAGCCCGTGCCGAACGTGATCGCCGCTTCTTCGCCTTTGAACTTTGCAATTTCTTCTTCGAGTTGCAAATGGGGCGTCTTGTTTCCGGTCGTGAGACGTGCGCCTCCGCTGCCCGTGCCCCATTTGAGAACGGCGTTTGCCATCGCTTCTTTCAGCTCTGGAATGTTAGCGAGGTCGAGGTAAGAATTCGACGCCAAGAGCATCAAGTTTTGCGAAGGTTCCCCTGCCGTTTCGGCGAGCTGAACACGGTTCGTTTCGGGGGTCGTCATGTGCCGTAAAGATCGATAAGTATGCGCTTTCCGCATCGACTGTAGCACATCGTTTGTAAAATCGTCCAATACGCTCATTTTTCGCCTTCTTTTCGAGCTGCAATATAAAAATTCCCGTCAAAACTCTTATGGACTTTTTGTCCACGGAAACTTCTTTTGTGTGCAAGATCTTCCCCCAAGCCGAACATATTTTCATTAGAAACACAAAAAGGATTGGGCATGAAAAAGACTCTTCTCTCTACTGTAGCGTTGCTGGCCGCGTTCACCGCTTCCGCAACGGCCGCCCCTTTCGCAGAGGGCGGTGCAAAATTCGTCGGCAACATCACCACGAGCGGTCAAATCCGCGACGACATGGGAACCTATTGGAACCAGATTACAGCCGAAAACGGTTGTAAATGGGGCTCCATTCATTCCGTGGACAACAGCGGCAACAGTAAATTCGCCTGGGACAATTACGACAAATGTGAAAGTGCCTACAACTGGGCAAAGGAACAGCCCGGCAAGCGTCATTTTAAGTTCCACGCGCTCGTCTGGGGATCCCAATATCCGAACTTCCTCTGCAAAAAGAAAAATCCAAGCATTACCGTCGAACAGACCAAGCGTTACATCACCGAATGGTTCGACGCAGTCGCCCAAAAGTTCCCTGACCTCGAATATATCGACGTGGTGAACGAAGCAATTTGGGCCGGCGACAATTATCATTCCGGTTACGGCAAACCCGCTGCCGGTGCAGAAGGCCGCAGCACCGATGACACGGAATGCGGTGGCTCTTACATTATCGAAGCCTTGGGCGGCGACCAAATTGTGAATGGCAAGCACCAGTACAACTTTATCACGAACGCCTTCAAGATGGCGCGTGAACGCTGGCCGAAAGCCGTTTTGATTTACAACGATTACAACACGCTCTCCTGGCAAAAAGACGAAGGTATTGAACTTATCCAGACCATTGTCAAAAACGGCGCACCGGTCGATGCCTACGGCCAACAGGCTCACGACTGCAAAGGCATGAGCAAGGAAACCTTCGAAAGCCGCATGACCGAAGTCCATCAAAAGACAGGACTTCCGCTGTTCATCACAGAATACGACATCAGCGAAGCCGATGATACCAAGCAGAAGAACGACTACGCAAACCAGATTCCCTTTATGTGGGAAACGGAATGGGTCGCAGGCATCACCATTTGGGGATACATCAACGGCGCCACTTGGGCATCTAACACGGGCCTAATCGATAACGGCAGAGACCGCGCCGCAATGACCTGGCTCAAGGAATATTTTGCCAAGAATCTGGACAAGGGTAAAAACACCACCGGACTCGGCGGAGGCGTGCTCATCGATCCAGTTCCGCAGACCGCATTTAAAACCCACACGATTCCGGGCAAAATCGAAGCCGAAGACTTTGACGTCCCGGGCGTCGGCACGGGCAACGAAGGCTATAACGAAAGCGATACCGAAAACCACGGCGACAGCGAATACCGCAGCGGAGAAGGCGTTGACCTTTACGCCAAAGCGACCGGAGTCGTCGTCGGCTACAACGCCAAGGGCGAATGGCTAGATTACACCATTAACGTCACCGAATCCGGCGATTATACCTTGTTTGCCGCCGTCGCATCGGCAAGCGAAGGCTCTTCGCTCCTGTTCCAACTGGACGGAGTTGATTTGACGGATACCATCTTGGTTCCGGCAGCCACTGAGGGCGAAGAAAACTACGACGACTACAACAAGGTCAGCGCCAATGTTTCGCTCACCGCAGGCACGCATATTCTCAAGATGAAAGTGATCAACACCTGGTTCGACATCGACTACTTCACCTTGGTAAAGGGTACAGATGCGACCGACCCGGAACCGATCACCTATGAATCCACCACGGGCATCGCTCAGAACTTGAACTTTGACGTTCAAAAACTTCAGGACTATCACGTTTTGAATTCGCTAGGCATGCGCATCGGAACGATTTCCGCTTACGGATTCTCTGCAGCGATCGACATGCTCCAAGGCTCTAGCCAGCTGAAGCAATCGGGCGTGTATTATCTGAAAAACCGTGCGACAGGCGCAACGCAAAGCGTTCGCATTGTCCGCTAACTAAACTTCGACCAGTACCTTCTGCTGTTGAAGGTACTGAATGCATTCTTCGGCGGAAGCTTTCCTCGAATCAAAGAGGAAAATGCGACCGCCGTTTTCGTCGTTCATCTCTTTCATTTTCATGATGCGCACATAGCCGAGCCTTTTGCTTGCTACGTAGCCCGTCACATAATTCGGATCGTCGCTAATGCAGAATTCCGCGACCATGCCCGGAGCGTTCGCCACCTTTGTCGCAAGGACAATCGCCTCGTTAAAGTGGTTCTTTTTTCCGTCCACTTCGCTGGAATGCAAAGCGTCCATGTAAGTTGCACGCACACCGCGCTCTTTGTCCGGTTCCAAACGCGTTCCCGTGGCAATGTCGTAAAGCATCGCGCCGCGCATCGGGAA
>JAILDK010000091.1 GCA_024689485.1 Fibrobacter sp.
AAACCCCTGAAGCTACCCAAGAAGCTCACGCATGAAAGTTCTCGTCGTAGGATCCGTCTATCCGCGTTTTCCAGAAGACAATGAAGTTCCCTGGCTTCGCAAGTCCGTCGCCACTCTCCGTGACGCAGGCGTTGAAGTCGAAGTCATGGCTCCGTCCTACAAAGGCTTAAAGTCGCACACGATCGACGGCGTACCCGTTCACCGATTCCGCTACGCCACGAAGAATCTCGAAATTTTGACGCACGACGAAGGCGCGCCGACCAAAATGGCAAAGCACCCGTCCATGCAGCTGCTCGCGATTCCCTACTGCATCAGCGGATTCTTCAAATGCCTTTGGCTTGCGAAGAAGAAAAAGTTCGACGTCATCCATGCGCATTGGCCGTTTCCCCATGCGCTGATTGCCCTCGGAGCCTGCAAGCTGTTCCGCATTCCGCTGGTTTTGAATTTCCACGGTGCAGAACTTTTGCTCATCCGCAAAAAGAAGTGGATCCGTCCGATTATGAAGTTCATCATCGGGCAGGCGAATGCGATTTTTGCAAATAGCCGTTTTACCGCTTCTAAAATTTCTGCCCTGCGCCAGGCTAAGATTGAATGGAGCCCTTACGGATCTCCGCTTTCTTCGGGCAAAGTTCCGCCTCCACACGCACGTGGCGAACGTTACAAGATCCTTTTTGTCGGGCGTCACATTGAACGCAAAGGCATTGAATATTTGATTCAGGCTGCCAAACTTTTGGACCCGAAAAAATTTGAAGTGCGGATTGTCGGAAAAGGCAACCTGACGGAATCCTTGAAGCATCTGGCCAAAGAGATTCAAACGGAAAACGTCATCTTCACAGGTCCGCTTTCTCCCAACGACCTGCGTAAGGAATATCAGGAAAGCAACTGCTTTGTACTGCCCGCGATTGTCGATTCTAAAGGCGACACCGAAGGCTTGGGAGTTGTGCTGATCGAAGCCATGCAATATGGACTTCCGGTCGTCGCCTCGAACGTCGGAGGAATCCCGGACGTAGTCGTCGACGGCGAAACGGGCATTCTCGTCCCCGAAAAAAATCCCGAAGCTCTGGCCGCCGCATTCCAAAAGCTCGAAAGCGATCCCGCTTACGAATCCGAACTTTTGAAAGGCGCAGAAAAAAGAATCGACGCCTGCTTCAACTGGGAAAAGATCGCGGAAAAACAGATTGAGATTTACAAAGGATTAGTTAACAATTAACAATTAACAATTAACAGTAACTCAGACGAAATGATCTACGGCGGAACGGTCGTTTTACAGTAGCAGGCACCTTCTACTGTAGAAGTAATCCTCTTGAATTCTCTGATAATTGTTAACTGTTAATTGACAATCGTCACTTCGCCTTCTTCTTCCCACTCATCCAGCTCAACACCAAATTCTGCCAGATCACGTAACACGTCGGAGCGATTGCAGCCACGGGGCCCGCGTAAAGACTCGAAATCCAAATCACGAGAGTCGTATTCTTCTGTCCCATGCTCTGCGAACTTTCAATCGGGTGCTTCTTATCGCTGAACCATCCGACGGTAAACTGCACAATGCAAAGGATCAACGCGACGAGCGCAAGCATCGGAAGCTTTCCGCTGTTCCAGAGTTCCGCAAAGCCCATTTCCCGAATGTCATAGCTCGCCTTGGCAAGGATCACGAACACGGAAATCGTCCACACGATCAGCGTATACTTCTGAAAGCGAGCCGCCTTGTCTGCAAGTTCCGGGTAAAAGGAACGCAAGCCTAAAGCGATGGCGAGCGGAATCGAAATGATCGGCTGAATGGAATTGAAAATTCTCATGGCGACATCGGTAAAGCTCGCATCGGTTCCCGTCAAATAGCCATAGATCAGCGGAATGCTAAAGCACGCAATCACGTTTCCACTGAGAAAGATCTTGAGCGCAAGCACCGGATTTCCACCGAGCACTTTCGCCATCGCAGGCGCCGCGTTCGCAGGCGGGCAAAGGCAAATGATCGCGCCGCCCAAAAGCACTTCGCGCGGCAACTGGAAAAATTCCACAACGCCCCACAAAATGGCAAGCATCACAAGGCTCGCCACAAAAGCCTTGACTTCAATCTTAAATGTGTAACCGTGTTGTTGAGGCGGCACTTTTCCCACAAAAGTGAGAAACATCATCAGCCCGATCAAAAAGGGCAACGCGGGGGAAAGAACATGTGCCTGTGGCAGTAAAATGCCCAAAAGAATGGCCACCGGCATCAAAATAGATCTCAATTTCGCCATGGTAGAGCCAAAGTTAGTAAATTGGTGGTCAAAGATGTTACTCTCGCGATACAAGGATATTCCGGTCAATCGTCCGGTTTTTAAGAAGAAGGGGTCGAACCCGATGCTTTTCCTCGTGGAAGGCTATTTGGCGCTCATCGTCCTCGGCACGATCCTTCTCTCTTGCCCGTTTTCCCTGCAAAAGGACATTTCCATTCTGGATGCGTTCTTCACGGCGACTTCCGCCGTCTGCGTCACGGGCCTTTCCGTAATCGACATCGGAACGACCTTTACCCATGCGGGCCTCTGGATTCTCGCGGCGCTGATCCAAATCGGCGGTCTCGGCATCATGACTTTTTCTACTGCGATCCTGCTCCTTTCCGGAATGAAGCCGGGCTTTAACCAGCAGGCGCTCTTCAAATCGGGCTTTACCACCGAAGGCGGTATCGAGCCGAAAAAGATCCTCGGGGCAGTCCTTCCGTTTACGATCGTGCTCGAAGGACTCGGCATGACGGCGCTCTTTACGCAGTTTGACCATTTGCCCCTGAACGAGCGCATTCTCTATTCCGTTTTCCACTCGATCAGCGCCTTCTGCAACGCCGGATTTTCGCCGCTTCCGAATTCGCTCATGAGTTACCAGTTCAACCCGGTCGTTTGCCTCGTGGTGATTCTGCTTGTGCTCGCAGGCGGTATCGGCTTCCTTTCGATGTCCGAAATCAAGAACCTTTTCGACTTCAAGACCCGGACAATCCAGAAGATCTCCTTGCACACGAAGATCGCCTTGATCGCGACCCTCGTCATCGTCGTCATCGAAATGGTCAGCGTTCTTTTAATCGAATGGAACGGAGCCTTTGACGGACAGAGCTGGGCAGAAAAACTTCTCTCGGGCGCGTTCATCGCCCTGTCTTCCCGCACCGCAGGATTCAACACGATTGATCCTTTGAGCCTTCGCGAAACGAGTACGATTATCATCATCATTGCGATGTTCATCGGGGCAAGCCCCGGTAGCTGCGGCGGTGGCTTAAAAACGACTACCGCTGCAGTCATTACCCTTCTCGGTATCAACCGTCTTTTGGGCAGAGACAAGACCCAGGCGATGGGCAGAACCATCCCGGAAGAAACGGTGGACAAAGCCCTTCGAATCTTTATCGTTTACGCGGTCCTCGCCCTCGTCGGCACGCTCACGCTCCTGTTTACGGAATACCCGTCAGCCGCTATCGGCAGTGCTCATTCGCATTTTGTATATGTTTTCTTTGAAGTCGCAAGCGCCCTTTCGACGTGCGGACTTTCCCTTGGGCTCACCCCGGAACTCACCGCTTCCGGTAGAATCTTTATTTGTATCTTTATGTTCGTAGGCCGTATGGGAGCCCTCTTCCTCATCTCCGCCGTAGTGAAGAAAAAGGATGCGGGAACCTGGTACGCAGAAGAAGACATCATGGTGGGTTAAAAAATGGCAAAGAAGCAGTTCATCATCATCGGACTTGGCAACACGGGAATCTTTCTCGCCAACCATCTGACGAGCCTCGGCAGTGAAGTGCTCGCTGTGGACAACACGCCGGACAAGGTGCAAGACATCACCCCGAACGTCGCCCAGGCAGTCGTCGCCGACACGACCCGCAAGCAGCAACTCGCCGCGCTTCCGGTGACGAAGGTCGATGCGGTCATCTGCTGCATCGGCGCAGACCTCGAAGCCTCGCTCCTCACCATTTTGAACTTGAAGGAACTCGGCGTCAAGCACATCATCGCCAAGAGTTCCAGCTCCCAGCATACGTCGATCCTTGAACGTTTTGGCGTCTCGGACATTTTCCAGCCGGAGCGCGACATGGCGATTTCCATCGCCGAACGTCTGATGCACCCGAACATGCTCGACCGCTTACCGTTCCTCGACGGGTTCTCGATCATCGAAGTCCTTTGCCCGAACAAGTTCATCGGCAAAACTTTGAAGGAACTTTCCTTGACGTCCAAATACGGCATCCAGATCATCGCGATCCGCGATCCGCTGCAGCCACAGGCTTTGATCGGTAACCTCGCCGATTACCCTCTCAAGGAAAACGATATTCTGTTTATTCTTGGCCCAAACGATGTGCTCGAAGACTTCGGCTAATTTTGCCTAGACTTCGTTCATCGCCTTCTTGATTTCATCCTGGCACTTCACAAACGCTTCGACAATTTCCGGATCGAAGTGGGTTCCGCTTTCTTCCTGAATGATCGCCACCGCCTTTTCGAACGCAAAGCCCGCCTTGTAAGGACGGATCGAAACCAAGGCGTCGAACACATCAGCCACCGCCATGATGCGCGCCGAAAGCGGAATGTCCAAGCCTTTGATCTTTTCCGGATAGCCTCGGGTACCGTCCCACCATTCGTGATGGCTGTAAGCGATATCCTTTGCCATGTTCAGGTAAGCGATTTCGCCCAAATTCTTGGAAGCGGAGCGGAGCATTTCACGACCGAAGGTCGTGTGTTTTTTCATGATGTTGAATTCTTCGTCGTTCAGCTTGCCCGGCTTGTTCAGAATCGCATCTGGAATGCGGATCTTTCCAATGTCGTGCAGAGGCGCTGCAACGTAAATCGACGAGATGAAGTTTTCATCGATTTCGTCTTTCTTCTTGCCGTCTAAATAAAGCTGACGTGCGATGATTTCTGCGTAGCTTGCGGTGCGCTTCACATGGCCGCCGGTCGTTTCGTCGCGGTTTTCCACGAGGTCGCCGAGGGTTGTAATAATATTCGTCTGCAATTTTGCGATGGAATTGGATTGTTCTTCGGACTTGTTGATGTAAAGATCGATTTCCTGGACCGCTTTGATGATTGCCGAGTGCAGCGTTTCGATTTCATTCCCCGTTTCCATATCGAGCGAACGAATGCGGGCGATCGAGTTGGTGCGTCCCACAGCGGTGTCGTAGCCGAAGTTTTCCATTTCATCGGTCAGTTCGTGGATCGGGTAGACAACGCGGTGATTGGCAAAGAGGATCGCGGCAAAGACGACGCAGAGCAAAAGTCCAAACACTGTCGAGAAGATCTTGGTGCAGAACAGAACGACGCTCGTGCGGATGGCAGACAAGCTGAATTCCGTGCAAACCGGGTACGGAGTTTCCGTACAGACGATGGAAATGGTTCCTTCCTTCGGCGCATGCATGCCCGGTTTGATCGTCAAGATCTGAGGATGCCGTTCGGAAACGTCGCGGATGTATCTGTCCAGCGTCGCCGTGTCCGCATTCTGAATTGCATCGGCCACAAGCACGTTCACCGATTCCGAAAGCAAAGTCGCTTCACGGATTTCCGCTTCGGAATAAGCCTTGTAAGCCACCGCCGTTGCAACGACCGCCAGGGCAAAGCTCGAAATGAACAAAAGCCCAGTAACCTGAGCCTTTAACGAATGAAAATAATGTCGAACTTTATAGTTGTCCCCATGTTCTCTTCCCGAAACCGAGTTGAACATGGTATAGAACATGGTCGGCGTAATCCGGAAAAGTCCAAACGCCACCAGAATGGAAATCGACTTGTCCGGAATTTCCGTACAGAAATCGGCGAGGATCTGCGACAGAAGAATCGGGAATCCCTTGCTGTGCAAGGCTTCCGCAATCGGAGTCACCACGTTCTGCGCAATCTGGAAATCAAACAGGAAGTAAGAAAGGAAGGAGCACGGAATGCTCAGAAGCATCAAAAAGAAGAGCAGCTTCGGCAAACGGTAAATCTTCTGGAAGGCTCCACGCGAAGCGGCGATACCCGTGCACACCGCAATCATCACATTGACCGTTCCATAATAGAACGTCGAAGATTCCGAGAATCCTCCGATGAAGTTGGTGAGAAATCCGACAATCGCTCCAGGGCAAAAACCGCCAAGAACCGTTGCATAAATCGTTCCTACACAATCCAAATAAAGAGGGAGCCCGAAGTGAATCGCAAGATCGGCTCCAAATCGATTTACCAGAAGGCCGACAACAATGAGCGCCACCACCTGGATTAACTGTTTCAAACGAACATGTTGCATCGTAAACAATATATAAGTTTTTTTTCGAGCTTTTTTCATCAAAATCCGTGTTTTTGTGTAGTTTAAGAATATGCAAGAATCGCTTAGACTCAAATCCATTACCATTCGGAATCTCCGATCCATTCGAGAGGAGACGTTTCCGCTGAGCGATTTTACAGCCTTGATCGGCTACAACAATGCGGGGAAAACCACCATTTTGATGGGAATCCGCTGGCTTTTGTACCGTTCTTCATTAGACAATTCTTATTTCGACAATCCCGATTTGCCAGTAGAAGCGGAAGGCCTTTTCGCGGGCATCTCCGATTCTATTTTGAGCAAGCTCGAACCTTCCCAGCAAGAAGTCATCAAGCCTTTCCTCAAAAACGGAAAACTGCGCGTACAGCGTTCCCAGCGTGTACCGGGCGAAAACGCCGCAGACGTGGAATTCTGGGTATTGGACTGGGACGGTGATAACGGCCACGGCGAATGGATCAAAGCCCCCTTCGGATTCGAGGAAGTGTTTAATATTCTCTTTCCGCACCCGATCCAGATTTGGGATTTTGAAGGCGACAAAGCCTTTGCCAAACTTTTGAACGAAATCTTTAAGCCGCTGCAACGCAGGCTCGGCAAGGATTTCAACGATCTGATCCAGCGGTTCGCTTCTTTGCTCGATGCGCAAAGCGAATCCCGTGCGCAGGAATTTGAACTTTTTGAACGCGGGCTGAATCAAAAGCTCCGTCCGCTATTCCCTTCGGTGAACGTGCGACTCGACATTCCGACGCCGAGCCTTGCCTCGTTCCTTTCGACAGCCAAGCTGAACGTCTTTGACGAAGACGACGGCTTTGAACGCGACATCCATTCGATGGGCGCAGGTTCCAAGCGTGCCATTCAGATGGCGCTTGTGCGCTACCTCGACGAAGTCAAGCGGCACCATCACAATCATTATTTGAGCCGAACGCTTTTGCTTATCGATTCCCCGGAACTCTTTTTGCACCCGCAAGCCGTGGAACTCGTGCGCGTCGCCCTCAAGAATCTTTCCCGCGAAGGTTACCAAGTCATTTTCGCTACGCACTCCGCGCAGATGGTCACCAGCGAAGATGTGAGCACATCCCTCCTCATTCGAAAGAACAAGGAACGTGGCACGTTCATGCGCCGCCGAATGGAAGACGCTGTTCACGCGGTGATTACCGATGCACAGGCGCAGCTGCAGATGCTCTTCTCGCTTTCGAATTCGAACGAACTTCTGTTCGCCGACTATGTGCTTTTGACCGAAGGTAAAACGGAATGGCGTGTACTGCCGACACTCTTTGAAAAGATGTCCGGGCTTTCTTTTGCACTCATCCGCTGTGCGCTTGTCCACCAGGGTGGCGTGAGCAATACGCGCAAAAGTATGCAGGTTTTAACCGCCATGGATTTGCCCGTGCGCGCGATTGTCGATTTGGATTACGCCTTCAACAATGCGCAGCAAGACGGCTTCCTTGAAAAGGACGATCCCGATATCGAATTCTGCAAGGATCTTTTCCGTGAGCTTTCGCTGCAGGAACACATCCGTCTGGTGCACGGAATTCCGGTCAGCAAAAAGAGCCGCGTCTCGGCAAGCGAAGCCTATGCGATGATGGCGGCGATGCCCGAAGCGCGCAAGCCTTTGCAGAACATCCACGACAAGCTTTCCAAGGTCGGCATCTGGGTCTGGACACGCGGAGCGATCGAACAGCACTTAGGGCTTGAAGGCAAGAACGAACGTGCCTGGCATCACTTCATTGAACGCGTTCACAACGAAGACCCGCACCGTTTCCTGCCGGATTACGAAGATATTCACCGTCTTTGCGCTTGGATCATCGACGGCGCTCACGAAACGGACGCTTAAAGCATTTCTCATCCTCAAAAACAAAAAAAGCGGCGGTCATCCGTCGCTTTTTTTGTTTTGCAAAACTCGATTAGTCTTCGACCAAGCGGAGTGGCATGAGCAAGAACATGCAGTCCATGTCGGAACCGACCGGTTCGATCACGCAAGCGGCCACAGGACCGTTCATCTTGAGGATCACGTCGTCGCTCTGGCAAAGCTTCAAAACGTCCAACATGTAAAGGCCGTTGAAGCCGATGCTGAACACGTCTTCGCCTTCGTGAATCACCGAGAGAGCTTCCGTCGAATCGCCACCCACGTTCGGGTCGTTTGCGGAAAGTTCCATCTGGTTGCCGTCGAGCTGCAAGCGGATCATGCGCGTGCGAGCGTTTGCCATGGAAATCACGGTCGTGATCTTGTTGAAGAGATCTGCGCGATTCACCTGGACCGTGCGCTGGAAGTTCGTCGGGATCACCGCTTCGTACTTCGGATACGGACCTTCGATCAACTTGGAAATAATCTGCACGCCTTCGTTTGCAAAGAGGACGTACGTATCGGAAATGCGAACTTCGATCGTCGATTCGCCCGAAACGCTCTTGAGCGCGTACTGGATTGCCTTCGGCGGAACGATGACGCCCTTTTCCAAGGTGCAGTTTTCAATGTCCACATAAGCCTTGCCCAGACGGTGACCATCGGTCGCCACCATAATGAGCTTGCCTTCCTTCGTTTCCATATAAGCACCGTTCAGGCTCATACGGGTCAGGTCGTTCGAAACCGCAAAAAGCGTTTTGCCGGCGAGGAAGTCGAGTTCGCTCTTGCCGAGCTGGAACACGCAGCCGTCTGCCACATCCGGAAGCGGCGGGAAGTCGCTCACGTCAAAGCCCGTAATGGAAGCCTTGCCGCGTTCGCTCCAACGCACCGTCACAAGGTAATCGACGACTTCAATAGAAATATTCACGATCTTCGGATCGATCAAGCTCTTGACCAAGTCCAAAAGCTTGCGAGCATTGACCACAACCGCACCGTCGGATTCGCCCTGGACATCGAGCATCACCCTAATCCCCAAGTCGAGGTCGGTCGCGCTGATTTCCAAGGAATTGCCTTCCAAGCGGATGGCGAAGTTGTTCAAAACCTGAATGGTAGCCTTGTTCGGCACAGCACCGATGACCATGTTCAAGGCGCTAAGGAATTTCGCTTTTTCGATTTGGAATCTCATCGTTCTACCTTAGCTTCTTGATTAGTTTCTGGCCATGACAAAGGCAATCCATGCGACAACGGCGATGACAGCGAGAATCGTCACACCGACAGAGCTCATCTTGCTCTTCTTCTTCGGCGTATAATTCTTTGCATCCTGCATCGCTTTTCTACGGTCTCTACGGCTCATAAAAAATCTCCATTGTATTTTACGAGTAAAAACTATTATTTTATGTTCCAAAGGATTTTAAAGGATTTCAAAATTATGGCAGAAAATACGTTAAACAAGATCAAAAATGGCGCCTTGAGCTGCGCATGTTCCGTACTGAACAAGGTCAATATCGCCACCGAAGAATCCCGTCTGAAGGCAAAATACGAGTCCTTGGGCCGTCGCCTACTGCCGGCACTCGAAAAAGACGCTTTGGACGAACTCAAGAACGACCCGGAAGTCGTCGAACTCGTCGGGAACATTTCTGAAATCCGCGCCCGTATCCGCGACATGAAGAAGCGGGAACAGAAAGGCTTTCAGGCTTAGGTTCCACGTTGAAAAAACTGAACCTTCACCTCTTTTACGAAAAAACCGGGAAGTCGAAATCTTCCCAGGTTTCTTTGTGGAAGCCAATCCTTTGGACCCTCGGCGCGATCGTCGCCATCTGCGGGTTCATCTTCTTTTCGCCCCTTGAAATTTACAACAAATTAAGCGACGGTACGCTGCTCGATCTGCGGGCGCAAAACCGTGAAATCAAGCAGAACGTCAACGCTCTCAAAGCGGACAACGACAGCGCCGAGCTTTACCTGAACCGCACCAAAGCGCACCAGGATAGCATTTACAAGATCGGCGGCATCAAAACGGCAGTGCCTTCGGAAACCGCGGACTCGATTCACAAGGCGGAACGCACCGAAGCGCTCTTTGAAACGTACAAAACCTATTCCGTCTTCCGCGATTCGCTCCTCGCCAATCCGAAGCTCGCCGAAGCCATTCCCGTTTTGCATCCGATTAAAAAGCATTCCGTGATCACGAATCGTTTTGGCATGATCCAGGACCATTTTACAGACCAATGGCTTCCCCACCGTGGCGTGGACTTTTTTGCCGAAGAAGGGGATACGGTTATCGCCACGGGATCCGGCAAAGTGATTGAAGCCCGCATGCACCAAGGCTTTGGTCAAACGGTCAAGATTCAACATTCCGATCATATTCGCACCTTTTATGCGCACCTGGACAAGGCTTTAGTCAAGCAAGGTCAAACGGTCAAGCGAGGCGATCCGATCGCTCTCGCCGGGCGTTCCGGACGTACCGCAGGCACCGTTTTGCATTATGAAATTCGCATCGATGGGGAATCGGTCAACCCGGAAGATTACTTCATCATTCCCTGAGGCTTTATGGACAACTCGAGACCTTTTGAACAAAACGTCATCGCCATGGTCTGGGATTTTGACAAGACGCTCATTTCGGGCTACATGCAAGATCCCCTTTTTAAGCGTTACGCGATCGACGGCAAACAATTTTGGAAAGAGGTCAACGCCCTTCCCGCTTACTATGCAAAGCTCGGCATTCAGATCAACCGTGACACGTCTTATCTGAATCACATTCTGACCTATGTGAAAGCCGGGAAGCTGAAAGGACTTTCGAACAAGATTCTCCGCGAATGCGGCAAGGAACTCGAATTTTACCCGGGCCTTCCGGAATTCTTTCCGAAGGTCAAAAAGCTCATCGAAGAAAATCCCGTGTACAAAAATGCGGGAATTCGCTTGGAGCATTACGTGGTGAGCACAGGCTTTGCGGAAACAATCCGCGGAAGCGCGATTGCCCCGTATCTCGACGGCATCTTCGGCTGCGAATTCATTGAAGCGCCTGCCCAGCCCGGCTATTTAGACGAAAACGCCGTTCCACAAGAAGGCGAAATTTCACAGGTGGCAACGGCTCTCGACAACACTTCGAAAACGCGCTACCTGTTCGAAATCAACAAAGGTTCGAACAAGTTTCCCGACACGATCGATGTGAATTCGCAAATCGACAAGAACAATCGCCGTATCCCGTTCGAAAACATGATCTACATCGCAGACGGTCCATCCGACGTTCCCGCGTTCAGCATTTTGAATCAGCACGGCGGCGCCACCTATGCGATTTACCCTGCAAGGGACCGCGTCGCCATGCGCCAGGTCGATTCCCTGCGCCGCGATCACCGCATTCAGATGTACGGTGAAGCGGACTACCGCGAAGATTCCATGACATGGATGTGGCTTTCGGAGCAGGTTTCCCATATAGCGGATAACCTTGTACAAAAACAGCGTGAAATCATCCGCCAAAGCGCCTCTCGACCGCCGGAACACCTGAATTCCTAGTCATTTCCCCCGGTTTTAAAATCACGAAAGGGTAGAATTCTTATATTGCTACTACCCAAAATTTTAGAGGTTCCCGTTCCCTTTGAACGGGACTGATAGATTTTATTGTTTTTGTCCATTTAGGAGTTTTAATGGCTATTCAGAATACTAAGCGTGGCATTTTGATTAGCATGACGCCGTACGAAAAGAGAATTGCCGTGATGGAAGGCGGAGACCTCGCAGAACTCGTTGTCGAGAGCGCAGAGTCGAACCGTGTCCTCGGTAACATCTACAAGGGCGTTGTGCAGAAAGTGCTTCCCGCGCTGAAAGCCGCGTTTATTGACATTGGGCTTGAAAAGGCTGGCTTCCTTCACCAGGAAGATGCGATAGACCGGAACATCCTCCTTTCCCGCGAATACGGCGATAAGGACGATGAAGAAACAGTCGGCGAAGAACTTTCGATTGATCAGATCTTGCACGAAGGTCAGGAAATCATGGTGCAGGTGGTGAAAGAACCGATCAGTACCAAGGGTGCTCGTTTGACGACACACTTGAGCTTTGCCGGTCGATTCCTCGTCTGCATGCCGAACACCAACTTTGTCGGCGTCTCGAAGCGTGAACGCGATCCGAAGAAGCGCCGCGAATTCAAGAAGGTCGTCCGCCGTCTCAAGGGACCGGATGTGGGCTACATCGTCCGCACGAACGGCCTTTCCGAAAGCGAACTCGAAATTTCGAAGCAGATGCGCGAACTGGAAGCGAAGTGGGAAGCCACCAAGTACAATTTCCAGCATCAGCCTGCCGAAACCTGCATTTACAAGGAATCGGATTCCGTCAACCAGACGATCCGCGAATACTTCAGCGATAACACCGACTACGTTTACGTCGACAACCGCGAAGAATATTTCGCCATCCGTGAAGAGCTGCAGAAGCTCTCTTCCGATAAGATCAACAAGGTGAAGCTCTGGAGCTCCAAGGAAAGCCTTTTCGAATACTTCAAGATTGAAGACGATTATGCACGTTCCCTGCAGCGTTCCGTTCCGCTGCCTCACGGCGGCAACCTGGTGATCGACCAGACCGAAGCTCTCGTCGCTATCGACGTGAACACCGGTCCTAAGGTTCACGGTAAGGATCAGGAAAAGATCATTTTCGAAACGAACGTCGACGCTTGCTACGAAATCGCGAAGCAGCTCCGCTTGCGCGATATCGGCGGCCTTGTGGTGATCGACTTCATCGACATGGAACTCCAAGAAAATCGCGATGCTCTGTACCAGGAATTCCGCAAGGCAATTCGCAAGGACAAGGCTCCGATCACGCCGACACCGCTCAGCCAGTTCGGCCTCATGGAAGTGACCCGCAAGCGCGTGCGCACGAACCTCATGACCGAAAAGACTCACGTCTGCCCGGTCTGCCACGGCACCGGTCACGTGTTCCGTCTGGAAACGACCCTTTCCGCCATCGACCGTTGGCTCTCTCGCGCCCGCACCAAGGGCCGCATCAAGAAGGTCAAGATGGTCGTGAGCAGCGAAATGGTCGATCTCCTTTGCAAGGATATGGCTCGTATGTTCCACTACTTGGAATACAAGCACGAAATGTCGATCGAACTCGTGGAAGACGAAAAGATGTTCCCGAACCAGTTCTATATGTTCAACGACAAGGACGAGGACATCACGGAAGAATACAACTTCGCCTAATCGGCAAGTTCAAATTCCAAGCCTTTCGAAAGCTCCGCAGGAAACTGCGGAGTTTTCTTTTTGCGCCGTTCTAGCAGCTTTATAGATTCATCTAGCAGCGCCATTTAAGGCTCTTTCAGCAGCTATTTTCCAGCAGTCTTTTAGACAAGAGGTTTGGGCAAGGATTTCATCGAAAAAAAGCCCCGCAGCATTCGCTGCGGAGCCTTTGGTGTGTTGTGTTGGATGATGGAATTGGGAATTTATTTGCGACGGAAGAGGACTCGATGCGAATCGGAAACATTCACTCGTCGTCCCATCGCGTTAAAGGTTTTCTTCGGAACAGAGACCCTCAAAGCATCGCTTCGAAGAACTTCCCCTCGGCGCATGATCGCTGTACGGTCCTCCTCTTCCGCCGACAAAAATTCGATGTAATCAAGGTTCACATAGGAGCCTGTGATCAAGACCTTCAGAACGTGTTCGCCCGCACTCAATGCGACCGAGTCCGCCGACACGTCTTCATAAACGCTCCACATGTCTTCTGCAGTCTGCGGAAGGTCAAGTGTATCCGTCAAAAGTTCGCCGTCCAAATACAGCTGAATCGAAGACGACGCGAGTCCCGTGGCGTAATGGACCTTCGGCAAATAGTTGGCGGTCTTCGAAACGTTCACCGTATATTCCATCCATTCCCCAGCAAGCGTATAGCCGACTGCATAACCGTCTTCTACTTCCACCACGTCAACACCGTCTTCGCGGTAAACGCCACCCTTATTTTCTGTTTCCTTGTCATAATAAGACTGGGTTTGACCGCCGACGTCATAATTTTCCATTTCGATTTTCCCCGGAATCGTTTGTGCCGTCGCATTGTAAGGTTCTTGCGGAACGGTATCCAAAGCGGTAACCCCGACGAGCGTCGTAATGGATTCCTTATCGAGCGTCACCGAGAGCGTTCCGTTCAATGCCGAAATTTCTCCTTCATTCTGCACGTTCTTCGTTTCAGAAGTCACGTACTTTGTAAAAGAGGAGACATCACTGGAGCCCGAAAAAGAGAGGTTGATGGACTTGGTACTTCCATAATCGCGGTTGATCAAAACAACCACAACGCTGTCTCCCTTTTTATAGGCAGAGACATATACATCCGATTCCGGATTAGCGGTCGCTTCCACACGCACGGCCCCCGGGCGGATAAAGCGCGAGAACTGAGAAAGGACATAGCCGCGTTTAGAAGGCTTTCCGATTTCATCCGTCGAAATTGAAAGGCTTCCGCTGTAATCCTGTTCCATAATCAGTCCATAACAACGGCGAATATACCACCAGGTATACAGATTGAAGTTTCCAATCACAAGACCTCGGTGAATTTCATAACCGACATCCAAGGCGCGCACCGTATCTAGCGCCGCCGTTTGATCCTGGTCTCCCGTCACAATGAAACCACGCCACATGTTGCCGGAACCTTTACTTTCCGTATAATGTTCCGTCATCCAGCGTTCTTGATTCGTCGCCTTCTGATCGGCCAGATCATAGGCAAAATAACTGTCCGCCGTCGAAGCGGTACTTCCGTAGAAATGCGCGCCGATAATGTCCAAATTTTTTAGCGCATCCGCATCGTTCAAAATGTCATCGTAAAGGGATTTGCTGTAGGCGAACGATTCTGCCGAAATCACCTTTGTCCCATTGGCACGTAACTGGTCCGCATAGTTTTTTGTGAATTTATACAGATTGTCCGCCGTCCAACAAGTCCAAGAATCGCACCAGTCCGGTTCATTCTGAATGGAAATGGCGTACAACGGCGCACCTTGTTCTTTCATGTAAGCGGCAAAGTCATTCAAATGATTCACATAGGCTTGCCAGTTACTTTCTACGATTTGCGTCGAAGTGTAAGTCGTTCCCCAGCGGGTAAACGTATAAGCGGTCTGCAAACTACTAGGCGGTTTCCAAGGAGTTGCGTAAACAATCGCACCGTAAGACTGGGCAAGTTTGGCAGCCGTCAATTCCTTTCCCCAGTCAGAACTGCTTTCGTTCACCGGAATTCGGAGAACCGTTAAACCGAGTTCTCCGTCCCCCGTACCGAATGCTACTTGAGCATCGCTGGACGAAAGACCGTTCCCCCCTTGCCATGTGTTGTGCACCATTCCGCCAAAGCCGCGAATCGTTTGATGTTCATCATCGAGGTCCACCGAAACATTCGAAGCCGTCGCAAAACTTGCGCACAACCCCAAGGTCATTCCTGCCAAAATTCTTTTCCGCAATCCCATCCGTCTTTCTCCTTTTGGTTTATTGAATCACTCGAAGCTTTTTAGAAGCTCCATTTGAGCGATTGCGAATTAAATAAACCCCATTCCGAACCAAAGACTGCTTGAGAATCTGTTCCACCGAAGAGAATCCTCGAGAGTTAACACTCTTCAAAAGATTTCCCTGCAAATCATAAACATCATAGACCGCATTCGAAGTTTTAACATTCAAATCCATACGATTGGAAATCTGAGTCAAATCGCTATCCGCCGACAAAAATTCGATATAATCGAGGTTCACATAAGAGCCTGTGATCAAAACCTTCAAAACATGTTCGCCCGCACTCAATGCGACCGAGTCCGCCGACACGTCTTCATAAACGCTCCATGAGTCTTCTGCCGTCTGCGGAAGGTCAAGTGTATCGACCAAAAGTTCACCGTCTAAGTACAGCTGAATCGAAGACGATGCGAGTCCCGTTGCATAATGGACTTTCGGCAAATAGTTGGCGGTCTTCGAAACGTTCACCGTATATTCCGCCCATTCCCCAACAAGCGTATAGCCGATTGCATATCCCGAGTCATCAAGTTCCACGACATCGACGCCGTCTTCGCGGTAAACGCCACCTTCATTTTTGGAATCGCTATCACGGTAAGCGTTGTTGGCACCGCCCAAGTCGTAGTTTTCCATTTCGATTTTACCCGGGATCGTTTGCGCTTCGTTGTTGTAAGCGGTCTGCGGTTCCAAAGGTTTGGAGGCAAATTCCCACTGCAAGATTCCCATCGTGGAATCTGCAGTTCCCTTGAAAACGAGGAAGACGTAATCGACAACGCCGCTCAGGTTTTCCACGGCACATTCCGTTTCCGCATAGGTTTGCCAGTTGGCGGTTTTCGGAAGTTCGCACGTTCCGGCGAGCGTTCCATCCACACTGCCGCTATGAATTTCAATCTGGTTTCCGCTTGCAACGCTCGCCGCTTTTACAATAAAGCTTGAAGCGCCACTGCCAAAATCCACGCCCGAAATGCGGAGCCAGGATTCTTTAGATGCCAGAGGCGTCAGCACATGCGAAATCGGCTGTCCTTTTACATAGTCGCTGCGGCTCCGCACATTGCGCTGTTTGGAGCTGGTGAGCGCTGGGTAAGCCTTATACGGGTTAAAGTTCTTGAGCTGTTTTGGACCTTCATTTGTGAAGGTGAGCGAGTTCATTTTTTCACCGCTGTAGGTGAATTCATCGATCGAAAGGCTGCGGTGATACGCAGGTTCCGGGTTTGCCTTGCCAAGGCTTGCCGGATGTTCGCTCGCCTGGGCTAGACGGCGATCGTGGTAAGCGACGTACCAGTGTCCTTGAAATTCGGCGATGCCGTGGTGATTGTTGTTGTACGCGTTGATGTTCTTGCCGTTGATGTTCGGATTTTCCATGAACGTTCCCATGTAGGTGTACGGTCCGGAAATCGAATTCGAAATCGCGTAGCTAATGTGCTGTTGCTGATCGTTATAGGTCAGGTAATATTTGCCGTTGTACTTGTGAATGTAAGAGGCTTCAAAGGATTTTTGTGCGCCCTGAATCGCGACCTTCGAACTTACATTCAAAGCGACTTTGGAGCTTGTCAAATCGCTGAGTTTGTACAGGTCAAAGTTATTGCCGTAATCACGGGTACTGCTACTTCCACCGCCATAAGTAATATAGGCGCTACCGTCGTCATCAATAAAGATGGACGGGTCAAAGCACCACGCGATTCCGTCACAGTCGACCGAACCTGCCGAGGTTCC
Organism: Fibrobacter sp.; assembly: GCA_024689485.1. Lineage (GTDB taxonomy): Bacteria > Fibrobacterota > Fibrobacteria > Fibrobacterales > Fibrobacteraceae > Hallerella. The sequence continues at coordinate 17,209 of JAILDK010000091.1, forward strand.
CCAACCGCCGATCAAAAGTTTACCGACAGGATCCGTATAAGGCCCAGCGATATTCGAAGCGGTGAGCATTCCAATGCCGCTCGCTCCGTTCGGATAAACGATGTAGATTTGGCCATCCTTTGCCACGGCCCCAGGCGCCCAAGCGCCCGTCGCATAGCTCACTTCGCGACCTGCAGAAAAGATCATCCCGTAATCGGTCCAGTTCTGCATATCCTCGCTGCTAAAAGCGTAATAAGATTTAATCGTATAACCGTCATCGCCGCTCTCGTCATCGGTATCCGCAATGATGTAGAACGTAGAATCCATGACGAACGCCGCTGGATCCGCAAGATAGTGATAGCTCACCAGCGGATTATCCGCAAATGCATTCGCGGCAAAAACCCCGAAACCCAGAGCCAAAGCAGAATGAAAAGCAGAAAACTTGGAAATTCCCATATCGCACTCCTTTCCATTCAAAATATTTTCTGCTTTTTTAGGTTTTAATAGGTCGCTCAAAAGTCTCGTGGACATATTGTCCAAACTACATCCCGAATTCCAACAAAAAAGACTCACCTGATACAGATGAGTCTTTCTTACGAAATTTCCGTCGAATCTTATTTCAGTTTTTTCATCATCGGAATCAGACCGCCACCGATTGCGTTACCAATCGAAATCACGATCAGAGCCTTGAACATCGGAACGCTAAAATCATTCGCCATGCTAAAGTAGAACATGTCCGCAATGCAGTGTTCAAAGCCGCTCAGGATAAAGACCATCACCGGCAAGAACACAACCACCGCCTGGCCCACAATGTTCGGAACCGTCTTAAAACCGTCCGCCGCAATGAACATGAGCATTCCGCAGAAAATGCCGAGCACAAGCAAGCTCCAAGGACTATCCGCATCCTTGATCACGCAAAGCGCATTCGCCTTGGCCGTCAAAGCATCCGCATAACGCGTCACCGACATCATCTTCGCAAAAAGGAATGTACCGATAAAGTTTCCGACCCAGACAATTGCGAGAAAGCCCCAGTAAGAAGGCTTGTTGTTCACAAAATAGCCGACCTTGCCCGTAAACAGGTTAAAGCCAAAGTTCAGGATCGTAAAAAGTCCAAGACCGAAGAGGAAGGAACCGAGAAGTTTATTATCGCAAGAAAGGTAAACCGTTCCACCAAGACCAATGCAAAGACCGGAGTAAATCGATTTGACAAGATTCGTTAGGTGATTCATGGCGCCGAAAATAGAAAAACTTTCGGCTTTATTCCCATTTGACACCATAAAATACGATATCGTCAATCCAAAATTCTCCGCCCGTTCCGCCAAAAATTGACAGATTCGTCACATGGTCCTTGACCGCATCCCAGCCGATATTTCCACCGATGCTGTCCACAGCCAAAAGCGTTTCAGGCGTTAGAACATAGCGGCTCCATTCGGACGTAATCTCAAAATGTTGCCAAGCCTTTCCGCTCGCATAGGCAGAGGTGCTGTCTACCAAGACATCGAACGAAAAACTGATGTAGTTTTCTACATCCCCACGAATCCAAAAAGACACGGAATCAAGATCGCTCAAATCCATTTCCTTGCCAAACGAATGGCCCATCAGCGCCCAATTTTCGAGCGAATCATTTTCACAGCTAAAGTGCGCCGCGTAGCCTTCTCGGCCTTGGCCCGCTTCGGCCCATTCCAAAGAAGCCGTCGCATATTGCGAAAAGGAAACATACCAGGCGAGCGTGCTGTCTTCAAAATCGTCCACGAAATAAGCCAGCTTTACCGAATCCGTCATGCGCAAAGGTTCATTTTCCAGTTCAACCTTCACCGAATCCGAAGCCAGAACCTGATTGTCCGAAACGAGAACCACTTCAAAATTCCCCTTCGGAAGCTGCATCGAGAAATATCCCTGCTCATCCACCAACTGCACATGGCGCGTTCCGCGCACCATCACGTAGGCAGAATACGCCGTCGTTTCTACATGCCCCGAAAGCACACCCGGTTCATCCACTTCGACCGCCACAGGAATGCTCGTATCCGGAAGCGCCGCGGGAATCGAAAGCTGCACGGCGCCAAGGAGCATCGAATCGTCCGAAAGATCCTCTTGCGCTTCCACCATGTAATCGCCCGCCGAAAGGGACTTCAAGCGCACAACGCCCACGCTATCCGCTTCATAAAAGTCCCCCGCGTATCCCAGCATGGAATTTTGGAATTCGATAATCGCATCTTTTTCGCGAATCAGCACAACGCTATGCGCGGCCGGAGTCCCGTCCACACGCGTCACGACAATCGTCGCCACGGAGTTCTCCGTTTCAAAGGTAGAACCCGCCGTATTCTTTTCCGAGCAAGCCGTCAAGACACCACTCAAAACGACCGCCGCACCCATCATCCAAATCCGCTTCATTTTTTCCTCACCCGTGCAATCGGATAAAAGGCCATCGAAAGTTGCATGACCCGATCCGGATGTTCTACTGAATCTACTCTTTTTTGCACGAGTCGGCGAAATTCCCTTGCCATATCGCCGAGGTCTTCAAAAGCTTCCTTGTCCACGGAAAGCGTGAGCGTGGAAATATTGCGTTCTTCTACCGGAATGTTTTCCAGGGCATCGCTCGCCAGCTGAAGCGCCTGTTTTTGGAATTTTCGCACCGCTTTAGCCTTTTCCGGGCCTCCCGCGGTCAAATGCGCGTCGGCAAGCGCCAGCTTTCCCGATGCGAGCTTTTTCACCAGTCCCGCATCCTTCAAAATTTCGATTGCCTCTTGGGCCTGCGCCTCCGTAATCGGCGGGCACATATCCTTGGCGATCTGCTTCGGATTCACCACGCCACCGCTCAATTCGAGATAAGCGCGCACCGCTGGAATCCACCAGTTTTCAAGCATCTTCAATTCCGCCGCCTGCAGGCTGTGGCGTTCCACATCGCGAAGGGCTATCGCCTTCGCCATCAGCTCTTCTTTCTGCGCCACATCCTTCGTGACAGAAGCCGCGTAAAGCAAGTCAAAGTATTCCGCCGAACGTCCCACAACCCCGAGCATTTCCTTTGCCTTCTGAAGGGCATGCGCGGGCAGGTGATGCTTCTTTTGCAGCACGCGGAATAAATAGCTCGAATCCAGCCCGAGCTTTTCTCCCATCATCCTATACGAATAAAGCGGCATCTCTTTTTTGCGCCGTTCATAGTAGGATTTCAACAGGTCGCGGTAATCCGCTGTGTCCAAAAACAGATTCATCCCATTTAAAATACACTGAGATTTTCCAAATCGGAGGCTCCGGGAATTCTTCGCATGGACTTTTTGTCCAAAGTTTGAAGCATAAAAAAACGCCCCGGTTTTGACCGGAGCGTTTTTGGCAAATCTTGAAAAAGATTACTTGCTGAGGGTGCTGACCTGAACATCCCAGCTCTGACCGTTCACGGCCACGCGGTAGGTGTTCGTTCCAGCGACCTTCATACCAGCGGTATTGATTGCACCAGCAGCCGGCTTTGCAGCAGCGGCAGGAGCCGGAGCATTCGGATCCTTCTTAGGCACGCCAATGTGACGGTTGCCCTTGAGGAAGTCGATACCCTTGTTGCCACCCTTCGTCTGGAGGCAGCCGGTGATGAAGATGTTTTCATCCGTGACCGGGAGGTTGTTTTCTTCGAGGAGCTTCTTCGCCTTCGGAATACCCGGTTCAATGATTTCAGCAGCGCACTTGACGCCCGGATGAACCTTGGCAAACGGTTCCTTGCCCATCTGTTCGGCAGCGATCTTCACGAGTTCGGCATCCGGTTCGCACGGAGTCTTGCCGAGGTAGCCGAGGATCATGTTGCCGTAGCCTTCCGTGATCTTGTGCCAGGTGTCAAGGCCCTTGCTCTTGTTCACCGTGTTGACATAAGCCTGCTGGAAGTAGTACTGGGAAACCGGCGTCACAGAGGAAGCAAAGCCACCACGACGGACGCATTCGGACATGTTCGCAATCACCTGCGGATACAGGTGGAACGTCTTCGTTTCGCGCATCATGAGGGTATTGGCCGTGAGAGCGCCACCCGGCATCGGGGAGAACACCACGTCGGAAGAAATCTGACGGGATTCCGGCGGGAAGTTGTAGTCCTTGAGGCATTCGACAGCGACGTTGTTCGCTTCCATGAGCTTCGGAATTGCATTGTCATCGACAATGCCGTCTTCGCCGAGAGCGAGAGCGTAATCCGTGCCCTTGAGAGCATGGTACATGCTGAAGAGGTCCGGCTGAGCCGTACCGCCAGAAAGCGGCTTACGGGCAAGGTCGATACCGTCTGCACCACCGTCGATAGCGGCGAGGTACTGGCGAAGACCCGTACCGCAGGTTTCGTGAGAGTGAATGCGGAGTTCCACCTTGTCTCCGAGGAGCTTACGAGCACGCTTGAACGTTTCGTAAACCTTCATCGGGTTAGCGGTACCGGAAGCATCCTTGAAGCAGACGGACACGAACGGAACGCCAGCGTCGAGAATGTTGCGCAAAGTCTTTTCGTAGAATTCCGGATCGTGTGCACCGGTGCAGCCGAGCGGAAGTTCCATCATGGTGACGACGACTTCGTGTTCGAGGCCAGCGTCCGTGATGCACTTACCCGAATAGATCAGGTTGTTCACGTCGTTCAAGGCGTCGAAGTTACGAATACGGGTCATGCCGTGCTTCTTGAACATGTCTGCGTGGAGCTTGATCATGTCATACGGCTGCGGAGCGAGTGCTACCACGTTAATGCCGCGGGCAAGAGTCTGCAAACGAGCCTTCGGGCCAACCGTCTTGCGGAAGGTATCCATCATGTCGAAAGCATCTTCACCGCAGTTCTGATAGAGAGCCTGGAAACGTGCGCCACCACCTGCTTCGAAATGGGTGATGCCTGCCTGGGCAGCTGCTTCAACTGCCGGCATAAAGTCCTTGGTAAAGACTCGGGCGCCAAAGATGGACTGGAAGCCATCACGGAAAGACGTATCTTGGAATAGGATTTTCTTTTTCATAAGTTATCCATTTGGGGGAATCTCACCCCCTGTCTAAGGGTCGAATGATCGATTTGGTACAATATAGAAAAGCGAAGGACCCGCACCACATTTCTTGAAGGCTTTCTGGATAAAGCCCTTAGAAATATCTTGCTCTAGTTCTTCGCCGTGTGACATAAATTATTCTACAGATGAGGGATCTTCTTCGGAGGAATTGTCGGTATCGACACAATTCAGCGAACCCGGGTCAACCGTGCATTCATCGGAGATTTCATCTTCTGCTTCCGTGCTGCTGGAACCGCAAGCGGTCAAAACGGAGGCAAACAAAGCCAAAAGTGCAAAAACAAATAAGCCAAATCTCTTTTTCATAGCACTATTATAGATTTTTTTTCGACAAAAAGGTTAAAAACCGCCCATATATTCGGCGAAGGGGCCAAATTCACGCGCCAAAATTGTCACCCCGATTTAAAAATGTGACATTTTCGCCATAAACGCAAGAACCCGCCCTAGGGGCGGGTTCTTGTAAACTTTACAGTATCAGCTGTAGAAGAAATTACTTCTTAGCAGCCTTAGCCTTCTTAGCGGTAGCCTTGAGTTCGGCACCGACCTTGAAGGAAACGACCTTCGTAGCCTTGATCTTGATCTTTTCGCCGGTGAGCGGATTGCGGCCCTGACGAGCTGCACGATCCTTCACGCTGAAGGTGCCGAAGCCGATCAACTGGACCGGGCCACCCTTCTTGATGCCTTCGGAAATGCCGTCGAGAACAGCGTTCACTGCAGCGGTAGCAGCAACCTTCGTTTCGATGTTAGCAGCCTTCTGGACGTATTCAACGAGATCTTGCTTATTCATGGATTTTTTTCTCCTTAAGTGAATTTTTGAATTCGATACTTTTATTATACCTTTTTTTTAGCGTAAAACAAGAGTTTTTAATAAAATAATTTTCCGTGAGCCCTTATTTTATGGGGCTTCCCGCTCTTCGGTGTGAACTTTTTCCTGGCGGCGATTGGGGAAAAGACGGTGTTCCACATACTGCTGGAAGATCGCAATGACGATGCAGGTGAACGGGATAGCGCACACAAGACCGATAAAACCTAAGAGTTTGCCCCACACAGAGATAGAGAGAAGAATAAGCACTGGCGGAAGGTTCATTTCCGTACCCACAATCCTTGGAATAATGAGCATGTCTTCCACGATCTGGATAATCAAATAGATTGCCGCAATCACCAAGAGCACCTGCCAATACGGCATTCCCGTGTCGAGGGAATAAATGATTCCGAGGAACGCGGCAATCGGCATACTCGCCGCTTGCAGGTACGGAACCATGTTCAAAATGCCGATGAACATGCCAAACGCGATCCCCATCGGAAAGCCGATTACGCCAAACGAAATCGCGTACAGGCCGCCCACGATAAAGGCGACAAGGCTTTGGCTGCGGAAATAAGCCTTCATCAAAAGGTTCGTCTTGCGAAGAATATCCGGGCGATCTTCGGATTCCAGCGGAATCAAGATGCGCACCTTACGGGTAATTTTCGGCATGTCGAGCATCAGGAAGGTCGTGTACATCGCAATAAAAACGATGCTCACCAAGGTCAGCACGACAGTCGCCGTTCCCGAAAGCACACCAAGTGCACCCGGCAAAAGTTTAGCGATCATCGACTGCAAAGTTTCCCAGAAGTCAATGCTCTGCAAAGTATTCACCAGTTCCGTGCCCACGGTCAGGTTTTGCAATTCCGCACGCCAGTCCGAAGGGACAATCGAAAGAACCGGCTGTAACCAGGCGCTGTCCGACATGAACTTTTTCACAAGCGTCACAAAGCGGCTGCATTCCGCCGTCACCTGCGGAATAAAAATCAGGCAGAAAGCGGTAATCGCAAGACTCATCAAAATCAAGGTCGCAAGAGTCGCCACGATTCTCGCCGCCCTTTTGGGCACCGAAGCAAAACGCGGCTTGCGAAGGAACAGGCGTGCCCAGAATTCAATCTTATCGACCACCGGGTTCACCACATAGGCGATTAAAAACGCACCGACAAACGGAGCGAGAACGCCTCTTAAATAATAGACGAGGGCAATCGCGCACAGGGCGATAATTAAAATCGTGATGTACTTGAGTTTAAGCTTGGTGCTTGCCGAGACGGTCGTCGCGATCGTCTTTTCGAGTTGCGGTTCTTTTTCCATGAACTTTTATCGTCCCCCAGATATAAATTCCTGTTACGATAATCAATATACATAGGCTCAATTGGAGAATTCGTTCGTTCGAACCAAAAAACTCCAATTTTTCAATTTCAATTTCGGTCGGAAGCCCCAGAAGAGCGCCCTTCCCCGTTTCTACAGCGATTTGAACGACATGGTTCAAATACAAAAGCGAGTCCGGTTCCACGCCGCGGATGTCGAACCAGAGCTTGTTCGTGCGCGCCTTGGAAAGCGGTTCCCGATGTTCCGTGTAATGACGCGTCGCCGGAATGTCGAGGCGCACCGGGCGCAAACTGAGAACGTCACCCGCTTTGGACGCGACCGGGTCCGCCGTGTACAGCACAAGCGCGATGTCGGCATTCGAGCGGAACGTGATTGCAACCGAGTCCATGTGGGAAAAGTCCCGGCCCTCGAGCGAAAGCGCTTCCAAGCCTTGAGTAAGCGGGAATTCGATGCCTGCATGCGGATGGTACAGTCCCGAATTCAAAGTCGCCTTCATCGCGATGGCGCTGTCGCTTTCAAAAAATTCTGCGGTAGAGAATCCCCCTTCGCGGAAATCGGTATAGATCCGCGGATTTCCCAAGGCTTTGTTCTGCGGCCAAAGGACGAGCGATTCCGTGTGAAAGCGGAAGAAGAACGTTGCGATGGCAAAGAGGCAAAGAACGTACGAAAGGGTGAAGCGCAAAGAAAGGCTTTTCATTTTTTCTTCTTCAAAAATCCGAAAATGACGATGATGATAAGCAGGCACGCGCCGAGGAAAATGGCGAGTTCAAGCGAACCTGTTCCCTTGACCGCAATCTGCGAAATGCGAATGTGCAAAGGTTCGCCGCGTTTCACGTTCCAGCCCGGCGTAATTTCAAAACGGGCCGCGTGTTCCTTATGACGTTGCGAAAGATCCTTGGCGGCGCCGGTCTGCTTAAACCAGAATTCCGGAACGTAAAAATCTTCGAAGGGGAGCGTGATCGTATTTTCACCCTTCTCTAATGGAATTTCTTTCAGCATCTGACGGAAGGTGTGCAAGGAATCTTCATTCGTCACGTCGGGGTCAAACGTCCACACCTTCGCAATGATTTCCGTTTTCTGTTCCGCAAAAATTTTGAAGACGACGGAATCGACAAGGCTCCAGTTCTCATAACGGTTCTTGACCGTATCTTCCCCGCTAAAGGTCCAGATCAGTCCACACCATGCGCCTTTGGAAGTGTCCATGCCAAGCGTGCAACGAAAATCCAAAACGGAATCCGAAACTTCCATTTTGGAAACGGAAGATCCCCCGTCCGAGAGGTCGTCGTACACCATCAAAGTTTCATGAGCCCGCAGTGGGAATACGGCGATTGAAAATTCACGCTTCGGAATAAAAACAAAAGCGATGAACAAGCAGATAATCGCGATACATAAGATTGCGACGCGTTTTGCCATCGTATCTCCTAGTGTTTTTCGAGGATATCTTTGAACTTCAAATTATACTGCATGAGTTCGAACGCATCTTCTTCCGGATCGCCCGAGCCCAAAATTTTGTCCACAATCTTCCCCAGAAACACGATGAAGCCGAAATGTTCCTTCTTTTTTGTTGAAAGGAGCATTCCATCCGATGGAGTTCCGACCATGCGACGGAGCAAAACATCCATCGTCGAAGCCGGCAGCTGGAACATGCCGCAACACGTAGCGACCTTACCCGGGATTCCGTAATCCGGAAGTTTACCGTCCACGAGCTTTTCCCCGTGATCGATGCAACAGGTATTTTCGTCCGGTTCTACCCAATCCGCTTTGCGCGCTTCCAAAGCCTGCAGCCAAAGAACGCGGGTTTTGTCGAAAATTTCCCGGCGGAACGCCATCGTCTTATCGCTCGGGAAAAAAGTCCCCAGGCAATGCGGACAAATGCGCAAGTCCAAGTGGGAAAGCTCGACTTTTTTTGTTTCGGATTTGCAGAAGGGGCATGTAGAGTTCATCGTCTTCAGAAAATAGTAAATTTTAAGGTATGGCAAAAATTATCCAAGTTACAGTCGAAAATTTCCAGACCGAGCTGATGCAAGAGGCAGAAAATCGCCCGGTCGTTCTGACCTTTGCCTCTTCCCAGATGCCGGATTGCGCCTCTTATAACGCAATTCTCGAAAAACTCTCTTCCGAACTCGACTTTACGCTCGGCGAAGTCAATTTGGACATTCCGGACAACATGGCTTTTGTCCAGACTTTCCGTCTGCAGTCGCTCCCGTTTGTCGTGGTGCTGCACAAGGGTCAAATGGAAGACGCCATTCCGGGAAAACTCTCGGAAGACGAACTGAAAAAGCGCCTTTCCAAGTTCTTCATGTCGGACGAAGACCGCGCCAAGCAAGAAGTCGAAGACGCGATCGCCGAAGGCAACTTCGCCGCCGCTAAACCGATCCTTGAAGAACTCATCGCCAAGACTCCGAACGAAGACCATTTTAAAGTTCTTCTCGCCAAATGCGAACTTGGCCTCGGCGATTCCGAAAAGTCCAAGGAAATTTTGAAGCAGATTTCGGAAAACAGCGCCGAATACGCAAACGCCAAATCGCTTCTCGATTTGATGGACCTGCTTGTGGAAGCAGCCAAAACGGATGCTGTCGAAGGGGACGCCAAGGCTTTCCGCGACGCTTGCAAGGACGCCGAACGCAAGGATTACCGTTCCGCCCTCGAAGGATTCTTTAACCTGGCGCTTTCAAATCCGGACTTTAAGGACGGTGCAGCGAAAAAGTCCATGCTGATTCTTTTCGGCGTGCTCGGTCCCAAGGACCCGCTGACGTGGGAATACCGCTCCAAGCTGAATACGTTCCTCTTTATCTAATCCGCGGAAAATCATGAAACTGAAACTGCTTTCGACCCTTCTGTTGGCTTCGGCGACGCTCTTTGCCGCCGAATTCCCGATTCACAAGGAAGTTCTCGACAACGGGATGACCGTGCTTCTGTATCCGAACAAGCAGGCGCCTACCGTCAGTTGCAGACTTTTCTACGTGACCGGTTCCATTAACGAAGTTCCGGGAAGTTCAGGCCTTGCCCACATTCTGGAGCATGAACTTTTCAAGGGAACAAAGAAGGTCGGCGTCACCGACTTTGCCAAAGACTCTGTGTTGATGGTAAAGGAAGATTCCGTGATGGCGCTTTACCACCAGTCGGCCTTGGCCGGCGATTCCGCAACGGCGAAAAAGTACCGTGCCGAATACGACTCCCTGGTGAATGTCGAAAGACAGTACATGATCAAAGAAGAAATCTGGTCCGCTTACCAGCAGGCGGGCGGCACCGGACTCAACGCCTTTACGACGGATCTTGCGACCGCATACTTTGTAACGCTTCCGAAGAACCGCGTTGAACTCTTCCTGTATCTCGAATCCGACAGAATGCAGAACGCGATTCTGCGTGAATTCTACTCGGAACGCGACGTGGTGCGCGAAGAACGCCGCATGCGTTACGACGACCGTCCCACGGGCCGCTACTTCGAAACGTTGAACGGCATCATCTACGAGGCATTCCCCTACCGCATCCCGACCATCGGTTGGCCGTCGGACATTATGAACCTGACCCGTGAACAGGCGGCGGAACATTACCGCAAGTATTACAAGCCTCGCAATTCGATTCTCGTTCTCGCCGGCGATTTGGAAATTGAGCCGACGATGCAGCTCGTGAAAAAATACTTCGCCGAAATTCCGGCGGGGGAAGCTTTTGCGCCTCTCATCGTCCGCGATCCGGAACAGGTCGGTGAAAAGCGTTTAACCGTTTACCGCCCCGATGCACCGAACCGTGTGGACATCATTTTTAAGACGCCTGCTGCAGGGGACGAATCGCTCTACGCTTTGGATATTGCCGAAGGCGTTCTGAATGGACGCTCCGGGCGGCTGTACAAGAGGCTCGTGGAAGAAAAGAAGCTCGCCGTTTCGGTCCGCGCCGGAAATTCCATCAACAAGTACATGTCGGAATTTGGCATCAGCATTTCGCTTCGCCCAGATGCAAATCCGGATTCTGCAGAAGCCGTGGTTTGGGAAGAACTCGAAAAGCTCAAAAACGAACCGGTTTCCGAACGTGAATTGCAAAAAGTCAAGAACCGCGCCATGATGAGTCTTGTCGAAAGTTTCCTCGACATGGAAAACGTCGCCACGCAGCTCGCCTTCTATGAAATGTTCGGCGACTACCGCTTGCTGCTCGACTGGCCGAAAAAACTCGAAACCGTAACCCCTGCCGCCGTGCAAGAAGCGGCCAAGAAGACGTTTAAGCGCAAAGGCGTTACCGTCGGTCGCTTGCTCAAAGGGGAGGAACGCTAAATGAAGACTCGTCATTCCATTTTTGCATTGGCCGCCACCGCTTCTCTCATCGCCTGTGCTAGTACCGCGGAACAAAAAGTCGAAACCGCACCCAACGCACAGCCGACCGCGCAGGTTGAAAATTCAGCTCCAGCTGAAAACGCCTCTGCCACAGCAAACGTTTCCGCTCCGAGCGCAAAAAAAGATTCCTTCCCGGCCACGTATAAAGACATCGTCTTCCCGGAATTCAAGTACGTCGCCCCGAATGCGGCTGACGCCCGCGTCAAGCTGTCCGACAACATCACGGGCTACGTGATCGAAGACAAAACGCTTCCGCTCGTTCACTTCAACATCTTCTTTGAAGAGCCTCGTGTGAACGACAAGATTGAAAACGAAGCTGCCTTCGAATTGCTTTCTGCAATGTTCCGCCGCGGCGGTTCCACAAAGCTTTCTCCGCAGGCTTTGGACGATTCTCTCGAATTCATCGCCGCCTCTCTTGCGGGTTCCGTCGGAACGTACACAAGCGCCATCAGCGTCGAATGCATGACGAAGGATTTTCCGCAAATGCTTGCACTTGCCAAGGAAGTTTTCCTTTCCCCGGCCTTTGACGCCAAGGCTCTGGAAATTCAAAAGGCCAATGCGGCGAACGCTTACGAACATCGCTTCGACAATCCGGCCGCCGTGCTGAACGCGTTAGAAGATTATGCGAACTACGGACCGAATCCGCGCCTGTGGAATGCAACTGCCGAAGAATTCCGCAAAGTCAAACGCGAAGACTTGGTGAAGCTCGCCAAGGGCCGTTTCCAAAGTGGAAATATCATCTTTGCGATTTCCGGAGACTTTAGCAAAGACTCCATGGTGACGGAACTCCAAAAGTATTTCGAAACCTGGCCGTCGAACGTCAAGAACACAACCGTCGTGCCGCCGCTGACCCACAAGAACAAGCCCGGCATTTACCTTGTAGATAAAGACATCACGCAGGCGAACATTTCCATTTTGGCGCCATTCGTCAAGCGTCCGCATGCAGACTATTACCCGACCGCAGTCGCAAGCTTTATCCTCGGAGGCGGAAGCTTCTCTTCCCGTCTCATGACGCGCGTCCGTTCGGATAACGGCCTCGCTTACAGCATCCACAGCCACGCCGGAAACGATTACCGCGACCAAGCCTTTGTCAGCATCCACTTGCAAACAAAGGTCGAAAGCGCAGCGCTCGCTTTGAAACTGATCCAGGAAGAAATCGACAAGCTCGCCAAGGAAGGCCCGACCGACGAAGAACTCGCCCATGCGAAAAAGACTTTGATCGAAAGCCTCCCGAGCCTCTTCGATTCGCCGGAAAGTTCCACGATTCTCTTCGCCCGCGATCAGATGCTCGGCAAAAAAGATTCGCATTACATCGATTACGTAAACGAAATCAACGCGGTCACCAAGGAACAAGTGAAGGCGATGATCGCCAAGTATTTTGACGCAAGCAAGATGACAACGAGCATCGTCGGTCCCAAGGACAAACTAAAAGACGTTGGAAACTTCACGCTCGTTCCGATCGACAGCCTTGACTTCCGCAAGTGAGAATCCTTTTGAAACGTTATACGCTCCTACTTGCCCTTCTCTTTTGCACGGTCGCCTTCGCGGATCCGACCAAGGACGAGCTGCGCCATAACGCTTGCGCCGCTGCCAAAAAATGTCTGGACGTAATTCTCCCGGGATGTTCCGAACCAGAGCTTTCGCCGGTAGAAGACGTGGAATATGATGGTGAATTCTGCTCGGTTTTTCACGATTTAAAAAATCGCGGAATCGACATGAGAAGCCCCGTGACCAAAGAAATGTTCGGGCATTTGGGAAGCCGTTACCGCGTGATCTACGAAAACACGGGAACGCTCCCGGTCTCAGGTCCGATGATGAGCTATCTCTTTGACCACTTCCCGTTCACGACGGTTTTGGTGAACGTGTTCCAGGAGACGAATTACACGATCCATTACAACTCTCCGGATCACCGTCTTTTTAGCGGAGACAACGGCGGAAATCTCTTTGGCGATTTCTACTGGGCATTGCAAGATAGCGCAGGCGTTGGCAAAGGCTTTCACGATGTCTTCTACGGCAGTGGACGTTGCAAGATTCTCCGCTGGAGTCTGCACGGGATCGCCATCGCCATTCTCGACATGCATCCGGAAGGCGACAAGACGCACTACAAGTTCCGCGCGATCGTCTTCCCCGCAAACGCCGTCCTCAATTCCATTATGAAGATGGGCGTCTTCCGCGATGTGGTGAATTCTAAAATTGGCGAAATCATCCACAACATTTCCGAAAGTTCGGAAAGCTACGTGGCAGGCAATCACATGCCGGTCGACACGTCCACCGTCATCCGAAAGAAGTACGCCAAGGAACTGGAAGAATTCAAGGAAGTCGCCGCCGGCAAGCGCAACTGGACTCTCGGCGACGCAGTTGAACAGGAACGCGCCGAAGCGCGCAAACGCCAACCGGTTTTCGTCACGGAAACCCCGATGATCTTTAAACAAACCAAGCCCGCAGGAAAATAAAAGTCTATGGAAAATTACGTCTACTCTTCCCCGGAAATGCAGGAAAAAATCGAAGCCTATCTTCCGCGCATTACCGAACACCGCCGTGACCTTTTGGTCAAGGTTGTACAGAACCGCACCCGTCACTTCTGCATGGTGCTCGAAGATCTTTTTGACCCGCATAACATTTCGGCTGTGATCCGTACCGCCGAAGTCTTTGGTTTGGAAGACGTCCATGTGATCGAAGAAGTGAATCCGTACAAAGTAAACAAGTCCATTTTGAAAGGTTCCATCAAATGGATGAACATTTACTTGCACAAAAAGCGCATGGCCTGCATGGAACATCTGCGCAAAAAAGGCTACCGCATCGCCGTCGCCAGCACAAATACGAACAATTCCGTTCTGGACCTGGATCTTTCCCAGCCAACCGCTTTTTACCTCGGCAGTGAATTTACCGGAAACCACCCGGACACTCTCGCCGCCGCGGACTGTGAATTCAAACTTCCGCAGTACGGCATCACGGAATCCATGAACGTTTCCGTGGCCGGGGGCGTACTCATGTGCTATCTTGACCACTTTATGCAACAAAAAGGGCGTCAAAACTTCACCCTTCCGCCCAAAGAACGCGACGAACTGCTCCTCGAATGGCTGGAAAGGCATATAAACGACGAAACCGCATCGAGTTCGATCACGCGCATCGGTGATGAATAACTAAATTAATTTCGAGATGAAAAAGAATACCAGTTTATATCTCGCGGTCGGGCTTGTCGTTCTTTTAGCCATTATCATTTTGATTTTTGGCTTGTTCTTCTTGAACGATAAAGACCCTCGGGAAGTCTTTGACACCTATTTTTTGCGTTTTCCACAGGTCAGCACGTTAACGCTGGATGACCCTGTGAAAATCAACGGGGTAAAACTCGGCAAGGTCGAAGACATTCACTTGTCCGGCACCAAAGTCCTTGTCGTCGTGCGCATCCGCAACGACGTTCGGATTCCTGTCGGCTCCGAAATCCGCGTGCAGAACATCGGCATCATGGGTGAACGACAGATCGGTGTGATCCTTTGCGATTCGAGCAAAAACTACGCGCCGGGCGATACGATCGACGGCCAGTTTGACGCCGGTATCGCCGAAGCCCTGGGCCTCGCTGGTGAAATCATCGACTCCACAAAGATTTTGATTACCTCCGTTCATCAGGTGATGGATTCCACGATTGCCAATCCGGAATTCCGCGACAAGTTCCGCACCATGATGGAGAAGGCTGAACGTTTAGAAGACCGCCTTTCGAAAATGCTCGCGGATACCGATCCGCAGCTCAAGAAGAGCCTCAAGAACTTGAACGATGCAACCGTGAAGGTCAACGCATTACTCGATACGACTGCGGCTCCGATCGGCGGACTTCTTTCGGACGCAAGCGGGCTTATGAAGGACGCAGGTGGCGTCATCGGAAAGCTCGACGCCGTAACCGATCGTTTGACAGCGCTGACATCCAAGCTCCAGTCGACGGACAACACCGCGGGCATTCTCTTGAACGACCGCGCCCTCCACGACGACTTGGTACAGACGTTGCATTCCGCGGACAGCTTGTTCCAAATCATTCTCCAGGACGGTTTGGACATCAACGTGGACTTCTTTTAATTAGAACGGGTAGTGGTCTATTATGCAGAGCAAGGAAATTAATGTCACAAACAAACTGGGTGTTCACGCTCGTCCGGCAGGCATGATCGTTGACATCACAGGCAAATCCAAATGCGACGTCACCCTCGAATACGAAGGGAACAAGGTCAATGCAAAGAGCATCTTGAACGTGATGATGCTCGCCATTACACCGGGTTCCGTCGTCAAGTTCACCGCAGACGGTGAAGACGAAGAACAGGTTCTCGCCCAGCTGGAACAACTTTTCCGTGACAATTTCCATGAAGACCAAAACGACTAATCGTCAAAAGATCCGCACCGTCCTCGTCGGCGTCGCGGCTTCCCCCGGCTACGCTTACGGGCCTGTACGCAAAACGGAAAGTCGTAAGTTCACCCTGGATTCTTCTGCGATGCCCGCAAGCACTCTTGCCGCAGAAGAAAAGCGTTTCCGCAAAGCGGTCGACACGACCGCAAAAGAAATCGAAGAACTGAAAAAGGTGGCCATCGAACGCCTCGGCGAAGAAGAGGCTCGCATCTTTGATTCCCACCTGATGATGCTCAAAGATTCGATGCTCATCGACCCGATCGTCGAAAGCATCCTCAAAGGCGCCCACAATGCCCGCTGGGCTGTGCACAGCACGCTCTCCGGCCTCATCACGCAACTCGAAAACAGCAAGAACGAAGTGCTGAGCGAACGCGCCTCGGACTTGAAGGAACTGTACAACCGCCTTCTGTCCGCCCTCGATGAATCCGTTCCCAAGCGTGCCCCCAAAAAGTCCAAGGAACCGTCTCTGCTGGTTGCCCATGAACTGACGCCGGGAATGCTCATGACCGTCGATAAAGACGACGTTCTCGGTTTTGCAACGGACATTGGTGGCCGCACAAGCCACATCTCGATTTTAGCACGCGCCATGCAGCTTCCGGCCGTTTCCGGTCTGCGCAACATTTCGAACCTGATCGAAGAAGACGACTTGCTCTTCATCGACGGTACGGGCGGCATGGTCATCTTGAACCCGAACGAAGACGACTTAAGCCGCTATAAAGAAAAGCTCTCTGTTTACAACAAGCAAAAGCAAGAGCTCTTCATGATGCGTCAGCTCGAACCGATGACGCTCGACGGCAAGTACATTACACTCCACGCGAACATCGAACTTCCGATGGAAGCGGATACCGTCCTCGACTTCGGTGCAACGGGCATCGGTCTTTACCGCTCCGAGTTCCTCTTCTTTAGAAAGGGCGCTCCGAGCTGCGAAGAACAGGCCCAAGCGTATGCGCACATTTTGAAAAAGCTCGACCCGCATCCGGTTGTCATTCGAACTCTCGACGCCGGCGGTGACAAGCTTGTTTCGGACATTTCTGCAACGGATGAAGCGAACCCGTTCATGGGCTGGCGCTCCATTCGCGTGTGCCTTTCGCGCAAGGATCTTTTTAAGGAACAGTTGAGAGCGCTCCTTCTCGCCAGCCGCGAAGGGCATTTGCGCATCATGTTCCCGATGATCAGCAGTCTCGATGAACTGCGCGAAGCCAAACGCCTTTATCAAGAATGCCGTACCCAACTTTTGAACGAAGGCGTTGAACTGCCCGAAGTCAAAGTGGGCTGCATGATTGAAGTTCCCGCCGCCGTGATGATGGTGGATGCCCTCGCCAAGGAAGCGGACTTCTTCAGCATCGGCACGAACGATTTGATTCAGTTTACACTCGCCGTCGACCGTACGAACGAACTCATTGCGAACCTGTTTGAACCGCACCACCCTGCTGTTTTGAACATGATCGACCGTACGGTGAGAGCCGCACACCGCGAAGGAATTCCGGTTTGCGTCTGCGGTGAAATGAGTTCCGATCCGCTCTCCACGCTGGTGCTGGTGGGCCTCGGAGTGGACGAGCTTTCCATGACGCCGTGGAGCATTATGGAATGCAAGAAGATCATCCGTTCGGTGAACTATGAAGACGTGAAGGCGACAGCACGTGCCGTTCTGAAAATGGACACGGCGGAAAGCGTCAATCGTTACCTGCGTCAAAAGTACCTGCAGATGATCATCGATCTCGGCATTTCGAGTTTTATTACTTCGCACGATGTCAAGAACCCGATGGACAAGAATGCTTAAAAAAATCTTTGCTGGACTCTTCATTTGCGCCGCAACCGTTTGCGCTGCAGAAAATTCAACCGATGACGCCCTCGTCCCCGGTTATGAATTTCAGAACAAGGTCATCCGTTATGATCGCAATCAGAAGAATTGCGATTCTTTGCCGGCGGGCCTGGATAAGGATTTTGCCTGTGCAGCGGCAGCCTATTACAAGGGAGACTTTGTTCAGTCTTTAGCGGCGTACAAGAAGTTGATCGGCAAGGATTCGAGCCTCGACAAGAGCATTCTTTCGCGCATCGCCCGTTCCCAGTTTGAAGACAAGCAGTTCGCCAAGGCTCGCAAAACCTTGAAGCAGGGCGACGCACGTTTCCCAAATGATGACGAATGGAAAGAGTTCGCCGACCGCGTCCGCCTGGACTTGACCCTTCAGGAATCGGACATCAAACCGAAAGCCAAAGCAGACTCAATCGACGTCTTCTTAAAGAATTACGGCGACGACGCAAACGCTCCACGCTTGCGTTACAAGAAAGGCGTTTTATTGGAACAGGCGCACTGGTTCAAGGCAGCGAAAAAGGCGTACCTGTATGTGATCGCTCACCCATCGGAATATGGAGATCAGGCTTGGGAAGCTCTCCGCCGTATCCGTTCCCGTTCGATTGCCGAAACCCTCGACGAAAAGATCACCTACTCGAACCGTCTTTGCACCAAAGGTTTCCACGAAGAATGCATCGCGATCGTCGATTCCATTTTAGCTCAAGGCGAAGCGGAAGCGCCTGCCCGCGACACGTCTAAAGTTCCGAACTTGAAGACTTCCGAAGATTCCTTGAACTGGAAGCTCGCGCCGAGTTCTATCTCTTTAAAGACGCGCATTTCCCTTTGGGAAAATCGGGCGAACGCCTATAAGAAATTGAAGAAGGATACGCTCGCCATCGGCTACTATGAATTTTTGACCGACAGCATTGAACCGCGTGCCGGTTGGCTGCAATCCCTCGCGCGCCTTTACCGTGCAAACAGCATGGATTCGCTCGCCCAAAAAATCGATTTGCTCTTCCAAGAAAAGTTCCGTTACACATTGCAGAACGCGAATAACATTTGGGTGCGCGCCTTTGAACAGGAACAGAAAGGCCTTTACGACGACGCCATTTCCAGTTACGATTCTTTGACGATTCGCCAGTTCAAAAACAGCCCGAAAGTCAAATGGGTGCAGTTCCGCATTGCACTCTGCTACTTGAAACAGAACAAGATCGATTCCGCGATCGCGCACTTTGAAAAGGCGAAGAGCGAAGAACATCTTTGGAGTTCAAGCGGATCCCGCATGTTCCTCGGCGACATTTACCTCGCCCAAGGCAAGCTCGAAGAGGCAAAGGCCGCTTACCTCGACTGCATTCAGGATTTTCCCGTCGGCTATTACGCGCACCGTTCCCGCATCAAGCTGATCGAAAGCAAACTGATGGATTCCACCACGGTTCCGTGGCTCGCTCCGCGCGACATGTCCGAACAGGAAACGATCAACTGGATTCACACAACTCAGGCAGGCACTTCGGATTCTTCGCACAGCGTCGGCCGTTATGAAATGGTCAAGCGTCTCCTGGACCTGGGCTTTGCCGAAGAAGCTTACGACGTTTTCCACTTTGCCAAAAAGAAGAACAAGAACCGTCTCGACTTTTTGTACACCTACGGAACGCTCTTCCTTTCGTACAACGAACTCATCCAAGGTTACGCATTGGCTCGCCAGTTCCAGAATGCGATTCCGCGCCGTTACCTCGCAGACGCTCCGCGCAACGTGATGAAGTTCCTTTACCCGAGACCGTTCTACGACAAGGTCGTCGCCGCAGCCGATTCTTCGATCGATCCGCTTTTTGTGTACAGCGTGATGCGCCAGGAATCGACCTTCAACTATTTGATCACAAGCCCGGCGAACGCACGTGGACTTTTGCAGGTGATTCCGCCGACCGCGAAAAAGCTCGCCAAGGCAGAAGGCATTAGCGATTACCATCCGAACCTGCTGTACAACCCGTACATGAACATTCGACTCGGCGTCCGCTACTTAAAGGATTTGCTCGTCGAATATGAAAACGACCCGATGTACGTACTCGCCAATTACAACGCAGGTCCAAAGCCGGCTAAGCGTTGGCAGGCCGCTGGCAAGGATATGCCTTGGGACAGACGCGCAGAAGAAATCAGCTACTGGGAAACCCGTGATTACGTAAAACGTTGCCTTGGCAACTATTGGGTCTACACCGAAATTTGGGATCGCTAAATGCTGTTTTTTATTCTCACCCTCGGTGCAGCGGTCTGCTTTGCCTTCGGAAACGTCCTTGCGAAATCGGGCGTTGCAAAGTCCGGTGAAAAGGCAGACATTCACCATCCGATTCGCTTCATTGTGAGCTTTTTGACGTCGAAGCGCTGGTGGACAGGCTTTAGCCTTTCCGCACTCGGAAACGTGGGAAACTATACGGCGATGGCGCTGTACAACTTGAGCCTTGTCAAGCCGATCTCTGCGCTAAATCCAGTGCTGACGGCGATTTTTGGACGCCTCTTTTTGAAGGAGCCGATCAACCGGCGCGTCGTGGCGGCCATCGTCTGCGTTCTCTGCGGGCTTCTGTTTGCGAGTTCCGAAGTGGGTGAAGCTCCCGGTGTGCAGAACATTCCGGCGCTTTGCATCTTTGTGGGAATCCTTCTCGCTTTCGCCTTTGCGAGCCATTTTATTTTTCGCAGTCCTGAAGTCGGCGATTCGATTACGATGGGAACCTGCTATGGTCTGTCTGATGTGCTGTACAAGAGCCTTGCAATCGACGCGACCGCCAAGGGCATTGAACTTTCGGCGGATGAACTTTTATACTGGATTGCGGACGTGCGCGTGTGGGCCTTTGCAGCGACTTACCTGACCGCCTTTGTCTTTACACAGGTCGCGTTCTCCCGCGGTAGAGCCTTGTTCGTGATTCCGTTCAGCGCGGCGATCGGAGCCGTCGTTCCGATTCTTGCAGGCGCCCTTGTTTTTGCAGAACCGTTCCCGCCGACAAAGATCGTGAGCATTGCGCTTGTGATTCTCGGTTCGAGCCTGTTCATTGCAAGTCCGCGCCAGATGATCCAGAAAACTTTGAAGAGGAAGAAGTCCCATGCAAACAAATGATGTTTGGTACAAAGCCACCGGTTACTGCTCTCCCGAAGAATATGAACTCGCCACGTACTTCTTGATGGAAGCGGGCGTAGGAGCCTTGGAAGAACTCGAAACTTCTACCCCGGAACGCACGGACTTTTGCTTTTACACCGGCGACAAAGCGGAACGCGACTCTATCATTGAAAAGTTCCCGCAGTACAGCTTCACCACCGAAGACGAACCCGCGAAAGATTGGGACCGCTGGTGGAAAGACCGCGCAACGCCTGTTCACGTTTCTGACCGCGTCTGGGTTCGTCCGCCTTGGGTAAACTTCACCCCCGAAGAAAAAGATGCGATTTTACTCGTTCTCGAAGCGAAAAGCGCCTTCGGCACCGGCGACCATGCGACAACCGCTCTCATGGCCGGTATGATGGAAGGTTTAGATCTGCAGGGCAAAACGGTTCTCGACATCGGAACGGGCACGGGCATTCTTTCGATGATCGCCGACAAGCTCGGCGCAAAAAAAGTCATCGGCACCGAAATCGATATGCTCGCTCTCCCCTGCATCGCCGAAAACTTTGTGCAAAACGGTTGCAAAAACGCCCGCGCCCTCTTCGGATTTTTGGACACCTTTAACGACAGCGCCAAATTTGACGTCATCGTTTGCAACATGATCCGCACGGAATTCTGGCCCATGCGCAAAGACGTGGAACGCATGCTCCAAAAAGACGGTCACTTCCTTTTGACAGGCCAGCTCACCGCCGAAAAGGATTACGTTCTCGACTGGTTCAAAGAAGCAGGCTTTAAAGTTGTCCGCGAAAACACCCGTGACGAATGGTGGATTGTCGATGCTGTTCGTTGATGCCGCCCTCGGAAAGACCACCGAAAAGCCTGTCTGGATGATGCGCCAAGCGGGCAGAGCCTTGCCCGAATACCGCGAGCTCCGTCAAAAATTTCCGGACTTTCTTTCCTTTGTGCGGAATGCGGAAGCGGCAGCCGACGCAACGCTCATGCCGACGAACCGCTTTGACATCGACGCGGCGATCCTCTTTAGCGATATTCTCGTTGCGCTTCCCTATATGGGCTTTGATTTGAAGTTCGTTCCGGGAAAAGGTCCCGTGATTTCCAATCCGTTCCGTTCCATAGCCGACATGCAAAATCTGCACCCGGTAAATCTCGACAAAGACTTGGAATACACAAAGCTCGCTTTGCAAAAAGTGCGCAAGGAACTTTCCAAAGAAAAAGCCCTGCTCGGATTCGTCGGAGGCCCGATTACCGTTGCCTCTTACGCAATCGAAGGCGGAAGTTCCAAAGATTTGCACTGCACCAAGGCGCTTTACTACCAGAACAAAAGCGCCTTTGAAAGTTTCCTGAACGTTCTCGCCGAAATGACCGGCGAATATTTAGCAAGGCAAGCGGAATGGGGCGCAGACGCGCTCGTCATCATGGATTCTTGGGCAGGACACCTTTCCCGCGAAGATTACGTTCACATGGCAAAGCCTTTCACGGAAAAGGTCATCGAAATCGTGCGCCATCACACCGAAGCCCCGATTATCCATTACGCAAACGGAGCTTCGCATTTGGTAGATACATTTACCACATTAGACGTGAATGTCGTCGGCGTCGATCACCGCTCCGAACTTTCGGAACTTTTTAACAAGCATCCGAACACGATTTTCCAAGGCAACCTGGATCAGGCTCTGCTCTTTGCAAATCCCGAAGAGATTCAACGCCAAACGAAAAAGATTCTCGAACTTTCGAAGGATCGTGCGCATGTGATGAACCTGGGACACGGCGTCTTGCCGGACACGCCTCTCAGCGGAATCCAAGCCTTTGTGGACGCTGTTACAGCAGCTCGCTAAAAAATAAAGTCGAATTATTTCGAATTCATTTTCGCTTTCGCATTCGAAAGCTTCCAACGGAATTTGTAATACACAAATCGAATCGCATCTTGCAACTTCTGCAAGAGCGTCTTTTCCGGATCGCAAAGCCATTTCAAATCGAAGTCGCGATCGGGGGAACCCTTTTCACGAATCCAACGCGGATAATCCAAAAGGAGCGCATCCCCAGCTTCATGATCCCAGAAGAAATACGCTTCTCCTCGGGTCCATCTTTTTTGCAAGAACTTGCGTTTCACAAAGCCAAACTTTTGCTCGATCAGCTCCGGATACGAAAAGAGCACAGGCTTCGGCGTATGAATGATCGAATCGAGCGTTAAACCCTTTTCACGCAAAGCGATACTCGTGCCGACTTCAAAACGGGTCACCGTATCGTAAAAATCTTCCCCTTCCGGCTCATGCATTAAACGTTCGCAAAACGGCGCAATCGCCTTCGGCTTCAAGAACAAAAAGAACGACTGCAAATGCGGAGCCTGTTCTTCATTCGAAGTCAGCGAAATCACATCGGCAGGCATTTCTTCTGCGGTCTGGAAAAGTTTCACAAACCGATTCTGGAAATAAACGATCGAATCGTTCACGAGCACCAAACGTTCCCACTCTTCCCGGCGGAACTTGGCCGTGTACGCGATATAGCGATGCCACATGCCAAAGTCATAACCGTGATTGGCGGTAAAAAACAGTTCGATGTGATGCGAATCGAGGAACGCGTGCGATGACGCGTCCAAGTCTCGTTCGTTTGTCAGGTAAACAACGGAATAACCCGTTTGACAAAGAGCTTCCAGCGCATAGCGAATGTAGCCCGGTAAAGATTCCCCCGTTTGAAACGAGGCGTAAAGGACCTTGCGAAGGTTGGAAGTTGTATTTGTCATCGGTTATCGCTTTTTACCATGAATGTGTCCGGAGTCGCGGCGGGAATTTCCAAAGGTCGATGTTTTCTTTTTACGGCCAAAGGATTTTTTTCCGCGGCTTTGACGGCCACGCGGTTCGTCATCCATTTCACTGCGGCGGCTTGTACGCTTACGTCCGCGTCCGTATTCGACGCGTTCATCGCGTTCCGCTTTGCGCTTGTTCGCCTTGCGGTCTTCCCCGTAGGATTCCCGCACCTTGCGACGTTCGCTCGGGCGAAGCGTTTCGAGTTCGCTTTCATCCGGTTGCGTCACAAGGCCCAGTTCTTCGGCGGCTTCGGCGCGGTCGAGCTTTGCCATTTTAGAGGTTCTGCCGTCACCGATCTTTTCGAGGATCGCAAAGTCCGCTTCGCCGCGAACCGGATTGGCCCGGAGCAGTCTCACGCGAACCTTGTCACCGCGGGCAAAGGTCTTGTTGCTGCGTTTGCCGTAAACAATTCCCTTGTCCGGATTAAAGACGTAGAAGTCGGAGCCAGCGATGTCGCGGAAGCGCACAAGGCCTTCGGCCTGCGGATCTTCCACGCCCACGTAAATGCCCCATTCCTGCACACCGGTCACGGTCGCATTGAATTCTTCGCCCAAGTGTTTGCGCAAAAGCCAGGTGGCGCACACCTTCAAAGACATGCGTTCCGTCTTCTGGTTCTTCACTTCGTTTGCCGAAATTTCGGAGCAAACGGCCACCACGTCCCAGGCGCGCTTGGCATCGGTTTCATCCGGAGTCTTGCGCGAAAGTTCACGGTGGCACCAAAGGTCCGCATAACGGCGGATCGGGCTTGTGAAGTGCGCATAGTCCTGCCAGTTCAGCGCAAAGTGTCCGAAGCAGTTGCTATCGTAATGCGCCTTCTGCATACTGCGAAGAATGCGCATGATGATTTCATCATCTCCCTTAGCACGGGCGATCAAATGCTGGTAAAGCTTAAAGATATCCGGGTTCAGGTTCGTATCGCCGCGGCGCGGCTTTCCGAGTTCACGGAGCGAAATCGGACTGTCCTTGAACAGGTCGGGCATCTGGTAGTAAAGTTCCATGATGTCCTTTGTATCCGGAGCTTCGTGAATACGGTACACACCCTGCAAATGGCGACGTTCGAGTTCTCGGGCGCAGCACTGGTTTGCAATGAGCATGCATTCTTCGACCCAGTGGTCGGATTCATTTTCTTCTCGCGGCACGATCTTTTCAGGTTCGCCATTTTCGTCAAACTTGCAGCCGAATTCCGTACTGCCGAGTTCCAAAATGCCGTTCTTTCGACGGTTCTCACGGAGAAGCGCTGTTACTTCCTGCAAGGCCTTCACATGTTCGTCGCCCGCTTCCAAACGTTTTACCGCTTCGCCGTATGTAATGCCCGCGGTAATGTTCACCATGCTCTTCTTGAATTCAAAGGATTCCACATGGGCATCCTTGTCGAGTTCCATGAGGCAGCTGAACGCGAGACGGTCCACGCCCTGGTGCAAAGAGCACAGGTCGCTCGAAAGACGATCCGGAAGCATCGGCACAGCGGTCCACGGCAAATACTGCGTAAAGCTGCGCGTCAACGCTTCATCGTCGAGTTCCGAACCTTCCGGCACGTAATGGCTCACATCGGCGATGTGCACACCCAAATGGAAACCGCCGTCCGGGCGCTTTTCCACCGAGATTGCATCGTCATGGTCCATGGCGCCGTCCGGGTCAATGCAAAGGATGTACAGGTTTCGCAAATCCACGCGGCCATCCTTCAAATCCTTTTCGCTCGGAGCCTGCTGCTTGTTCACAAATTCCATAATGGAATCGGAGAACTTTTCCGGAAGCGAAGAGTCCTTGATGAACTGAGCCTTCACATCGCTCCACTTGAGATCGCCTTCCATTGCGGAACGGTCCACCTTCGCAAGCATCGAATGTTTGAGCTTCGGATGCGGATACAGCGTAAACGCGATCGTTTCGCCTTCCTTGCCCGGAGCCTTGCTGCGGTGCGCCATCTGGTAAACCTTACCCGTATTCGAATCGGTCACCTGCCACCATTCGTTTCCATCCGGGCTTAAAACGCCACGGTGGACGCGACTTTCGTCATCATCGTAAGTCGCCTTGCGACGGCTCGCTGCAGACGGACGACGGTTATCTTCCCGTTCTTCACGGTCTTCGGCATACTTCGGTTCGCCGGTTCCCGGCGTATATTCCTTATTACTCGTACGGGCGAGCGATCCTTCGTTCACCATTTCCGCAAGCAACTGCTTAAAAGCCAACTTCTTGTGCTTTGTAATGCCCATTGCACGGCGGAGCTGACTGCCAACCATCGGCTCGTCACGCACCACGGCGATAATCTGTTCTTTCGAGGGCAAATCTTGCATAAAACTTCTCCTATTTACACTTAGAAAATAGGTTAATCAAAGCCTAAAAACCAAAAAACCGCTAAAAAACGCAAATTCATTACAGAATCTTGCTATTTTCCGAGCTATGAACCAGTTCCTCTCCTCTCTCCAAGACATGCCCGTCGTCGGCATCCTGCGCGACATCCCGGAAGGCGCCGAAGAAGCCTGCGCAAAGACCGCGGCAAAGTGCGGCTTAAAAGCAATCGAAGTCACCATGAATACCGATGCAGCGACAAGCATCATTTCAAGGCTCAAAAGCTTTGCAAAGCCGTTCGGCATCCAAGTGGGAGCGGGCACCGTCCGCAACCTGAAAGATCTCGACAAGGCTCTTGCAGCGGGCGCGGAATTTATCGTCTCCCCGAATACAGTCGAAGCGGTCATCCGCAAATGCGTAGAAGAAAACATTCCCGACATCCCGGGCGCGCTGACCCCGACCGAAGTGCAGAGCGCTTACGACTTTGGCGCGAGCTGCGTTAAAATTTTCCCGGTGAGCCATGTCGGTGGACCTTCCTACATCAAAGCGTTACGCGGCCCGTTCCGCGACATTCCACTGCTCGCTTGCGGTGGAGTCTCTACCGAAAACGTCGCGGATTACTTCAAAAGCGGTGTGAACCTCGTCGCCTTCGGCGGGAGCATTTTTAAGCCCGCACTGATGCAGGCAAACGATTGGGAAACCATCGGAAAGAATCTTTCGATCTTTACAGAAAGCGTAACGTCGGCGATTCGCTAAGGATTCCCTCTTTTGCGCACAAATTAAAATACAGTTGCAAGGACTTTTTCCTTTCGTCTGTAAATTCGTAATCGAGAGAATCGTAATAGCCTCTCAATTCTTCCGCAGTGAATGGGACGGGGTAACGCTCCGCCCATTTTTTTAATGCGTTCTGAGGACACGCGCGGAACTTTGCAATCGACTCGTGCACATTTTCAAGGAAGGCTTCGAGTCTTGGACGCATCTCGCGCGAAAGCGCCGAACGGTGAACGCTCCACGCCCCGAACACGAACGGAAGCCCGTGCCAGTCTCTCCAGAGAAGCGCCATGTCGTAGCGGTACGGCCAAGCGCCTTTCGTCTTTTCGATCAGAGCATCATCCCCGATGAGAAGTGCTGCATCACAATTTGCGCGGTCGTTTACATATTCCGGGCGAACATTTGCATACTGTGAACAGATGACCCGCAAAAGGGCGACCGACGTTCCACTCTGCGAAGTCATGTAAATGCGCTTGCCCGAAAGCTCGTTCAGCGGATAGCGGGAAAACAGTTCCACGGAATTCACTTCGAGCTTGCACGATGTGCAGAGATCCGGAGCAAGGACAAGATCCTGCGGCGCACGGGCGTAAGCAATGGAAGAGGCGGGTGCAAGGTGCACTTCACCCGTCCACAGCTTTTGATTCAGAGCACTCGGCGCGCCGTCGTCAAAAGAATAGCCTTCAAAACGCGCTTCATCGTTCAAAAAAAGATGAAAAAACGGAGCGCAAACCAAAAAAGGGATTCTTCCAACACGCAAGTTCATGAGAATAATTTAACTTTTTGTCATATGGCAAAATTTCATGTGAAAAGAACTCTCTTTGGTGAAGATCAAAAAAGTTTGGTTTTTCGTGGATCCATTTTGGAAGGCGATATCGCCAAGGGTATGTCGATTAAAATCCCAGTCACCGACAAAGCCGTCATCGACGTGAAGATCGACGATGTCATCGAACTGATTACCCACGATACGGGCGAAAAGCGCACCGGCCTGATTGCCAAGTTCCTGGACGAACCGGACGCACTCGAAATCGTCGCCGACCTGAATGTGGCAGACGAAGATCTCGTCGTGGAATAATTTCTCTTAAAGTTCTAGCAGGAGACCGCAACGGAGATACACAAAGTCTCCGGTTTCCCGCAGATTCTCGTAACCGCCGAGCACAAGCATCGACGAATAGCGGCCAAGCTTAATGTCCAAGCCGCCGCCTGCGCGCCAGATCATCTGGGCTTCATTTCCAAACGCATAACCGATGTCGAAAGTCGCCGCAGGCATCATCACACTGCCAAACGGTAAACGCATATAGGCACTTCCCATCACCGGCACAAGCGTTACATCGCCAAAGCGCTGATAGTCCACTCCAAGCCCCAGAAAAACCATCTGATCAACCGGATACCACCAGTGGCCCGACACGTTAAAATTGAATTCCGAAAGTTCTTCCGTCGCATTCACAACGCCCGCACTCACATCCGCGGTCAAGGCTTGCGCAGGCGCAGGCGCTAGAGCCGCAAACGCAAGAGCGCTCGCAAGCACAAACGGCAAAGCCTTCGCGACCGTCGAAGAATCTTCGCCTTCTTCATCGCCACGGGCTTCACGCTTCCAACCGCCACCGTGTTCCTTTGCAAGCGAAAGGAAGCTTCCCTTGAACATCGCAAAGTTCATCAGCAAAAAGTAATAGGCGCTCCCCGAAAGCTTCGTCAGAGCCACGAGCAAGAACAAAGCGGCAAGGCCCATCGTCACAAAATAAATCGGGCGACCGGAAGCCAAAAGAATACCGTTCAGAACGAGCAGCACAAGCGCAATATGCGGAGTCAGCCAGCGCAAAAGTTTGTGCGAAAGGAACAGGTAAGCGAGCAGCGGATGGAACGGATTAAGCAGCGGCAAATAAGAGAACAGATAGTTGAAGTTCGCACGTCCAATGCGCACCTTGCGGCGGTATTCGCCCGAGCCTTCCTTGGAAGTCTGTTCCGTTCCAATCGCGCTCGAATCGAAGGTGCAGAACGCACCTTTCTGCAAAACCTTAACCGTAATGAAGAAGTCATCCATCACGCTCTTCTTGACCGGGAGCTGTGTGTAAAGCGAATTGCGGATTGCGTAAAGGGCGCCGTTCCCGCCGACAAGGCGATCGAGAATGCCTTCGAACTTTTTGATTTCCGATTCCAAATCCCAGTAGCTGCGTTCGCCCGAGCCGAGCGGGCTTCCGCTCTTGTCCGTCAAAATCAAGTGTCCGCAGACGCAGCCGATTTTCGGATCGCTGAACGGCGCGACGAGCTTTCGAATCACATTCGGAAAGAGCATCGTATTCGCGTCGCAGAAGACGAGAATTTCGCCCGAAGCTTGCCCCTGCAAACGGTTGAGCATCGCAGCCTTGCCCGCGTTCTGCGGAGCCTTCACCAGACGAATGCCCTTGTCCGCATAGCGTTCCACGATTTCTGCGGTACGGTCCGCAGAGCCGTCGTCGCCGATCAAAATTTCGAGCAGATCCTTCGGGTAATCGATTTCGAGAAAGTTCAAAATCTTCTTTTCAATGACCGCTTCTTCGTTGTACGCCGAAACGAGAATCGACACCTTCGGAAGGTTTACTTTATCTACAACCTTGCGGTTCTTGCGCGAAAAAAGTTCGCTCAAAAACGGAAGCGTCACCGGGAAAATCAAGTAGCAGTGAACGAGCAAAAAGAGCAGCACCCAAAAGGCGATTTCTATCGGCGTAAAATTCATTGTGCAATCCATTCCTTTTCCTTCGACAGGAACTGCATCAAAAGGATGTTCATCTGATCGGCGGAAAGGCCGTTCGAATAAGTGAGAATCGAAAGTCCCTTCGGCGCGATCAGCACGTAAGAAGGAACCGCTTGAAGATTCCAAACGTTAAAGAAGCATCGGTTCACGGGCAAGCGCTTGTCGTCGCACTGGATCGTATCTTCTGCGGCCTGGTTCAAGCGTACCGGGTGAAAGCGACTGTTCAAAGTTTCAACGACCTGCTTGTCGCGGTAAGTCGTCTTTTCCATTTCGCGGCAAGGAATGCACCAGTCCGCGACAATATCGACAAAGATCATCTTCTGATCTTTTTTTGCGGCAGAAAGGGCCGCCGTGTAATCTTCCCAGTGCACGGAATCGCGGGCCGTCGTCACAGCCTTTTTTAGCTTCGGGGCGTCGCCCGCCCAAGCGGGCAAAAACATTCCGCAAACAAGAACGGCAAGGCAGATCCAGAAAAAGCGTTTCATTTTTTCTTTTCCTTCTTCGGATCGGGCTTGGTCCGAATCTGCGGAGCGATGGCATTCACCGCCACCGCGATCGAATCCGCATATTCCACGACCGCTTCCTGGAACGGTTCCCAAAGGTCGGGACTTTTCTGAATGGATTCCGCGATCGAATCAAAACGCTCCGCTGTATAACCGTACTTTTCCAAAATGCGAATGCGGACAATACGACCGTCTGTCGAAGTTTCCCCATACTCGCGCGAAGCGACTCGGAGATCTCCATACAGGCGCACAAAATCGGGAGGAATAGAATTAGAACTCTCGGTACAAGCGAGCACCGAGAGCGCAAAAATTCCAAGTCCGATTTTATTCCTTAAAGAGCCCATCGACATATTCCGCCTTGCTAAAAGGCACGAGCTGGTCGATGCGTTCACCCATTCCCACCCAGAGAATAGGCACCTTGAGAGAACTTGCAATCGAAAGGACGGAGCCACCGTGAGCTGTGCCGTCGAGCTTTGTCACGACAAGGCCCGTCAGCGGAAAACTCTGGTTAAAGATCTTCGCCTGGTTGATCGCATTCTGTCCCGTGTTGCCGTCGAGAACGAGCATCATATCGTGCGGATAAGAAGGATCGATCTTCTTCAGCACGCGGACGATCTTCGCAAGTTCTTCCATCAGGTAATCTTTATTCTGCAAACGACCTGCGGTATCGATGAACACGACATCACAGCCACGCGCCTTGGCAGCCTGGCAAGCATCAAAGGCGACCGCAGCCGGGTCCGAGCCTTCCGCGTGACGCACGAATTCCGCACCCGAGCGTTTTGCCCAGACTTCAAGCTGTTCAATCGCCGCCGCACGGAACGTATCCGCCGCAGCGATCATCACCTTGTGACCTTCGTCTGCAAACTTCTTCGCGAGCTTTCCGATCGTCGTCGTTTTACCGGCACCGTTCACGCCGATTACGAGGAACACGTGCGGGTTGCCTTTGAATTCAAACTTCGGCGGATCCACGAGAAAGCGTTCCGCTTCCGAGCGCAAAATGTCCAACACTTCGTCTTGCGAAAGAGACTTTCCCAAAGCCTCTTCACGGAGAGCGTCTGTCAAAAGGAACGCGGCACTCGTACCGACGTCCGCCTTGATCAAGCGTTCTTCGAGTTCCTCGAGCATTTCATCGGTGACTTTGCCCTTGCCGGCAATGCCTTTGATTTCGCCGAGGATCGCGTTGCGGGTCTTCTGAAGGCCCGTTTTGATGGCAGAGAATAAACCCATTAGAGAATGCTCTTCACTTCGTCGATAAGTCCGTAAGCCTTGGCTTCGTCTGCCGACATAAAGTTGTCACGTTCCGTGTCACGGTCGACTTCTTCGATCGTCTTGCCACTCGTCTTCGCAATGATGCTCGTGGTAATGGAGCGGATGCGGAGCATTTCTTCGGCCTGGATCTTGATGTCGCTTGCCGGGCCTTCCATCTGGCCCTGGATCAACGGCTGGTGAATCATGATGCGGGCAGACGGCCAAGCGTAACGCTTGCCCTTGGCACCGGCGGTCAAAAGCACAGCGCCCATCGAAGCCGCCTGGCCACAGCAAACCGTCACCACGTCACTTTTAATCGCGTTCATCGCATCGTAAATTGCAAGACCGCTCGAAATCACGCCACCCGGGCTGTTGATGAAGAAAATGATATCGTCATGGGAAAGGGAATCGAGGTACAAAAGCTGCTTCACAATCTTGCCAGCGCTTTCGTCATCCACCTGATTCCACAAAAAGATTTTACGGTTATTCGAAAAGTATTCTTCGGCCTTCTTCATGAAGTCCGGAGTCTGTTCCTTTTCCTGTTCCTTTTCAGCTTTCTTTGCGGCGTTCATTCAAAAACTCCATCGGGTAAAAAATGTTCCGCTTCAATTTACAAAATTTCACAGGTTTCATTTTTGGGGAAAATCCCAATTAGCTATATTAAAGCCGTGGAACAGACAATCGTAGCCCCCGCAACCCCGCATGGAACCTCTGCACTCGCCGCCATCCGCGTGAGCGGTCCGGATACACGTACCATTTTGCAGAAAATGTTCCGATGCAATGATCCCAAGCCTCGCATGGCCACGCTCGCCACCGCACGGCACCCGGAAACGCAAAAGAAGATCGATTCCCTGCTGTACATTTTTTACGCAGGGCCGAGTTCCTATACCGGCGAAGATTCGCTCGAACTTTTTCCGCACGGGAATCCTCTGATTGTCCGCAGTCTAATCGATGCGATGTGCAGCCTTGAAAACGTGCGCATCGCTTACCGGGGCGAATATACGAAGCGCGCGTTCCTAAACGGCAAAATGGACCTGGTGCAGGCGGAATCTGTCGCCGACGTCATCCACAGCCAAACGCTTTCCGCTCTCGACAATGCGCACAAGCTTTTATCGGGAAAGTTCTCCAAGGACGTTCACGATCTTGCGCACAAATTAAAAGACATCTCCGCCCGCATTGAACTCGAAGTGGATTTTGTCGAAGAAGAA
>JAILDK010000107.1 GCA_024689485.1 Fibrobacter sp.
TTCGGGGTGTTTCTCAGTCGTTCTCGACCGGAACGACGCCAATTATAGAAATCCCCACGGAAACGTCAAGGGTGTTTTTCTCGATTTTTTCATTTTTTCGCTTTTTTTTCGCTTTCCATGCGTAAAAACAGCCTTTTCCGCGGTTAGTTTCACGAAAAGAACACTCTATCAACAAACTTTTAACAATTTTCTTATTTAGAAATCAGGCTTCGGGCGATTTTTTCGAAGTTTTGATCGAAATTTTCCCCTAAATCGATTCTTTCCGCCACGGTTTGGTGACGGAACCAGGTGATTTGGCGCTTTGCATAGCGTCTTGTGCCCTGTTGAACCATTTCAATGACCTCTTGAGAGGACATTTTCCCCTGAATGCAGGATATCCATTCTTTATATCCGAGGCTTTGCCACGCAGGCGCCGTCAGCGGAACCTGGGAAAGCAAGCTTTCCACTTCTTCCTTCCAGCCTTCTTCGACCATTTGAAGAACGCGTTTGTCGATGTTTGCATACAACGTTGTCCGTTCACGGTCAAGCCAGAATGTTTTCACGTTGCCGATACCACCTTTACGGTCGTTACGGACTTCGGAAAACTTGCGTCCGGTCTGCTTAGAAACTTCAAGCGCCCGAAGTAAACGTTGGCGGTCTTGAGGAAGAATAGTTTGTGCGGAATCCGGATCGATTTCTTTGACCTTTTGATACAAAGCGTCTAGACCTTCTTTCAAAAGGATTTCTTCGCATTCTTTTCGAATGTCTTCACGGACCTGCGGAATTTCGGCAAGGCCTTCCGTGAGAGCCTGCAAATACATTCCCGTTCCGCCGACCAAGATGTACGGAGTCTCGGGATTCTTTTGCAGAAGCTCTTTTACAAGACGGACAAACTCACCTACCGAAAAGTTTTCCGTCGGAGGATAAAAATCTACCAGATGATGGGGAATACTCTTTAACGCTTCTTTAGACGGTTGAGCCGTGCCGATGCAAAAGTCTTTATAGATCTGGCGGGAATCCATGGAAATGATTTCCGCGTGAAACTCTTTCGCAAGTGAAAGAGAGAGTTTCGTTTTTCCTACGCCAGTGGCGCCGACTAGAGCACAAAGAAGAGGCATCGATTTTCAATGTAGTTATATTTGGACAGCATGAAAAACAAGAATCTCATCCTAGTCGCGATTTGTGTGGCGATTGTTCTTTTAGGGGTGTCCTTTATTCTGATGAATCGGGAAGCCTTTGAGAATACGCTGATCGCGACGGGCTTAAAAGAATCAAAGCCGATGCTTGCAGACGCGGATCCTTATATGAAGAAGCTGCTTCAGGAGATCCCCGTGCTGAAGGTGCTGCCGAAGAAAAAAAAGAACCCGCGCGAAATCTGGAAAGTGGGACGCGGAATTTCTTACCCGAATTACCTTTTGAAAGCGCAGAAGCATTTGGAAAAACACGGTGGGAAGGTGCTTTCGATGGAAGAAATTGAAAATCGAAATGGTTCGGTTGTCGATTTCGATTTCGTCGCGCCTTTTGGCGATACCTTCTACGTGGAATTGCAAGTCGCAGATAGCTTTTATAATAATACGTCCCGCTTAGCGGTCGCCTTTTATGCGAACAAAGAGCTTTCGGGATTTTCGGATGAATTGAACAGCTTAAACTTTCCGTATTCCCTGCTGATTACCCCGTCCGAAATTCAATCCTACAAATCGGGCTTGAAGAAATTGAAGCAGTATGAATCCGTCGTTTGGCTTCCGATGGAAGACAAGAAGCTTCGCTCCAAAGCTTTTAGCAAATCGATGATCTTTATTCATCAGTCTCAATCGGAAATTCAGGACCTTGTGACGGACGCTTTAGAAAAAGTTCCCCATGCACAAGGAATTGCGACCCGCTTTGGCAGTCGCGCTGTAGAACAGCAAGCCTTGCTCCACGCTATTTTCAACCCTCTCAAGGAACGTAGGCTTTGGTTTATGGATTTGACCACAAACCGCTATTCCAGAACCGAAGACGTCTGTGAAGACATCCACCTCAAGTGTCGCACGGAAAGCCCCTTCGACCCGTCTAGAATGACGCATGCTGTTTACGTTTCCCGCGTGTTGAAAGCGGCAAGACGTTCCGGCAAAGCCATTTTGATTCTTCCCATCTCTAGCGCAACCTTCAAGGCGATCGAAAATTTAGAAGCCGACGCAACTGCACAAGGGACAGAATTTGTTAGTTTATCCAATATCTTCCAAACTGAATAGGAGGGCTCATGTCTGTTAAACTGAGCGTAAATATTGACCACATCGCTACGATCCGCGAAGCTCGCAAGATTCGCGAACCGGATCCTGTTGCAGGCGCCACCCTTGCAGAACTCGCCGGTTGCCACGGCATTTCCGCACACCTGCGCGAAGACCGCCGTCACATTCAGGAACGCGACGTCCGACTGCTCCGTGGCATTGTCACAACCCATTTGAATTTGGAAATGGCACCGACTCCGGAAATGATCCAGCTCGCCATCGATATTCAGCCGGATATGGTAACGCTTGTTCCTGAAAATCAAGAAGTGACCAGCGAAGGCGGT
This sequence comes from Fibrobacter sp., assembly GCA_024689485.1. Classification (GTDB taxonomy): domain Bacteria; phylum Fibrobacterota; class Fibrobacteria; order Fibrobacterales; family Fibrobacteraceae; genus Hallerella. Next base: position 2,531 of record JAILDK010000107.1, read on the forward strand.
TTGAACGCAGCGGCTCGTATCGACGAACTGGCCAAGACTGTCGCCTCCTTCAAAAACAACGATATCGCAGTCAGCGTCTTTATCGATCCGGACACGGACCAGGTGAAAGCGGCAAAGAAAATCGGAGCAGACTTTGTGGAGCTGCACACAGGCCACTTTGCAAACGCTTTTGATTTAGGTTCGTCCGCAGACGTGGACCGCGAACTCGCAGCCCTCCAAGACATGACCGTTCTCGCCCGCAAATACGGTTTGCGCGTCAACGCAGGCCAAGGCTTGAACTACCGCAACGTCGGCTACATTTCGAGCATCAACGGCATTGAAGAACTGACAATCGGCCACAGCATCATCGGACGTTCCGTGATGATCGGCATGGACCGTGCGGTTCGTGAAATGCTTGAATCGATCCGCCTCGCCGAGCATTGACATTTGCCCCAAGCTTTGGGTTCAAAAGAAAAAACCTTCCGAAAAATCGGAAGGCTTTTTTGTTTTTATCAATTCTCAAGAATTACTTTTTTGCGGCAGGAGCGGCGGTCTTTGCCGTATCTGCGGCAGGCTTTGCGGCTTCTGCAGCTGGCTTCGCAGCTTCGGCCTTAGCCGGTTCTGCAGGCTTAGCCTGAGCAGCCTTCTTGGCGGCAGCGATGCTATCCTGTTCAGCCTTCTTTGCTGCCTTCACAGCGGCAATGCTATCGGCCTTCGCCTTTTTCACGGCAGCGATACTGTCTTGCTTTGCCTTTTTCGCAGCGGCAATGCTGTCTTGCTTCGCCTTCTTCACGGCTGCAATGCTGTCCTGCTTTGCCTTCTTCGCAGCTTTCTTGGCGGCAGCAATGCTGTCCTGTTCCGCCTTCTTTGCAGCCTTTACTGCGGCGATGCTGTCGGCTTTCGCCTTTTTCGCGGCGGCGATGCTGTCTTGTTTTGCCTTCTTGGCAGCAGCAATGCTATCCTGCTTTGCCTTCTTCGCGGCCTTGATGCTATCCTGTTCAGCCTTCTTCGCAGCCTTTACTGCGGCGATGCTGTCGGCCTTTGCCTTTTTCGCGGCGGCGATGCTGTCTTGCTTCGCCTGCTTCGCAGCCTTCGCGGCGGCAATGCTATCGGCCTTGAGTTCTTCCGGAGTCTTCACAGCCTTGACCGTATCGACAACCGGAGCGGCCGTCACCACGTTCAAAAGTTCCACTTCAAAGACGAGGAGAGCGTTAGGCGGAATCACCGGAGAAGCGCCTTCTGCACCGTAACCGAGTTCGCTCGGAATCCATGCCTGAACCTTTTCGCCCTCCTTCATCAAAGTCAAAAGTTCCTGCCAGCCCTTGATCACGGCATTCACCGGGAATTCAAGCGGTTCACCGCGCTTGATAGAGCTGTCAAATTCCGTTCCGTTCAAAAGAGCGCCTGCGTAATGGACACGCACCTTATCCGTAAGCTTCGGAGTTCTTGCGCTCGAATCCTTCGCCTGAGTGATATACTTGTACTGAAGACCGCTTGCCGTGGTAATCACGCCAGCCACAGTCTTGTTCTTTTCAAGGAAGACCTTCTGAGAGTCCAGAGCGGCCTTGGCAGCTTCTGCAGCCTTCTTTTCACGCGTGACCTGCATCTGAAGAACCAGTTCCTGGAGAGCCTTTTCCGCCTGGGAATCCGTCATCAGCAAGACCTTGCCGTCCATCTGGTCGCTCAAAGAGCGGAGGAAAAGTTCCTTGTCGATTTCCGCGTCCACATTCTTAATGGCACGGCCCATATCCATACCGAGAGCGTAGCTGTAACGGTCCTTCGGCGTAATCAAAGTGTCTTTTTTAACGGTAACCGCAGCCGAGTCCGTCGGAGCGGCCGCTGCAGCAGGAGCGGTTTCCGGCTTCGGAGAAGAAGAACATGCGATTAACGTGCCCAAAATGGCAGCGGAAAAAATACTAGAAGTCCATAATTTCATATTTTAATCCTTGATATTCGATACCTCCCAATTTAGGAACTTTATCATGAAAAAGTGGATCGTCGTTTTGTTTTTAACTGCATTTGCCGCAACCCTTTACGCGGCGCGGCCCGTAACGCACGTCGAAGTTCCATTTAATGCGGGAATCGGCCCTACCGCCTTCTGGATTCCGGGCGTCGCCGGCAGAGAGTTCCACACGGGCTTCAATCTGAACCTCTACGGGGTCATTACCCCGCAGACGCTCGAAGCCAACAAGGAAAAGATTCCTATTAAGTACCGCCGTTACCTGAACACCATGCGCGAAGTGCACGTGGCCCCGATGTGGATGATTTTGATTCCCCAGTATGTGATCGTGAGTCCCGCCGCCCTGGGCGAAGACGACGCCCTTTACGGCGCCATTTGGTCGTTGCTGAGCGTAGGTCCTGAATTCATTTCGAAGCGTTACTATGTCGTCGAAGGCAAGTTCTCGCCGACCGTGAGCTATTTGCACGTAGATTCTGACGATAATGAAGACACGGAGAACCTGGTCGGCGTCGGCTGCATGCTCTCGCTCGCCCTGACCTACACCTTTACGGACAATTTCCTCGTGACCTTCTCCTATGCGCACTTGCTCCAGTTGCCTCTCAGCATCAACTCGTACAAGCCTACAGACGCTACTTCGGAGCATTGGATACAGGCGGGCGCCCTTTCTTTGACCCTGCATTTCCGCTTCGGCATGAGCCAAAAACTTTAAAATGGCGATTTTTCGATAAAAAGAGCAGTCTGAGTGTGACGCAGAACATTTCCCCAGAGGAAACTTTCAAAATGTGTTACAAAACACTTTACATCGGGGAAAAGTTTTCTTAAAATTTACATACGGATGGATTGAGTGGATAACGGAGCACATGTGTGTTTCGTAACAGAGGGTACAATAATGCAAGCAAATAGCAATACGTTATTCTCTTCCACTGCAGAGAAGGCTCGTATCGTGCGCACCCCCCATGAATTTGAACTCGTGCAGGAAAAAGCACGCAAGACCCTTTTTGCAGAAATGACAGCTGTGGACTCTGAAAAGATCTACGAAAGCTCCAGACAGACGGCAAAGCTCAGCCCGTTGGCGGCTTTTGCGGTTTTCATCGCAAGTTTGAGCGTTCGTGACTAATTTATCGATTCGGCATTCAACTGCCAGAATCCATAAATTTTTAGAGGGGAAATTTTGATACAGGAGTTAACCACAATTCCTGTTTTCTATCTTTTAAAAAAACAGGAGATCTTATGTCTGCTCTTATCCTCGACGGTAAAAAACTCGCCAAAGAATCTGAACTTCAACTGAAGGAACGCGTCGAAGCCCTCAAGGCTCGCACCGGCAAGACCCCGATCCTCGCCACGATTCTCGTAGGCGACGACCCGGCCAGCGCCACCTATGTGAAAATGAAAGGCAACGCCTGCGCTCGCGTGGGCATGGAAAGCCTCCCGGTTCACATGCCGAAGCAGACGACGACCGAAGAACTCCTCGCCAAAATCGAAGAATTGAACGAAAACCCGAACGTGCACGGCATCTTGCTGCAGCACCCGGTTCCGCGCCACATCGACGAACGCGCCGCCTTTGAAAAGATTGAACGCCGCAAAGACGTGGACGGCGTCACCTGCCTCGGCTTTGGTCTGATGGCAATGGGAGAAAAGGCTTACGGCAGCGCAACGCCGGCTGGCATTATGCGTATCCTCAAGGCTTACGACATTCCTCTGGAAGGCAAGCACGCCGTGGTTGTCGGCCGTAGCGCAATCCTCGGCAAGCCGATGGCCATGATGCTCTTGAACGCAAACTGCACCGTGACGATTTGCCACAGCAAGACCAAGGACCTCGAAAAGTACGTCGGCGAAGCAGACATTTTGATCGGTGCAGTCGGCAAGCCGGAATTCATCAAGACCGCCTGGATCAAGAAGGGCGCAGTCGTGATCGACGCCGGTTACCATCCGGGTGGAGTCGGTGACGTGGAAAAGGCTGGCCTTGAAGAAGTCGCTAGTGCTTACACCCCGGTTCCGGGTGGAGTCGGCCCGATGACGATCAACACGCTCATTTACCAGAGCGTGGACAGCGGTGAAAGCTTCCTCGGCAAGTAAATTCCATCGCTTACAGTTTTTCACAAAAAAAAAGAGTCTCCCCGCTGGGAGGCTCTTTTTTATTTGCTCCTTCCGAGAACTTTACTTCACTTGAACGCGGACCTGGTAGCGGCCCTGCGGGAGTGTTGAGCGGCTAAAGCCCAACTGAGTTGCACCCGACGAGACATTTCCGGCAAAATTTGCCACTTTTCGACCGTTCATATCAAAGACAGACACCCGGACATAAGCGGAATGCGACACGCGGAGGATTCCCGTTCTCAAGTCGTAGGCGGCACTGGTCACCATTTGGAACGGAACCGTGGAACCGATAGCGACTTCTTCAGAATCCTCGCTTTGTCGTTCAATTTCTTCGAGAAGCTCTCCCGGAATCTGAGTAACGCCGGCGACATCAAAACGGAACTCGTCTACATTCGGACCACCGTTTTCCGTAAGAGACTTTAGACGCAGAACATTCGTATCTTTTAGAAGATTCACCTGTACAGATATGCTGTCATAAGTTGTCCAATCCGATGTAGACGGAAATACGATGATACCGACGCTCTTCCCGTTGAGGAAAAGTTCCATGTTGCGTTCAGCGCTTCCCCCGTTAGCAAATCGGATGTTCAAGATTGCGGGATTCTTGGCAGTCGGAACATTCAAATTCCAAGCACCATAACTTTCTAAGCTGTTGTTAAAATTGTAATAACCGCTATCGATCCAGCCCGCATTATTTTCTTCATAGGCGCCGATGCCTTCGTTTGGATAGGCTGCATTGACACTGCTGAGAAATTCCGTGGATGCTGTAATCACGGTTGCCATGGCGCGAACCGTGATGGTTCCGCTGACCGTTGCACTTTCACCTCCGTCATCGGTCGTGACGATAGTATAGCCGAGATTTCCAGTCGCAGTCGGAGCGCCTTGCAAAACAATTGTACTATCCAAATAGTTCACCGTAGCCGTGACGCCCTCTGGAAGTTTTGTTGCCAAAGCGCCTCCACAAGCGGAATATTTATAGGTGATGTTTTGAATGGAATCGCCGAGCATCATGCTCTGTTCCGAAGATCCTGCGATAAGCAAGAGAGCAGGTCCCGAAACTAAGTCACTTTCTTCGACAAGCACTTCAACACGGCCCGTATATTCCGTTCCATCAGAGCCTTTGACCGTGTACTGGAAAGAGGCGAGGCCCGTGTAATTCGGATTCGGCGTAAACGTCACCGTGTAACCATCTGCCCCCAGCGAAACCGAGCCGTTTTCCGCAGATGCCACTGCATACGACGGGGAAACTTCTAAAAAGCCTTTCGTGATGCTGCGAAGGTCAAAGGTCGCACTCCCATTTTTAGAAACGGACATGTGCATTGCCCCGAGCCAGTTGATGTACTTTTCAATGTAAGCGTACCCGTCCGCACCGATTGTCATCGCATCATCCGAAGAAACATTGTAGCCCATCGCCTTTTCAAAAAAGTCTGGAATTCCATCCCCATCTGTATCGAGAGACTTTTCTCCCGCGATGACTTCTCCCCAGCCATTGTTCGTCGTGAGACCCATAGCCCCAACGGACTTGACAAGAGCACCAGCCGTTCCAAGTGTTCCCACCTGGTACCACACCAAAGAATCGATGTCGTCGTAAGGCAACACGCCGCTCTGGGAATTCACATAGCGCCAGGCGCTGGCAGCGCTAAGCATGGGACCATTCACAGTCATTTCATTCCAAGGCGTCGAAAGTTCTTCGCCTGCACCTTGGTAGTAATAAATACTAGAGGCTTCTCCGTTCAACACTCCATCGCGATTCGTATCAATCATATTGCCGGAAGCGTAAATACTCTGATTCTTATCAACCTGATACCAGGGATTGCTTCCCTTAGGACCATATACAAAATAATTGTTCACGATATCATGATTGAAATGTGTACTCGTGTGAGTGGTGTACCCCGCTTCGAAATTATAAAGGATGTTATTGACAAAGACATCGTTGATCTTATCCAGAGGATTCCTGTTGTGGGTATTTACGAACGCATTGTAATACCAAGCCCAGGTTCCATCCACAGATTCAATGTGGGCGCCAAACTGCTGTCCGATCGGATTTGCAATGAGAGAATTCTGCACCGTCACACCGGTCACGCGATAATTCGCATCGTCCGAAGACCCTCCGAAATTGTTCCAAGGAGCAAGTTCTACGGAGCAGTGATCCACAATCACATTCTTCGCATCGTACAAGTTAAGGGCGTCGTCTTTTTCGGAATTGGTATTTTCACCTGGACGAATTCGCAAGTAGCGGATAATGATGTTGCTCTGTTTACCGGTGCTGAGCTTTCCACCGTGAATGGCGATTCCTTCCCCAGGAGCAGTCTGCCCCGCAATGGTAATGTTGCTTTTGATAGAGACCGCCGTTTGGATGTTGATAATTCCACCCACGTCAAAGACAACGATTCGGTTTCCTTGACTCACCGCATCGCGAAAAGAGCCTTCACCCGAATCGTTGAGATTTGTAACGTGATAGACCGAGCCGGATCGTCCCCCGGTCACTTGGGCGCCAAACCCCAAAGCTTCCGGGAATGCGAGCGGATCCGCAACCACAGAGCCCAAACCAAATACAGTTGAAATCATCGCGACAGCGAATTTTGATTTTTGCATAATACACCCATTCCTTTATGCTAAAAATCTATCTTCGCTAAAGAAAATGCGAATAAAATAAAGTTTTATGCGTTGTCCAAAGACAATTTGCGAATTTCACCGGATTTCAAATCTCCGAGCGTCCAACTTCCAATGCGAACGCGGACAAGGCGCAAGACTTCGATTTCAAAAGTCTGCAAAATACGGCGAATTTCACGATTTTTGCCTTCATGCAAAACAACCGAAAGCCAAGCCGTTTTTTCTCCGGTCCGCAAAACGCGAACCTGTGCCATTTGCATCTGTTCTGGAGATTCTCCAAAGACGCGCGGCGGAACCAAAACGCCTTTTTTCATCTGAGCCATTTCTTCTGCAGAAGGCTCGCGGGAAACCTGGACGTGATATTCCTTTTCTAAATGCGTTTCTGGTGCGAGAATGCGGTCTGCGAAAGCGGTATCGTTCGTAAACAGAAGCAGTCCCTCGCTCGCCTTGTCGAGACGCCCAACGGGAAAGACATGCTGAGGCAGTTTTCCTTTCAAAAGGTCCATGACCGTTTCGCGGCCCTTTTCATCGGAAGCGGTCGTCACGATTCCGCGGGGCTTGTTCATGGCGAAGTAAACAGGTGCCGTTTTTGAAACGGGCTGTCCATCAACGGCGATTTTGGAGGTTTCCGTTGCAGGGGTTTCCGGGTCGCGGACAAGACGCCCTTCCAAGGTCACGCGACCTTCACGGACAAGCTTTTCTGCGGCAGAGCGGGAGCAGTAACCGCGTTTGTTGAGAATTCGGGCGACGCCGAAACGTTTCAGGGGCATGCAGAACTAATCCTTGCGCGTATCCTTGGATTCTTTTTTCATCTTGTACATGCGATCGTCCGCGCGGCGGTAAACATCGTCGGCGGTAGAACGCACTTCACTGCGCATCGCGGTTCCGTATGACGCGGCAAGCGGGATCGGTAAGAGCCTAGAAGCTTCTTCCTGAAGAGCTCGCATTTTTTCAAATGCTGCATCCATATCGTTCAAGTGTTCCTGACGTACGATGATCAAAAATTCATCGCCGCCCATGCGAATCGGAGTTCCGATTCCCTTGAACGCTTCGGACAAGGTTTTGGCAAAAGCCTTGAGCTGTTCATCGCCCATTCCATGCCCATAAGTATCGTTCAGCTTTTTGAGGCCGTTCATGTCGATACTCGTCACCGCATAGTCCGAACTGATTCCGTTCAGCACGTCGAAAATTTGCTCACATTTTGCACGGTTGTAAAGCCCTGTCAAAGCATCTCGATACGCAAGCGACGAAAGGAGGTCTTTTTCCGTCTTGTTCACGATTGCTCGTTGCAGGTAAATCGCATAGCTGATGAGGAGCGACATCAAATAGACGAGAAGTCCCCAGGGCGCAATCGGATTTCCACGCGGATCCACACCTGGCGTAACCCGGTTCAAATTGAACACGACGAGTTCCGCGATGCAGGAAAGGCAGAACAGCAAGAAACCGATACCGGAAATTCTTTCCGGCAAACCGTCCTTTTTCGAATAAACCACTCCCGGCACCATCAGGAACGCGATGCCCACGACCATATAAATATGGAACGGGAAAAGGAATTGAGAATAGTTCGCCACATGCGTAAGCTGAAGAACCGAAGTGACGATAAAGAAGATCCCATTAAAAATGGGAAGCGCAATAAGCCCATACCAGCGCCATCCCGACAGCTTCTTTTTGCGCATGGTAACGAATAGAAGTTCTATCGAAATCGGCGCAAGATAGAGCATCGCGTATTCAAGGATTGCATTGAATTCAAGGTCCAACGAGATCAGCTGAATTTCATGCGTGTAGCAAGTCGTCCAAATGCCGAGCACGAACGAAAAGAATCCGATTAGCGGCAAGCGGAAGAAATACCCAGCGAAGCCCATCGCCCCGATGCCGCCGACCATCGCCATCGCACCGAACAGGGTCATAAAAATCGCAATGCAGAACGACGACGAAATATGCACCGCCGAATACGGCACACCCAAAATCTGGTTCGGCAAAATCGTCGTCTCGGGCATAATGTCAAAGGCTCCCGATTCCGCTGCATAAACTTTAAGCCTTAATTTTTGACCGCCCCAACCTGCCGGAAGCTCGATCCGGTGATATCCACTCCCCACCATCAAGCCGTCGCGTAAAAGATCCTGCCCGTAGGAATAGATTTTTTCATCGTTCAAATAGACATCCATTGCCGACACAAACAATCGGATGTGCAAAGCGGAATAATCCGAAAGACGCATCGGCAGCGTCGTTTCTAGAAGCAAGGAATCTCCTAACTGGGCATCTCCCTGGATCGGTCGGTACTGGGCAAGTGATTTCGGTTGCGACGTTTTTCCATGGTATGTGACTTCCCAGGACGTATCCCAAACGATGGATTTGTTCGCGGAAAGATTTCGGACAACCCCAATCAATGCAAAAATGAATATTGCCGCAAGCACGAGGGCCGCAGCCAAAAATCCCACTTTCCGTTTTATTGATGTCATTTTCCAACTACTCCTTTTTACAATTTACAAAGCAAAAAGAGAAATCCAACTCCAATGAGATTTCTTTGTGCGAAAAACAAACTTTTTTTGCAAAAAGGCGAGTTTGTCATTCCAAATTGGAATGCTTATTGATAATTTTAAAGCAAACAAGGAGATTCTATGAAACACATTACCCTTTTCGCCCTTCTCATTCTCTGCATTTGCGGTTTTACCTTCGCCGGCAGCAATTCCAAGGATTTGTTCACCACGATTTCTTGGGAAAAGGCGATTGAAATGAGCAAGGATAAAAAGGCAAAGGCCATTTTTGTGGACGTGCGCACTCCGGAAGAAGTCGCCCAGGGTACTGTCGCCGGTTCTATGAACATTCCTCTGCAGCAGATTCAGGTTCGCTACTCGGAACTTCCGAAAGACAAGAACCTGCTCGTGTTCTGCCGCAGCGGAAAGCGCAGCCGTGCCGCTTCGGACTTTTTGACTCAGCAGGGTTACACCAAGGTTTACAATGTGGACGGTGGATTCTTGGCAGCACCGCCGGCAGCCGCTTTTAAGTAATCCCATAAAGCAGACTGGATTTGAACCCGTTCCTTCGCCATGTAGAGGGACGGGTTTTCTTTTTCCTGCAAGCATAGACGGGCGGCGTCTTTTTCGGAAAGGACAATCGGAAGATTGCCTTCGAGTTCTGCGCGGAGAACTCGCGCGTAAGCCTTGGAATGATCCGGCAGGAATACGCGCTTTTGAATTTGAAGTCCAGAACTTTCAACGTCTAATGCAAAACGTTCTGGATTCCCGATACCCGTGACAACGGCAACGGGAGAATTGGGCGAAAGCGTTTTCCCTTGAAAATTTTGAATGCTTTCGATGTCAAATGTAACGGCAAAAGCCTGTGACGGAACATTTGCATTCAAAGCGTTCTGTTCGCGGTAGCACTCAATCGTCAACGCATCGGGATGATCTTTTTCAAGGCTCACGCACGGGCCGCAGGGAAGCAGATCGGTCAGGGATTTTGCCGTTTCGTTCCACCGCAAGACGAACCGTTGGGCATGAACAAAACGCGTGTCTTCAAGTCCCCCGTCACAAATTAAAATGTCGAATTTTCCATCGAGCTGTTTTGCGGTCTTGTAACGGTTGGATGTTTGAAAGACGGACGCTCCACAGGGCGAGGATTGGAGCATGCGAAATTCATCCCAGGCGGCTTGATGGCAAAGGATGGCAACGCGGTATCCTTGCGCGGTCAAAAGCTCTGCGAGCCTTTGCACAAAGGGCGTTTTTCCAGCGCCGCCGGCAAGGAACGATCCCACGATCCAAACCTGACTTTTTTGTAGCGGTTCCTTTGCGCGGTAAAGCGTTCCGCGCAAAGCGCAAAACACGGCCCGGTAAACACCAGCCAGTAAAAATCGCAGCGGAAATGGAACTTGCCCAAGCATGGTCTCAAATTAAATTTATACCTTTAATCTCGTCCAATTTAAATACTCGAAAACAAGGCTAAAGTTATGCGCGTACTCGTTCTTAACTGCGGCAGCTCTTCTGTGAAGTTTGCCGTCATCGATACAAATACCAAGGAATCCATCGCAAGCGGTCTCGTCGAAAACATCGGCGTGAACGGCCACACGAAGGCAAAGGGCCCGGAAGGCAAAATCGATTTCAACTTTGACTGCCCGACTCACGCAGAAGCTGTCGATCAGGTCAAGAAGTTCCTCGACTCCCAGAATCTCACTTCTTCGATCGAAGCCATCGGCCACCGCGTCGTGCATGGCGGTAAGTACATCAAGAGCGAAAAGGTGACGCAGGAAGTGATCGACTACATCCGCAGCATCACGCTCTTTGCTCCGCTCCACGAACCGGCTCACGCAACCGGCATGGAATGCGCCACCAAGTTCTTCCCGGGTCTTCCGCAGGTCGCTGTGTTCGACACGGCTTTCCACCAGACGATGCCGGAAAAGGCTTTCCTCTACGGCATTCCGTACAAGTTCTACGAACAGGACAAGATCCGTCGTTACGGTGCTCACGGCACAAGCCACCGCTTTGTGACCGCAGAAGCTTGCAACGTTCTCGGCACGAAGCCGGAAGAAACCTGCCTCATCACCGCTCACCTCGGTAACGGTAGCTCCTGCTCTGCAATTCTCAACGGCAAGTGCGTCGACACCACGATGGGCTTCACCCCGCTCGAAGGCCTCATCATGGGAACGCGTTCCGGTTCTCTCGACCCGGCGATCCTCTTCTACATCAGCAAGAAGTACGGCAAGGAATACGGCACGATCGATCAGCTCGACCACTTGGTGAACAAGGAATCCGGTCTCCTCGGTCTTTCTGGCCTTTCGAACGACATGCGCACTTTGACGCAGGCCGCAAGCGAAGGCAACAAGCGTGCTCAGATCGCTCTCGACGTGTTCTGCTACAGACTCACCCGTGAAATCGGCGGCATCGCCATGGCTCTTCCGCGCATTGACGCCATCGTCTTTACCGGCGGCATCGGCGAAAACAGCTCTTACGTTCGCAAGCAGACTCTCGAAAACCTGAAGATTCTCGGTTACCAGATCGACGACGAACGCAACAACAAGAGCGGCAAGGAATCGAACCACTTGATCACCAAGGACGGCACTCCGAAGGCGATCGTCGTGGCGACGAACGAAGAACTTTTGATTGCTCTCGACACCGAAGCTCTCGTGAAGTAACTCGCTTCCGTCTCATTTTGAAAAAGGCTCCGCATTGCGGGGCCTTTTCTTTTTGAAATCTTGATTTCTAATAGATCACATCTTCGAGAACAAGAGCCTGGGGAGGCGCCATCGTGCGTTCTCCCTTAAAGCGGTCGGCAAAGATTTCGTTTACCGTGCCTTCCGGGTAACGTCCACGTCCGACGTCAAAAAGCGTTCCCACCATTGCACGCACCTGGCGGTGCAAAAAGCGGTTGCCCTGAATATGCCACTGCACCATGGAGTCCGAAACTTTGATAAGTTCAAAACGGGTGATATTGCAGAGCGTGCTTTTGCCGTCATTTCGCGGAATGCAAAAACGAATAAAATCATGTTCGCCGATAAAGGATTTCGCTTCGCGCTGCATCAGGTCATAATCGATTGGCAAATGTCCAATCTCCCAGCCAAAGTCGCGGAGTAGTGCCACGGGTCTTGTGAAAATCGAATAGACGTAATAGCGGGAAACCGCGTCGTAGCGGGAATGAAATTCCGGGTCGCAAACTTCCAAGTCGCGGATCTTGACCGTGTGACGTCCAAGACCGTTGATGGATCGCGTCAATTTTTTGCAGTCGATTTCGCCGTCGTAGTCGAAGTGGACCATCTGTCCGCGGGCGTGTACGCCTGTGTCGGTGCGGCCCGCGGCGACGAGATCGATCGGGGTGCGGAGTGCGGTTTTGAAAGCTTCTTCCAGCGCCGACTGCACCGTCACGTATTTCGTTTTACCGTGTTCGTTCTGTTCTTGCCAACCGTAGTAGGCGCTGCCGAGATATTCGCAGCGGAAGCGATAGCGCATGGGCTATTCTCCGGTTTCGCGTTTGACGCGGATGACCGTTTCGACTTGCTCTTCGGAAAGTTGCGTGCGACGAGCGATTTCTGCAGGCGTGTATCCGCGACGATTCAGCTGGATCACGCGTTCCTTGTCCTGACGTTCTCTGTCGAAGCGCGTCATTTCGAGCGGATTCGGCTTAGGAATCGCGGTTCCCTTCATTGTATTATGACTCTGGGCGCGAACGTTCTGAACCTTATCCGGATCGCGATGAATGCCCTTGGGAACAGCTAAACCGGCGAGGGTATCGGAAAGAGACTGCATCGCCTTGGTAATGCGCTGTTTGGCGGTCGGGCGCAGAACGGGATGTTCCACTTCACCCTTCGCATTTTCAAATTCCACATCGTCCGTCGTCACCAGGGTCGATTCTTGCTGGGACGATGCAAGCGTTTCGTCCGACTGTTTCGCATCATCGATAATCGAACGGCGATGGACTCGGGTGCGGTCCACAAAAGTCGGATCATCCAGACCGCCCTTCGGCGTTTTGAAACGGTTATCCTTGCGAATCTGTTCAAGCTGACGGGTGATCGCTTCCTGGCGGTTGCGCAGAATGAAGAAGACAACGCCACCGATGACGATCAAAGCGATCAGGCCGCCGATGATAAAGACAAAAACATTCGTTCCCGAACCTTCCTTTTCGACCGAAGATTCCTTCGCTTTGACAGAAGCTTTGGCAGGAGCCTTGACCGGAGCAGGAGCCGAGGCGTTCGATTCCAAATTGCGCATGGCAACAAGAACACCCCAGAGGGAATCACGGTGAGCGATCGCCACCATTTTTTCATCAGGATCGTCTGCGGCAGCAAAGACAGCCATATCGGCTTCATCAATTTCTTCGCGCAGGGACAGATAACGCGCTCCATCCAGTTTCGGCTGGAACGGATCCGCTTTCAAAAAAGCGAAAAGCGCTATCGCGAGAACCAAGAGAACTGCGGGAACAATAAACTTCTTCATACAACAAAAAATTTACAAATATTCTGATTCGAATTTTTAAAATCAAACAAAAAGCCCCGGAAATCCGGGGCTTCTGTGACAAAGCTAAAGTCCGATTACTTCTTGTTTTCGAGAACAAGCTTGCGGCAATCATCGAAGAACGGATTCGAGTCATGCGGACCCGGAGCCGCTTCAGGGTGGAACTGCACAGCAATCATCGGAACCTTCTTCGAACGGAAACCTTCGATCGAATGGTCGTTCAAGTTCACATGCGTGATTTCAAGAACTTCCGGGTCGATGGATTCGTCGAGAACGGCGAAGTTGTGGTTCTGGGATGTCACCATGACACGTCCCGATTCCATGAACATCACCGGATGGTTTCCACCGTGGTGACCGAACTTGAGACGACCGGTTTTTGCACCGGAGGCGAGTCCGAGAATCTGAAGGCCAAGGCAGATGCCCATCACAGGAACCTTGCCGAGAATCGCCTGAGCGTTCTTCACCGCGTCTTTCACGCCGGCCGGGTCACCCGGGCCATTCGAGAAGAAAACGCCATCCGGATTCATCGCGAGCACTTCTTCTGCAGGCGTGTAAGCCGGGACCACCGTCACCTGGAAACCCTGAAGGCGGAGGTTGCGAAGAATGTTGCGTTTGATACCGAAGTCATAAGCGACGAGCTTCAAATCCGCAGCAGGAAGTTCCTGCGGCATTCCGAAACCCTTCAGGAATTCATCCGAGAATTCGTACTTTTCTTTGCACGTGACGGTTTCCACCATGTCGATGCCGTCGAGGCCCGCCCAAGCTTTCGCCTTGGCAACGCCTTCTTCCGGAGTCACGCTTCCCGAAGTGCAGATAAAGCCCTTGACCGTACCCTTTTCACGCAAAAGAAGCGTCAGGGCACGCGTATCGATTCCAGCGAGAGCCGGAATGCCATAGCGTTTGAGAGCTTCGGTCAGTTCTTCTTCCGAGCGCCAGTTCGACGACGGATTGATCTGCTGAACGAGCAAACCGCCCGCCTGGAATTTGGGACTTTCCATGTCTGTTTCATTCACACCGACGTTACCGATTTCGGTTTCGGTGAGAGTCACAAACTGTCCTGCATAAGACGGGTCGGAAAGAATTTCTTGGTAGCCCGAAAGCGAAGTGTTGAACACAACTTCACCGAAGGAATCTACCGGTGCGCCCATCGAGTAACCGTAAAAGACGCTACCGTCTGCCAAAGCGAGAAACGCTTTGCGTTCACGTTGGAGTTTCCATTTTTCTTGTAATGTCATTGTTGCGGTCCTTCTTAAACGTTCACCTTGGGAGCGTGGCGCTGATATTCCTGAATCGAGCAAACTTCCACGCGGAACTTGCCATCACCAAATTCGCCCTTCATATCTTCCAAGCCTTCGATGGTCGCTTCGAGAGCGTCGATGGTCGTGGTGATAGGAATGCCGCGGAGAATGCAAGTGGAGCGAATCTTCGCTTCGTCCTTCGCAGCCTTGGCGCCCGGAGTCGGCGTATTTACGATCCACGCAAGATCCTTTTCATCGATCAAGTCGAGAACGTTCGGGCGGCCGTCCGAAATGCGGAACACGCCGTGCGTTTTGATGCCGTGATTGCGAAGAACAGTACTCGTTCCGCGGGTCGAGTAAATTTCGAATCCGAGTTTCACAAGGCGCTGTGCAAACGGCACCACCGTTTCCTGGTCTTCGTCCTTGACGCTGAGGAAAATGTTTCCCTGCATCGGCACGTAGTTTCCAGCGCCGACCTGACTCTTGATGTAAGCCATCGAATGACGGAAATCAAGGCCCATGACTTCACCGGTGGACTTCATTTCCGGGGAAAGGATTACGTCAACGCCCGGGAAGCGGGCAAACGGGAACACCGCTTCCTTCACCGCGTAATACTTCGGCGTAAAGAGCTTCGTGTAACCGAGATCCTTGAGCTTCTTACCCGCCATCACCAAGGATGCGAGCTTTGCAAACGGAATACCCGTCGCCTTCGAAACGAACGGAACCGTACGGCTTGCACGCGGGTTCACTTCGATCACGTAGATATCGTCCCCGTGAACAGCGAACTGGACGTTCATCAAACCGACGACGTGAAGTTCCTTGGCAAAGGCGATCGCATAACCGCGGAGACGTTCCTGAATTTCCTTCGAGAGCGTCGGAGGCGGA
The DNA here is from genome assembly GCA_024689485.1 of Fibrobacter sp. GTDB lineage: Bacteria > Fibrobacterota > Fibrobacteria > Fibrobacterales > Fibrobacteraceae > Hallerella. The sequence goes on from JAILDK010000107.1 coordinate 18,238, forward strand.
ATCGTACAAGCGGAGTCACCAGAGTGAATACCCGCAAGTTCGATGTGTTCCATGATTCCGCAGATTTCTGCCGTTTCACCGTCAGAGATGCAGTCGACATCGCATTCCGTCGCCTGTTCAAGGAAGTGGTCAATCAAAATCGGGCGGTCCGGAGAAACTTCGAGAGCTTCTTCTTCCATGTACTTGCGAAGGCCCGCTTCATCGTGGACGATGCACATGGCACGTCCGCCAAGAACGAAACTCGGACGAGCGAGAACCGGGAAGCCGATCTTGTGAGCGATCGCAATCGCTTCGTCCGCCGTCTGAGCCATGCCCGAAGGCGGCTGCAAAACGCCGAGCTTGTTCACGATTTCACCGAAGAGTTTGCGGTCTTCCGCAGCATCGATCATCGCAGGCGCCGTACCGATAATGTGAACGCCGTTCGCTTCGAGCTGATCGGCAAGGTTCAGCGGAGTCTGGCCGCCGAACTGAACGATTGCACCGTCGCACTTTTCGTGACGGTAAACGTTCAATACATCTTCGAGGGTCAGCGGTTCAAAGTAAAGCTTGTCACTCGTATCGTAGTCAGTCGAGACCGTTTCCGGGTTCGAGTTCACCATGACCGTTTCAAAGCCCGCCTTGCGCAGAGCAAAGGAAGCGTGAACGCAGCAGTAGTCGAATTCAATACCCTGACCGATACGGTTCGGGCCACCGCCAAGAATCATGATCTTCTTCTTGGTCGAAGGCTTTTCACCCGGACGGAGACCGGTACCGTCGCCCAGCTGACCTTCCGTCGGATTTTCAAAACGGTTGTCGTTATGGCGATAGGTCGAATAGAGGTACGGCGTATAAGACTGGAATTCCGCAGCACAGGTATCGACCTGGGCAAAGCTCGGCACGACGCCGATCTTTTCGCGGGCTTCGCGGACTTCGAGTTCCTTCGAACCGAGAATCCATGCAATCTGACGATCCGAGAATCCGAGTTCCTTCGCCTGGAGGAAGAGAGCCGGATCCTTGGCAAGACCTTCGAGAGTCTTGGCAGAACGGATTTCGTCTTCGAACATCGCGATTTCTTCGAGTTCGCGGAGGAACCACTTGTCGATCTTGTTGATTTCGTGAATCTTGTCGACGCTCCAACCGCGACGGAAAGCGGCGCGGACAAAGAAGATGCGGTTCGTCGAAGGACGCTTGAGTTCCTGCGCGAGAACTTCATCGGAAACTTCTTCGAAGTGAACGTCCTTGCCGTCTGCGCCATAGCCTGCGCGGCCCGTTTCGAGGGAGCGCATCGCCTTTTGGAAAGACTGCTTGAACGTGCGGCCAATCGCCATCACTTCACCGACGGACTTCATCTGAGTTCCGAGAGTCGTATCGGCACCGTTGAACTTTTCAAAGGCGAAGCGCGGAACCTTGGTGACGATGTAGTCGATCGAAGGTTCAAAGCAAGCCGGCGTCACCTTGGTGATGTCGTTCAAAATTTCATCGAGGGTATAACCCACGGCGAGCTTCGCTGCAAACTTTGCAATCGGGAAGCCCGTTGCCTTGGAAGCGAGAGCCGAAGAACGGGAAACACGCGGGTTCATTTCGATTACCACGATACGGCCGTTTTTCGGGTTCAAGGCGAACTGCACGTTCGATCCACCGGTATCGATACCGATTTCGCGCATCACAGCGATCGAAGCGTCACGCAGCTTTTGATATTCGCGGTCGGTGAGCGTCAAAGCCGGAGCAACCGTAATCGAGTCGCCCGTATGAACACCCATCGGGTCCAGGTTTTCAATGGAGCAGACGATCACGCAGTTGTCCTTGTGGTCGCGCATCACTTCCAATTCAAATTCCTTCCAACCTTCAATCGATTCTTCGATCAAAACTTCGGAAGTCGGGCTGTAATAAAGACCGCGCTGAACAATCGTTTCAAATTCTTCTTCGTTGTGAGCGATACCGCCACCGGTTCCACCTAAAGTAAAACCCGGGCGAATCACCACGGGCCAACAGTCAAGAGAATTTCGAGCGGCAATCGCTTCTTCAAGCGTGTTTGCCGAAATGCTTCTCGGCATGTCCAGTCCGATGCGTTCCATCGCTTCCTTAAAGAGTTCGCGATCTTCTGCCTTGTTGATGACATCCGGACGGGCACCGATCATTTCCACGTTGTAGCGGGAAAGAACGCCTTTCTTGTGAAGCTTCATCGCGAGGTTCAAAGCGGTCTGACCGCCGAGAGTCGGAAGAAGCGCATCCGGACGTTCGCGGCGGATGATTTCCGTCAGCGCCTGGGCGGTAAGCGGTTCAATATATGTACGGTCGGCAAAATCCGGGTCCGTCATGATGGTCGCCGGGTTCGAATTGACCAGGACGACTTCGTAGCCTTCGGCTTTCAGCGATTTACACGCTTGAACACCGGAGTAGTCGAATTCGCAAGCCTGACCGATGACGATCGGGCCGGAACCGATGAGCATGATTTTTTTGAGATCTTCACGTTTTGGCATAGTACCTTCGCTTGGGGCTAAATCGTGAAAATTTTAGAAAAAGAACCCTTACCGGAAAAGGGAAAAATTTTATCTTTTTTGCATCCAAAATCGCGGGACCGCAAGTCCTAGTGGGAGCTAGTTCTCTCTCCAAAATCCCCCTTCCAAAAAATCACAAATTCGTCATAGCAAATCACAAACTTGTTATGTACGTTTCAAAAATGTCATTTTGAAAATGGACTCTTTTTGGGGGCATTTCTGCCAAAAGAACTCCAAAAATCCATGCGATTTATCTCTCATGATGTAAACGGAATATTAGATTTATAGTATATGAAATGGAAACTCTACATTCTTTGGCTGATCTTTTTCTTTGCAGGTGTCATCTTCGTTTATGTTTTACCTGCGGATTCCCTTTCCCCGTCCCTCCGCTATTTGTTCCTGGGAATTTGGGGAGCGGTCGTCAGCGCCCTCTTTAACGTAATTACGCACAAACTAAGCAATCGTTCCAAGGAAGATCCTTTCGACGCTCTCACCAAAAGAGTCCCCGAAACGCAGTTCGTCCCCGTCGTCGGCGGCAAGGAACAGACACAAGGCTCCGACATTCCCGCCTACAAAAAAGCGGAAGAAGAAGCCGCAGCCGAAATGCGTGCACAAGTCGCCAAGCCGAAGATCATCGCCCCGGATTTCCCCGACGAAAGCTGGATCGACTTCACACATGAACTTTTGCACAACCGCCCGTTCCCCGAAGTGGTCCGCATGCTGAACGATCTTCTGCCGAAGATTTTCAAGAACGCCTCGGGCGTGCTCTACATGTACAGCAACAATCAGTCTGAGCTGCACCAGATTTTTGCATTCGGTCCGAACCTGATCAGCGACCCGGTCATTTCCCGCTCCGAATGCGCAAGCTACGACAGCGCAAAAATCGTCGTCGCCGACTACTCCGACCCGCAGCACGTCAGCGGTTGCATTCACCTGCACCACCGTCCGCAGGGATATTCCTTCTGCGCACCGATCGAAGGTCTCGAAGAACACTTCGGCGTTCTCACCATTCAAGTGGACGCCTTGCCGGAAGGCGAAACGACCGAAACCTGGAAGACCAAGATTTCGATGGTCGCCACCGCATTCGGTCTCTTTGTCGCCAACCAGAATTTGCAGCTCCGTTTCAAGAGCCAAAGCCTGCGCGATCAGCTCACCGGCCTTGTGAACAAGCGCTACATGGAAGAAGCTTTGACCCGCGCCGTCAGCGAAGCCCGTCGTCACGGAACGCCGATCGGCATGATCATGATTTCTCCGGACAATCTGGAAACCCTCAAGACTTCCCACGGCGCCCATGCCGCAGAACAGATGCTTTGGGAACTCGCCCAGCGCCTTCCCCGCTACATCCGCACCGAAGACATTCCGAGCCGCTACGCAGACAACACGCTCTGCGTTCTGCTCCCAGGCGCCGACAAGGTTCGCACCCAGCAGCGCGCCGAAAAGATTCGCCACGAAATCGAGAATCTTCAAGTCGCTTACGGGAACCTGATTTTGCAGACAACGCTAAGCCTTGGCGTCGCCATTTACCCGGACAATGCGAAAAATGCTTCCGAGCTCGTCTCCGTTGCCGAACAGGCGATGCAGCAGGCAGAAGCCCTCGGCAAGAATCAGGTTTGCCTGGCGCAGACTACGCCTCCGGGAAATTAACCACTAGAATGTAAAGCAAAAAGCCCAGCCGGTTGGCTGGGCTTTTTTCATGGTTGAATTTTTTTAGAGAGTCGAATGTTTGTCGAAGAATTCGAAGGTTTCGCGGTAAGCCTTTTCACGGGCATCTTTCGCGGAAAGATACAGATCGTGCAGACCGCCTTGGATTTCGTCAAACGTCACATGCGGACCGAGCCGATGTCCGAACTTTTTCATGTTGTTGATATCCAGCACGCCGTCGCAGTGCGTGTATTCTTCGGTCCAATTCTCATCTCGAATGCTGCAGTCGCTGTGCATCAAAAGAATCGGCGTTTCCACGTTCAAGCCTTTTTGAACCTGTTCGTGCGCGGTGTGAATGGCCCGAATCCAGCCGAGATCCTTCATGGGGCTGATAGGCGGTTTTAGGCGCGTATCATATTCCCATTCACCGTGATAGTCTTTGCGCAGACTGTAGCTGTAATTCGGATTCGGCAGATCGTTCACCGGGAAATCCGGAATCAACGAACCGACAGCCGATGCTACCGGAACCAAAACATTTCGTGCAAACCATTGCAGGTTCATTTCGAGGAACGGGCTGCTCAAAACGATGGCAGCCAAGTCCTGACCGTGGCGGTGCGCCTCTGCATAAAGCGGCACAATCAAGCCACCCGTGCTGTGGCCGATCAAATATTCAGGCAACCGAGTCTTCGTCGAATCCGAAGGCGTCATCAGCGAACGGGAAAGCGTTTGCGCCATCGACAAAGCCGAATCGATTTCCGGGAAGTACTCCTGGATTTCGCGAGCGCGGAACGGATCATCGTCGCTGCGAAGGGAACGTCCATAGAAATGCAGATCGATGGCAAAGAAGGCGTAGCCCGCCGAATCGGTCTTTTGGGCAAGTTCCCGGTTGAAGTAATAATCGTTATAACCGTGAACATACAAGACGATGCCTTTGTAAGCTCGCGAGGAATCCGACGGATACTGAATCAAAGTCGCCCGATACTTTCCCTGAATCGGATAAACTTTAAACGGTTCTCCCAAGAGCGGGTCTGTTTCCGCGAATTCGATCGATTCCACAACCGCTTTCGCTTCCGCATCCTGGACATCGGAATTGCAGGCACACAATCCACCCCCTGCAACAGCCGCCAAGGCGAAAAGGGACACGATCCCCCTCGACGACTTTTTCAAATTCCCTAAAACCATGAAGCAAAGATATACAGGCATCGACCGCTTCACAAGGCTATGGAACCCTACATATTTCATACAAATGCCCGAATTTCGCAAAACATTTCACATTTCGACACCAATCGGTGATAGTTCGCCCCTATAGCAAGGCATTGCCTAAAAGAATTGGACATCTCGTAAAAGGAGTTCTAATTTGCGCATTGCAGTCCAAAAGTCTTCGGACCCGGACTCATTTTTTTATCTTTGCCCATTCGAAAAGCCGTTCCAACCGGAGGTTACCCACATGAACTATCCCTACAAGCGCATTTTGACCATTCAAGACGTCTCTTGCGTCGGACAATGTTCGGCAACGGTCGCCCTGCCGGTTATTTCGGCCTGCGGAATTGAAACATCCGTGTTGCCGTCGGCGGTCCTTTCGACCCATACGGGCGGTTTTCAAGGATTCACCTTTCGCGATCTGACGGACGACATTCCAAAGATTTTGGAACATTGGAAACGTGAAAAGATCCAATTCGACGCCTTTTACACGGGCTATTTGGGAACCCCGAAGCAAATCGCCTATGTGCGCGATGTGCTGCATTCGGTGAGAAAGCCGAACAGTGTGAACATCGTGGACCCTGCGATGGCGGACAATGGAAAGCTCTACGTCGGATTCGACAATTCCATTGTAGAAGCGATGAGACCTCTCATCAGCGACGCGGACTATGCTCTGCCGAACATCACCGAAGCGGCGCTTCTCACGGAAAACGAATACCGGGAAACCTATGACGAAGCCTATATTCAAAAGCTTTCCGAAGACCTGGTAAAGCTGGGAGCGAAGACCGTCATTTTGACAGGCGTCAGCTACACAGCAGAAACGACCGGCGTCTCCGTTTTTGCGGACGGAAAGATTTCTTACTACGCGCACCGGAAGATTTCCAAGGGAAGTCACGGGACGGGCGATGTTTACGCATCGACCTTCGTCGGGGCGCTTCTCCGCGGCAAAACACCTTTCGACTCGGCAAAGATCGCTGCTGAATTCACCGTCAAATGCATTGAAAATACGGTCGGAGATCCGAGCCACTGGTACGGAGTCAAGTTCGAAACGGCCCTGCCAGAGTTGATTTCTGCCTTAAACGCCTAGAAAAGTCCCTTTCCAGACCGCAATCCGTCTGAAGTTAAGCTACGGCTAACTTCATGTGTCCTTTTTTATACATAGCACTTCAATTTGCAAATGCGTTTTGCTATATTTTGCGCGCTCAAAATGAGTATTTATCGCTGGAACAACAAGAGGTTCACTCATGTCCAATCTTAAAGAACAAGCACTCGCCTACCACGCTAACGGCAAACCGGGTAAGATCGAAGTCGTCCCGACTAAGCCGCACAGCACGCAGACGGACCTCGGCCTTGCTTATACGCCGGGCGTCGCCGAACCATGCCGTGAAATTGAAAAGGATAACAACAAAGCCTACGATTACACCGCAAAAGGCAATCTCGTCGCTGTGATTTCTAACGGTACCGCCGTTCTCGGTCTCGGAGACATCGGTGCCGTCGCCGGTAAACCGGTGATGGAAGGTAAGGGCCTCCTGTTCAAGATTTACGCTGGCGTGGATGTGTTCGACATCGAAGTCAACGAAAAGGACCCGAAGAAATTCTGCGAAATCGTGAAGGGCATCGCTCCGACTTTCGGCGGCATCAACCTGGAAGACATCAAGGCTCCGGAATGCTTCGAAATCGAAGAAACCTTGAAGAAGGAACTCGACATCCCGGTCATGCACGATGACCAGCACGGTACCGCAATCATCAGTAGCGCAGCTCTTATCAACGCTCTCGACGTCGCCGGCAAGGAAATCGACAAGATCCACGCAGTCGTGAACGGCGCTGGCGCAGCTGCAATCGCTTGCACCAACCTTTACGTTTCCCTCGGCCTCAAGCGCGAAAACATCGTCATGGTCGACTCCAAGGGCGTGATCCGCAAGGACCGCGAAAAGCTCACCCCGCAGAAGGCTGTCTACGCAACGGATCGCGACATCCACACGCTCGAAGAAGCCATGAAGGGCGCAGACCTCTTCCTCGGTCTTTCCAAGCCGAACATCCTCACGAAGGAAATGCTTCAGTCCATGGCGAAGAACCCGATCGTGTTTGCTCTCGCAAACCCGGTTCCGGAAGTCGCTTACGATGTCGCTACTTCTTCTCGCGAAGACATCATCTTTGCAACGGGCCGTTCCGACTATCCGAACCAGGTGAACAACGTGATCGGTTTCCCGTACATCTTCCGCGGTGCTCTCGACGTCCGTGCAACGGAAATCAACGAACACATGAAGCACGCCGCTGTTCGCGCTATCGCTGAACTCGCACGCAAGCCGGTTCCGGAAGTGGTGAACATCGCTTACAACTCGGAACGCTTCTCCTACGGCAGAAAGTATCTCATTCCGAAGCCGCTCGACCCGCGTCTTCTCACCGACGTTTCGATCGCTGTCGCTAAGGCTGCAGTCGAAAGCGGTGTCGCTCGCAAGCCGATCACCGACTGGAACGCTTACTACGATAAGCTCCGCGACATGATGGGCTACGACAACAAGCTCATGCGCGGCTTTACGGACATGGCAAAGTCCGCTCCGAAGCGTCTCGTCTTCACCGATGGTGAAAACATCAAGTCGATCAAGGCTGCCGTCCAGACTCTCACGGAAGGCGTTGCAAAGCCAATCCTCCTCGGTAACGCAGACGTCATCAAGGGCTTCTTCGATCAGGAATCCCTCTCCATGGAAGGCATCACGGTCATCAACCCGCGTTCTGCAGAAGAAGCGGACCGTCGTCGCAAGTTCGCACAGATCTACTGCGAAGAAAACGGCCGCAACGGTGTCACGTTGCCGCAGGCTTACGACGAAATGTTCCGTCGTGACCGCTTCGGTATGATGCTCCTCAAGACCGGCGCCGCAGACGCAGTTCTCGTCGGCAGCCACAGCAACATGGCCGACTCCATCGAAACCGCCAAGAAGGTCATCGGTATTCGCAAGGATTACAACCACTTCGGCGCTCTCCACATCGTGAGCACCAAGAAGGGCGTTTACTTCCTCGCTGACACGCTCGTGAACTCTGACGCAAATGCCGACACGCTCGTCGACATCGCAAAGCTCACGCACGACGCCGTGAAGTTCTTCGCATTCGACCCGGTGATGGCGATGCTCTCCTACTCGAACTTCGGAAGCGATCCGAAGACGACGGGTTGTGCAGAAACCGTCCGTCAGGCTGTGAAGAAGCTCCACGAACAGTATCCGGACTTCGTGGTGGATGGCGAAATGCAGGTCAACCTCGCTATCGACGACAAGCACCGCGATCGCAAGTATCCGTTCACGAAGCTCTTTGGCAAGACCGTCAACACGCTCATCTTCCCGAGCCTCAGCGCAGCAAGCACCACTTGCCGTATGCTCCTCGAAATGGGCGTGACCGAAAACATCGGCCCTGTCCAGATGGGCTTGAACAAGCCGGTTCACTTTGTCGAAGGCGACAGCTCCATTCACGACATCTTCAAGCTTGCCGTGATCGCCGTTGTCGACGCTATCGCTCAGGAAAAGAAGGAACAGTCCGCTAACGCGCACTAAGTTCTTCTGAACTGTGAAATTAAAAAGCACCGCGATTCCGCGGTGCTTTTTTTGTTTGCAAATATCGATTACTTCACCTGGCGAATCACACGACCGTGGACGTCAAAGCTTTTGGACTTTTCCCCGCCCGGCGTCTGGATTTCTACAGCGCCATCGCGGAAAAGGACCTTCACCAAAGACTGGCCCGAAGCTTTTCCAAGCGAACGGTTCTTGTAAAGGGCCGACGTAGTATCTGCATAAATCGGAGCGAGAGCTTCTGCCCACAAACGGTGCATCTGTGCGCCGCCGCCCGTTTCCGCATTCGGATGCACACCGTCACTCGCCAAGTATTCCGGATGTTCCTTGAAGAACGTGTAAAAATCCGGACCTTTATAAAGACCGTTCACTTCAACCAGGCTATCTTCCGCAGCCAAGAATTCCGGAGCGACCTGCCAACCGGCGCGGCTCGAATCCGTCGCCAGTGTTCGGGCAAGGACAATCGAAATTCCCCGCGCCTTTGCCGAATCGATAATCGTCTGCAGGTTTTGAACGTAGGTCGCAAGGTTCCAAGTTCCGCCGCCCCAGCCATCGTTCGTTCCCATTTCAATCGCCCAGAAGTTCACGTTCCCCACCGCTTCAAGGTATTCGGAAAGATGGTTCACAATATCTGTCGTATTCACACAGGAGACTCCACCTCGGAGCATCGCCGGGGTAAAGTTCGGGAACTGCTCATGAATCAACTTTGCAGTCGTCGCCGTCGTATCCGTATCCTGCTGTTTAATGCCCATCGACGAAATGCTCGTTCCCATGAAGAACCAAGTATCGTTTTGCCCTTCACTAATGTCAAAGGCTTCGATTTCGAGGAAGGAGCCTGTATTTTCTTGCGAGACAAAGCGGACCCAGGACTTGCCTTCAAAATCGATGGCGACGCCTCGTGCAAGCACTTGGTTGTTCGTGACAACGTAAGCGGTATCCCAGTCGCCGTCAACGCCCGTGGTGCTGTTCCCGGACGTCAAAATGGCGAAGTCCGTCAAAGAGGTTTGGGTATGCGGACAGCCCGCCGCAAAGTTTCCCCAGTCCACGCAGCCCGCCGCGTGAAGTTCCCACGCAAGGAAAATTTTGGAAGGGCCTTCGCCGACTTCTACTGCGACATCCTTCGTATCTACATATTTCCAGTTGATAAGCGACCCGTCCGTCAAATACGTCGAAGTCGTCCCGTTCACATAAGCCGTCTTCCCCGAAGTCAAAAGCGCATTCGGTTGAATAGCAAAAGCGCATGCCGCACAAAAGAACGGCAACGTCCAAAGTTTCATTTTGTACCTCATTCTTCGCAAAACACCTTTTAGAAATATATATCTTTGAATTCCAATCCCAAGGAGTCCCTGTGTTCAAAAAACTTCCTCGCTTTATCACGATCGTCCTTTTGATGTCCGCCATTTCCGCATTCGCGGCGGAAGAGTCTTCGATCTACACCAAAATTACCGATTGGTACAGCGATAATTTGAACTACGGGTCCGTCGCCCTGCTGATGGCGATCGAAAGCTCCTTTATTCCGTTCCCGAGCGAAGTCGTGGTGCCGCCGGCCGCGTACAAGGCCCTGCAGCCGGACTCCGGTTTGAACATCGTTCTGCTCGTTCTCGCAGCCACGTTCGGCGCGCTTTGCGGAGCATTCATCAACTACTTCCTCGCCAAGGTTCTCGGTCAGCCGATCATTTACAAGTTTGCCGATTCCCGTCTCGGTCACATGTGCCTGCTCGATTCGAAAAAGGTGGAACAGGCCGAAAAGTTCTTCCGCGATCACGGTGCCATTTCCACTTTCCTCGGGCGATTGATTCCGGCGATCCGTCAGCTGATTTCAATCCCTGCGGGACTTTCGGGAATGAAGCTCAGCACCTTTGCCATTTTCACCGCTCTCGGCGCAATCATCTGGAACACGGTCCTTGCCGTTCTCGGCGTGATTGCCCACGGTCAAAGCGACATCATCCAGAAGTACAATTCCGAGCTCTCGATGATTCTTTTGGGCCTTGCAGGGCTTTTCGTCTGCTACATCCTGTACAAGGGTCTGAAAAAGAAAAAGTCCGTTCCGCAGAGCGCAGAACAGACTTCTGAAATTCCGGAAAAGTAATTCTCTAAAATTTTAGAACTTGCAATTTTCCACGCAACGGTTGCGGCGGAATTTTGCCGTGTGCACCACGATGCCCTTGTTGTACTTGTGGTAATGACCTTCGCGGACTCCGTTCACAAATTCCATGTCTTCCGAGATCATGCCGTTCGCGTCGAACATGCGAGCGACCCCGTTGATGTAACCTCTGACGTAGGTCATTTCCGAGCGGAGCGTTCCCGTTGAATCCCATTCCTTGGAAGTGCCTTCCGGAATTCCCATCACAAAAGTATCCTGATTGCGAAGCTTTCCATTTTCATAGTAGGTCTTGGAAACACCATGTTCTTTTCCAACCGCATATTCGACTTCTTGCCAAAGCTGACCGTTCACATAGTAACTCTTGTAAAGACCGTCGAGCTTGCCGTCCAAGTAGTTGGATTCAACGCCGAGCTTTCCATTCGGATGGTACGAAACAAAGCGTCCTTGGCGAATTTTCGTGCCTTTCTGCACGGTGTAAACTTCTTGCAACGTTCCGTCAGCGGCGCTCACGCGTACCGTATCCAATTCATCTGCCGCCATCCCATGGGTTGCGGCCAAAAACAAGGCGATTAGAGCATACTTTTGCATTTTCATTTCACTATCCTACTTTCTTTTTAAAAATTAGAATGTATTTTGTGGGGGCTTATGAGAGTCACCTTTTTAAATCCGCCATATTTCCCGATGTTTAGCCGGGAATCCCGGAGCCCGTGCGTTACCAAGTCCAGTACGCTTTATTGGCCTATGTTCTTGAGCTATGCAGCCGGAACCGTGGAAGCGGATAACAACGAAATTCAGCTGATCGACAGTCCCGCAATGGACCTCGACCTCGAAAAGACGGCTGCCGCTATCCGCGCCTTTGGCCCGGAACTGATCATTGCGAGCACCAGCACTCCGAGTATCATCAACGACCTTTCCGTGATCAAGACGCTCAAGGTCATGTTCAACGTTCCGACCGCCATCATGGGAACGCATGCAACAGCCGAACCGCTCGAATGCATGCAGATGGAACCGAACCTCGACTACGTCATCATCGGCGAAGCGGACTACACCTGCCGCAACCTGGTCAGGCTCCTCCGCGGCGAAATCGCACGTCCGTCGGACATCGCAGGTCTCGCCTACCGCACACCGGAAGGCGGCGTGGACTTCCAGCCAGAAGGCCCGAAGATTGCGAACCTGAACGAAATCCCGTGGGTCAGCAAGACTTATTACAAACATCTGTATTCTTGCTACAAGCGTTACTTCTACGGCGCAAACCTGAACCCGCTGATCGTGATTCTTTCCGGACGCGGATGCCCGAACCGCTGCAGCTACTGCGTCATTCCGCAGACGTTGAACGGTCACGTTTTCCGTATGCGCGATCCGAAGGATGTCGTCGACGAACTCGAATACATCAAGGAACATTTTGAAGACCTGGGCGAAGTCTTCTTTGAAGACGATACGTTCACCGCAAGCCATCGCCATGTGAAGGAAATCTGCGAAGAAATTCTCCGCCGCGGACTGAAGATCACCTGGAGCTGCAATGCCCGTGCCGACGTTCCGCTCGAACTTCTCCAGCTGATGCACAAGGCCGGTGGCCGCGAAATGTGCGTCGGCTTCGAAAGCGCTAGCCCGGATGTTTTGAAGAATATTCACAAGGGAGTGAAGAGCACCGACCGCGCCATCCAATTCACCAAGGACGCCCGCAAGGCAGGTTTCCTGGTACACGGATGCTTCATGGTCGGCAACCTGGGCGACACCCCGGAAACTCTCCGCATGACCTTGGACTACGCGAAAAAGCTGAACCCGAATACAGCCCAGTTCTACCCGATCATGGCTTATCCGGGAACCGAAGCTTACAAGGAAGCGGTCGCAAGCGGCGCCCTCGAAAGCACCGATTACAACCAGTGGCTCGACAAGGACGGATTCCATCGCACCACGATCAAGCGCCCGGGACTTTCAAGCCAGGCACTCGTGGACTTCTGCGACAAGGCTCGCCGCGAATTCTATTTGCGTCCGAGTTACATCATCCGTCAGGGCATCATGGCGATCAAGAATCCGAGAGAACGCTATCGCGTTTTCCGCGGCTTCAACACGCTCATCAAGCACCTGTTCCGCAAGCACGGCGAACTGACTCCGATCGCTCGCCAGGCTCCAACGAACAAGCAGTAAGCCATTCCGTTTACAAAAGAAAAAGCCCGTTCAAACGAACGGGCCTTTCTTTTTGCATTTCTAAAAGCTTTACTTCGAAACCTTGGCAAATGCAGCGTCGAGCTTCGTCAAAGCTTCCTTCACTTCAGCAGCCGAAATGTTCAGCGGCGGAAGCATACGAAGAACGTTACCCTTGGCAGAAAGCACCATGAGTTTTTCTTCGCGGGCAGCGGTAATCACGTTACCCACCGGAAGCTTTTCGTCCAAAGCGAGACCGAGGATCAAGCCTTCGCCACGAACCGCGAGAATCGAAGCGTACTTTTCAGCAAGCTCCGAAAGACCTGCGCGGAGTTCCGCGGAACGATCTTCCACATTCTTCAACATGGACTTGTCTGCAATCTGTTCCACAACGGAAAGGCCCGCTGCGCAAGCGATCGGGTTACCGCCGAACGTTGTACCGTGATCACCTGGCTTCAGCTGATCGGCAATCTTCTGACGCAGAAGAACTGCGCCGAGCGGAAGACCGCCGCCGATGCCCTTTGCCAAAGAAACGAGATCCGGCTGCAGACCGTACTTTTCAAAACCGAGGAACGTGCCGAGACGGCCCATACCAGCCTGCACTTCATCGAGAATCACGAGGACGCCGAATTCCTTCTGCAGGCTGTTGATCGTTTCGACCATTTCCTTCGAAAGGGTCATCACGCCGCCTTCGGCAGCAAGGCTTTCGAGCATGATCGCGCAGGAGTTGCCGTCGATTTCTTTCTTGAGAGCATCCACATCGTTCCAAGGGACATGTACAAAGTCACCCGGCATCGAACCGAAACCTTCACGAATGGAAGGCTGACCCGTTGCAGAAAGAGCGGCAAAAGTACGACCATGGAAGCTGTTGATGAAGGTCACGATCTTCTGGCGATGCGCTTCACCCTTGCGATTGAAATACTTACGGGCGAACTTGATGCAACCTTCGTTTGCTTCCGTACCGGAGTTGCAGAAGAAAGCCTTGTCGAAGCCCGTGACTTCCAAGAGCTTCTTGCCGAGAGCGATCTGCGGGTAGTTCGGGTAAAGGTTGCTGATGTGGTTGAAATGGTTCAACTGTTCGATGATCGCAGCCTTGATGCCTGCGTTCTGGTGACCGAGACCGTTCACGGCAATGCCCGCGACGAAGTCCAGATACTTGTCACCCTTGTCGTCAAACAGATAAGAGCCTTCGCCCTTCACAAAATTGATATCGACCTTGCCGTAAAGCGGAGCGATGGTCGCCTTATCCTGTTCCAAAAGATTAGCGAAGGATTGTGCCATAGTTCAATTCTCCCTGAATTTGTTTCACAAACGTATCCGCATCCTTCCATCCGAGAATGTGGATTTCACCGAGTCCGAGCTTGATTGCCTTGATGCTTTCCTTCACCTTCGGGATCATACCGCCACTGATCGTACCATCGGCGATCAGAGCTTCTACCTTGGCTTCATCAAGGCTCGAAACGAGATTCTTTTCCTTGTCGAGAACGCCCGGAACATCGCTCACAAGAAGGAACTTGTCTGCCTGGAGCGCAATGGCGAGTTCCGACGCGGCAGTATCCGCGTTCACGTTCCAAGCGACGCCTTCGCCGATGGAAATCGGGCTTACAACAGGTGTCCAGCCAGCGGTCCAAAGGTCCGTCACAATCTTCGGATTGACCTTTGCAATGTTACCGACCTGGCCCAGGTCCACGCCGCCTTCACGCTTCTTCGCTTCGAAGAGCTTGCCATCCACACCGGAAATGCCGATAGCAGATGCACCTTCGTTTTCGAGCATGCGGACGAGCTTTTTGTTCACGTGGCCGGAGAGAGTCATTTCGACCATCTTCATGATGCTCGGAGTCGTCACTCGCAGACCTTCGATAAATCGCGGTTCTTCGGAAAGAAGCGCAATATTCTCGTTGATATCCTTACCACCGCCATGCACCACAGCCACCTGGAATCCCTGGGCAGAGAGCTTAGCGATTGCGCGAGTAAAATCCAGGAGCTTGGCCTCGTCGATTGCGAGACTGCCACCGATTTTAACGACGACTTTTTTCATTTCTCTGTGTACCTCTTTGTGAATTTGGGAACAAATTTATTTATTAATCCCGTAGTTTTGCACCTTATATTTTAAATGCGGAGCATCAAAAGGCACTTTTCTTTACGGCGGATTTTTGACAATTTTCGCATCTTTTCCTGTCAAGAATTATTATATTCAAAGAAACTACCACCCGAATGGGCTAAAATTCGTCGTTTTAGACCATTCATAACCAGAGGCAAGATCTATGGCAATTAAAAAGGTTTGGCTCGATGAATCCGTCAGCGAATGCATCTGCTGCGGCGCCTGCGAAGGTGTCTGCGACGCAGTGTTCTCCGTCCCTGAAAAGATGAAGGTGAACGAAGACGCGGACTTCAACAAGTACGAAGAAGACATCAAGAACGCGGCAGAAGGCTGCCCGGCTCAGGTCATCAAGTACGAATAATCTTCTTTCCTAAGTCAAAACAGAAAAGCGGTTCCCCTCAAGGAACCGCTTTTCGTTTTAAACAAGAGAAATCAATCCGGTAAATTCTTCGCCGCGGACTGGGTTTCATACTCCATGCGCAGCCATTCCGCAGACCGAGCCTTGGTCACCACTCGGACCTCATCGAGCGAACCGTTCCACGTTTCCTCTTCCACATCATTACCGCCCACGCGGAACGGAAGAACCATATCCACTTCGCGCAGCTGAAAGGCGATCGGATCGCTCACGCGTTTTCCGTTGACGAACATCGAAATGGAATCATTCTTCGAAACGAGGCTGAGCATTTTCCACTTCGCCGAATCCGCAGTCAAAGAAACTCCCGGCAAGGAATCCCAGTGCAGAACATCGTATACAGCAAACACATCGGAGTTCGTTTCAAAGTACCACTGGAAAAGGGTCGAGTCCGCCCAAGAAGCCCGTTTGGCAAACAAAATCTGGTGATTGCCGTTATCGCCATTCCAGAGTGCCCAAAGAGAAAGCGTAAAGTCGCCCGAACACGGATTGATCGAATCCAGAGAAATGTACTGCCCCGCCGAAAGCGTCGCACCATAACCGATGACACCGTAAGCCGCATCCGAATCCGTCGCCGCATGAATCGCCGCATCGCCGTTCATGTGCAAACTCGCCATCACCGAATCCGCTTCAAGGAAGGCCCCCTGCGGAGCTAAAGCCTTTTCGCGAAGCGCAAGCGAAAACTTCACCTGTTGCGTTCCCGCCGGCAAAGAATCCAGGCGCACCCACAGCACCCCCTGCGAAGCCGAAGGCGTCCAATAGTCAACTTCAAAATTCAATTCCACGCCTTCTTCCGAAAGCACCTGGAACAAATCCGGATCCGAGAATTTTTCAAAATCAATTTTATCGTTGAACTTCACCGGCAGCACAAAGCCGTAAAGCGTTTCCGTCGGAGCGCTCAAAAGTTCCACAGTCATTTCGGTCAAAGAATCCGAACTCGCATTTTGGGAAGAATCTTCTGGCACATCTGAAATCACGAGTACAGAATCTCCGTCCTCCGAAACTTCGAGCTGCGGAAGAAGAATTTCTGCCGAATCCGATTCCGAAGAGGCAAATTCATAATGCGCTTGCGGAGTTCCATTCTTCACATAGACAAGCGAAAGTTCCCCATACGGCACCGCATCAAAAGAGAAGTTCCCGTTCAAGTCCAAAGAAGCTTCTAAACTCGTACCGACAATGCGCACCTTGCCCGTCGTCTGCTCCGCAATCGAGCCCGTCAAAGGCTTGGACTCGCCCAGAATGTAATTCACCGAATCCTTCACGGATCGTGCAAGATAGTTTTCTGCATCCTTCGACACGTACAACACCTGCATTTCACTAGGCACATCGTCGAATTCAAAACGGCCAAGACTATCCGTCACAGTTTCAAGCGAGTCCGAAATTCCCGAGCTTTCCCAGGAGTCCGCATAGGCAACCACACGAGCCGCAACCGCCGGCGTCACACCGTCCGCAAGCGTCACCGTGCCCGCAATCGAATTTCCGATATCCGTCACGCCACCTGCATTCCGGTGATCGTCACTACAACCCACCCAAACACCGCAAAGGATCACGAACAAACTAACAAAGCCATTCTTACTCAGCTTCATTTTTCGTCTCCTTCTCTAATTTTTTGCTCATCGGAAAAGCAACAACCATCATCTCGTAAACCTTATCGACCACTGGATCGTCCGACGCCTTCGCGATGATTTTCTGACGCGCTTCTTCCAAAACTTTTACCGCATAATCATAGGATTTTTCACTCATCGCGAGCGTGGTAAAAGTTGCAAAGCGTTCAAAAGGCTTCTTTGTTTCAATGGAGCCGATTGCGTGCTGCACATATTCCCGGCGAATCTGACGCAAGTCCATCGGAGCGACCTGTTTCGCGTCGAGCATCAAAGCGGTACTCTTGTACTTTCCGGATTTATCCTTTTGAATGAGCCCCCAGCGAAGCATGTTTTCAACAGCCGCACGAGCCTCTTCCGTCGAAATCGAAGGTTCCACGGACCGCGCGAGGTGCATCATGTCGCCGTCAAAATCCGGATGCACCACCAATTCGCGCAAAACCGGATAATACCACTTGGAAAAATATTCCTTCTGATCGTGGGAAACGTGTGCAAATTCACTCTGCGAACGGATCTGGATGATTTCATCCCATGCGCTTTCGCGCTCTTCACTGCGCTTTGCCTGATTGTATTCCACCAGAGCAGAAAAATATTTGGACTGGCGATTGTCAAGACCCATCGCCTTTGTCATCTTTTCAATGGACTTTGGCGTCAGATTAAAACGTCCGCGGATTACGTTCAAGCAATAGGACGAAGAACTGAACCCCGCCTTGGCCGCAAAAAAGCGATGCGAAAAAACGGCGCGCATCTTCTTCTGCTCGTCAAAATAATCTTGCAGAAAACGGCGGTAATCGTCGTAATCGAACAATTTATCTATCGCTGACATATCTAGTTCAAACATAAATTTTTACACACTAAAAGTCAAAAATCGTAAGCAATACGGAAGAAAGAAGAGGCGCAACCCCTTCAACTTCTTTTAAAATTTACACGGCTAGCCATTTGGCTAGCCGTTAAACGATCGAAATAGCGTGTAAAAAGCGTTTTTTAGTAAATCCAGGTCACTTCATTGCCCTGACGGTCCAAGGCTTTGCGAAGCGGTAAACCGTCTTCCGTTTCCGGGTATCCGATAATCACCGAAGCGTAAACGCGTTCGTCTTCGTGCATGCCGAGTTCCTGCAAATAAGCGACCAAATCCGGATCTTCATTCAGCCAGCGAAGCTGATTGATCCAACAGCTTCCCAGGTCAAGTTCATTCGCTTCGAGCATCATATTCTGAATTGCACAAGCGGTATCCGCCATGTTGTTGCCGTAATCCTTTTGATTCGCAACAACGATCAAAACCGGAGCATCATAGCAAAAAACGTAGCCGCCTTTTTTCGACTGCAAAATCGAATTGCGCAGGCTCTTGTACATGCCTTCCGTCACTTCCATTTTGGCAAAGGCTTTTTCCACCAGAGCCACGAGCTTTTGAATCACATCCTTTTTGAGGATCGCAAAAAAATGTGCGGACTGGTTATTTCCACCGCTCGGCGCAAAGCGGCCCGCTTCAATGACTTTTTGCACCTTGTCGAGTTCCACCGGAATCTGTTTGTAACGGCGGGTGCTGCGACGGGTCAGAATCGATTCGTAAACATTCATTTGGAAACCTTTTCAAAAAGGATCATCGTTTCCAGGTGAGGAGTTCCCGGGAAAAGATCCAACGGTTGAATTTTCGAAACTTGGTAATGGGCAATGCGCCACTGGTTCACGGAGCGTGGAATTTCATCCGTACCGCAGAACACATGCAGAACGCGCTTCGGATTTCTTTTTGCAAGCGCCGGAATCACGCCCTGTTCCACACCTTTACGCGGCGGGTCCAGCAAAACAACTTCCGGTTCGCGGAACTTCGGAATTCTCTTTTCCACAAATTCGCCGTCGATTTTTCCCGCGAGGAACTTCGCATTCATTCGCTTCAAGAAGCGTGCACTGTTCTTTGCGTATTCAATCGAAGGACCTTCCCATTCCACGCCAAAAGTAGACTTCGCCTCTTTGCCGATGCCGAGAGAGAAAAGTCCATAACCGCAGTAGAGATCGAGCATGTGCTCTTCCGCATTCGGCCGCAAAAGTTCTTTTGCCTTCGAAAGCAGATTCGGAATCTGCGATTCGTTGATCTGGCTAAAGCCTGTGACCGGATACTTCAAACGGATATCGCCGAGGTCAAGCGAAAGATCCTTGGGGCCGTAAAGCGTTTTGAACGCAAGCGCATTCGTCGGGCGCTGAGCTTCCAGATAGTAGTCGGAACGGGTCGGGTCAAAATAAACGTGGGCAGAAAAAATGCCGAGATTCGAAGCGGTCAAATGTTCGCCCATGAGCTTCAGCTTGCGCACCACGGAAGCGTTCATTTCGTTCACATTAAAAATGACCGTGCGACGCTTGTAAGAGCCTCGAATGATGAGCCAGTTCATCGCTTCGGCAAGAGCCTTGAATACGGGCTTTTTCAAGTAGCCTTCGACGAGCTTGTAAATCGCGAGATGCTCTTCTGGTTCAAGAGGCTCCGCGTATTCCGAGCGGTCATCGTCTTCGCCAAAGACCAAGGAGAATTCCCCGTTTTCAAAAATGGCGCGACGCTTGGTCGTTGTACGGTAAGAACGCGACATCGGACTTGCAATCACTTCTTCCGGAGACGGCAAACCGTTCTTTTCGCAGAACAAGGCAAAGGCTTTGTTCTTCACCGCGAGTTCATCTTTATAGTCCAAAATGGGAATCGAAAGAAGCGGAAGGCTCGAAAGAGTCTTCGGCATCGATTCCCGAAGAGCGTTAGAAAAAGTGATCATGGTTCGTTCTTTGAAATGAGAATAACACGGATGCCAGTCGTTGTTGAAGCGTAATCCGGAAGATGATTTTCGTAAGCGTCCAAAGCGATTTCCTTCGCGACCGACGTCCAATTTCCGCCGCAAAGAGCCGTGTCGCTTGTCCACTCGGCAACGTTTCCGGCAACGTCATAAAGTCCCCAGGCGTTCGGCAATTTTTGCGCCACGACCTGATACGTATCCGTCAGATTGTTGTACTGTGCATAATCCGAAGCTTTCGCCGTGCCCCAGTAATAAGTATCCGAAGAGCCTGCACGAGCCGCCACCTTCCACTCCGCTTTTGTCGGGAGTCGAACGGCATTCGCTTCCAAATCGATTTGCACTCCAGCTATTTTATTTCCTGCTCCCACAGAGGTGTAAGAATACGCCGTATCAAGCCCTAAAACCTTGGACAGCGCGTTTGCAAAAAGAACAGCATCATACCAGCTCACGTTCGAAACCGGAAAAGAATCGCCCACCGCTTTCGTCATCTGCGCCGGAAGCGTTCCCATCAAAGCTTCATAATCGGCTTGGGTAATTTCCGTTTGCGAAATCGAAAATGCAGAAGTTTCAATCCAAGAAACGGAAAGCGTTACCGAGCTCGACGACGTTTTCGAAGCCGAAGAAACTTCCGTCGAGGAAGAACTCGCGTACGAAGCGGAACTCGTTTTGACAGCGCATTCCGGGCAGTCCAAGCCGCCCGTTTCCCCGTTCGTCGGAGAAGAACAGGCGCCAAGCATTCCCGCAAAAGCGAGGGCGGCGATTTTAAATTTCCAATGACGCATCACGCTTCTCCATTAGCGAACAACGCCGACGCGGTAGAACTTTTCTTTCTTCTTGCCCGAGGTGAACTTCACCTTCAAACGCACCGTGTAAACGTCACTGCCCAAGCGGGAAATGTCCAAATGGTCCGTCTGGTTTGCGCCTTTGTTTGCGGCACCGAGCTTTTTCGAAAAGACGCAAAGTCCCGTGATGTCGTAGAATTCAAGCGTTGTTGACTTCGCATTCATGCCGAGCGTATAACGCACATTCGCGACGCCTCCGCGCACCGGATTCGGATACACAAAGAATTCTTCAATGCTTTCCACGGAATCGCTTGCCGCAGGTTCCGGAAGTTTCGAAGCGTCAAAGTAATTCAAACGTTCATAGCCTGCGCCCGGAATGTTCCAGGATCTCGCCATCACATCCGCATCCGTCGAAGCCTTTGCCAAATTGTACCCCGAAGCGGAATGACGTTGGAACGCATAAACCTGCGGAGTCGAAAGGGAATCAATCGCCTTGTCCACAAAGAACGTCATCGGGTAAACCGTTTCGCCGTATTCAAAGTTGCCCGCCGAAATCGGGAAACCATCCGTCACCGCCTTTCCCTTGGAATTAAACGCCATCAGCATACCGCCGTTCGTTCCAATGAGAATTTCCGGGAGCGAATCCCCCGTCACATCCATCAACAACGGATCCGAAAGGAAGGAATATTCCGGCAAGTTTTTCGTCACCGTCGCCGGGAATCCCGAAATCACGACGCCCGAACGGTCAATCGCATAAACCAAATTGTAACCGACAAAGACCGCATCCGGATAGCCGTCGCCGTTCACGTCGCCGATGGCAATCGGAGAGGTTTCTTCATCCAGAGCGTTTTTTCCATCGTTTCCACGCTTAAAAGAACGCGGAGCAAAGATTACCGTCGCAGAATCATTCGCACGGACCATCGTCGCATAACCGCGACTGCCGAGCACAAACATTTCGGAACTACCGTCGCGGTCAAAATCCGAGCAGGCGACGCGGAAGCTCTGCTTTTTCACGCTGATTAAATTCTTGTTCGTTATCTTCGGAGAGGCGAGCTTTTGCACACGGCCTTCGTCGCCCTTGTACAGAGCCATTGCAGCGTCCTTGCCGACGATGGCGATGTTGTCCGATTCGCCGTCCGGGCAAAGTGCCATATCCTGCGGAATCAAATTTTCCGGTAAGTTAAAGGTTTCCACCTTCGCAAGGTTCGAAGTCTTCAAACGATAAAGCTTATTCGAGTCTGCAACATAAACGTAACCGTTCCGAATCATCGGGCCAATCACAGGCGCCGTCATCGAAGCGAGTTCGCGGTCATACTGTACCTGATCGATTGCAGAAGACAGCACGGTGCGAACAAGACCTTTCTTTTGATGCAAGCTGAACACGGAATCCTTGACCGCAGCCATGCCGATGAGCTTTCCGTAAGAGCTTCCCAAGCGGTAGAGCGAAACCGTTTCCGTCGAATCCGCATTCGAAAGGATCGAAGTCTTGACCGTCGTATCGCTTTCCATCAGAGCGTTACCCGAAGCGCTCATCACCTGGAGCGTTCCATCCGCCGCCCCAAAGACGATCAACTTTTCGCCATCGCCGACCGACATGCCTTCCGGATAATCCAGCGCCACCGCGCCACGTACCGCCGCATTCAAACCGACATTCTTCGGGAACTCGGAACCGGAAATCAAAGAATTCGAAGCCCAGGAAATCGTCACCGGAATCGAAGCGGCGGCAAAGTTCACCACACTATCGCCCATAAAGGCATTCGCCGTTTTTTCCGTGTGATATTCCTTCGCCTTTTTCGCCGTCACGGTAATGCCCGTATAGCCGCCTGTAGTCGTCGCTGTATTGCCGTAGCCCGAAGGTTTAATCGACCAGACCGTATCCTTCGGCGAATCTTCACCCTTTCGTACATGCGGAATCAAGTCCGAACCGGAACCGTAATCGTAGGTGTCCTGACCGAGAGCATTCTTAAAAGTTTTACCAATCGAAAGAATGCCGTCCGCCTCGGCAAGCATAATGCCGTACTGGTGATCGCGCACCGTATCGCCGCCCCAGAAGTTCGCAACGCCGTAGGGCAAGCCTTCTCTCAAATACCAATCGTTCACCTTCCACACAGCAACACCGCTCGAAGGGAGCCCCGCATCAAAAGAAGAAAGGTTTACGATTACACCGTTCAGCTTCTTCTTGTTCTTCACGCAATTCTTTCCCTTCGAATCGCAAGTGCTGTCTTCAAAAGCCACGTGCAGACTATCGACCGGGTAAACCTTGGTCACAATTTCATAATCTTCTTCCGCCGCTACATCTGAAGCCGGCACATACGAAACCGCAATCTTTGCCGAATCGCCAAGCGAACGTTCCCGGTTTTCAATCAAAAGGTATTCATTCGAAGAAAGCGGCACCTTTACCACTTCCGTCCCATTTCCAGAACCCGCCGCCACAAGATCCTTCGTAATCGAACCCGAGCTCGGCGGATAAACCGTCACAGGCTTTGCCCAGCCCATATAAGAGCGCACCCATGCAGACGGCAAAACCGGGAAAAAGCCGTTGCCCGCATTGTAGCCCGCAAAGTCCATCACATCAAAATAACCCAAACGGGAAATGCCCTGCACCACATCATAAGTGTTCGGCATGCCGAGTTCTCGACCGATCTGATAAACAATCGTTCCGTTGATGCCCCAGTTCAAACCGTCCTGCGAAGCGGTTTCGCTCGTCACCATGATCGTCTTCAACGTATCGAAAGTCGCATTCGGAACGATCATGCCCTTCAAATCCTTGGCACAGTTTCGAGTCGTATCCGTCGAATCGAGATAGCTCCAAAAATCCTGCGTCACATAGACGTCCATAAAGTCGCCCTGGGTATCCGCATTGTTCGTCCCCATACTTCCGCCGTCGAGCAAACGGCTCGCACCCGCATGGATAATCATAAAGGCGCGCTTGGTATTCGAATTCTTGGACTGCGGAACGATAAACGGGTTATCCAGCGTATCCTTCGACTGGTTCGCTTCGGTCACCGCGTCCCAAATAAAATTCATGTAGTCACGGCTACGGGCTTCGTCGAATTCCGCGGTTTTTTCGCCTTTCTTTTTCGCGGTACGGTTGTAATCGATAATGTAATGATCAACGGTATAAGGTTCTCCACTCGGAAAGATGCGAGTCTTGATGACCAGGTTTCCGTTGCTCACCGCCTTGTAATAATTATTCGCAAAATCAAAATGCTTTTGCCAGTACGCAGCACTTGCACGGTGACCGCTCGGATCCAAGCTGTAGTTCGCATTGGAAGTATCACTGTCCGAATCAAAACGGCCCGTTCCCGTCGTCAGGGAATTATCCGGGGATTCCTGCAAGAACTGCACGCGCAGCGCAAAGATTTCAAGCGTGTCCACCGCAAAGGAAGACGCGAAAAGAGCGAGCCAGGCGAAAAAGAAAAGACGTCTCATATTCAAAAACTACAAAATCCTAATCTTTCAAAAGTTGATAGTTCTCAGGAACCGGCAGGCGCCACGTACCGCTCCCCCATTCCGCATCCGTTTGAACCTTTTTAATGCGAATGGTAAGCACATTTTCGCCCCCGCGATAAGCCCGCGTTTCCGCAGGCGCCACGAGAGTTCCAAATTCCGCATAATCGACAAATTCCAAGCGTTCCGCTCCTTGAGAAAGTTCCACAATGCGACCGTCCGCATTCCGCGTCGCCACAAAGGGAATCCCGAAGGCATTTGTCCCATAAATCTTCCGATACGCTAAAGAATCCCGCGTCGAATCGATCGTTCCGCCGTGGGGCAAAGTTTCGCCCCAAAAGAAAGCCGCAATCTGGTGAATATCAAACACCGGAATTCCCGCAAATCCGCCGAGCACATAGCCCTTGCCGACCGCATAAGTCTTTTGCGTCGAAACGGTCAACGTCCAACCCGTATCGCTCCACAGTACAGACGCGACACCCACCCCCATCGGGCCCGAAAATTCCATGCGATAACGCTTGTACGGCACCGCAAACAAAACGCCCGAAAGCGTATGCGAGCCTTCCACGGAATCGTTCACTTCAATCGAGAATTTCGCCTTGAGACTATCCGGCGGGAGCACTTCCAAAGACTCCGCGGGTCCCTTTGCCAAACGCGGTCCGCAACCGATAAACATCCAAGTAAGAGCGAAGATCGCGAGTAAAGGGAAGAACTTTTTCAAGGCGTTTTACCGGAATCCTTTTCTGCGGCAGGAGCCTTGGCGGGTTCGTTCGCAGGTTCTGCTTTTGCGCCTTCGGCAGGTTTTTCCACAGGCTCTTTTTCTTCGGATTTTTGAATCGCCTGTTTCAAAACTTCAATCTGCTTCTTCGCATTTTCATTTTTCGGATCGACATTCAAAACGCGCTGGTAATAATCCAAAGCACGCTTATTCAAAGAAAGCGCCTGACAGATGGCGGCCAAGTGCGCATAGATCGAAGTATCCTGGTAGAACATTTCCTTCAGCGAATCTTCCGCCGCTTCCACCTGTTCCATCATCATCAACGCTTCCGGATACTTGCCCTGGCGATACAGAGCCCAGCCTTTCGAATCCTTATAAGCCACATTCGACGGATCCAGTTTCAACGCTTCATCGATCAGGGAACTTCCCCACTTCAATTCTTCGGCGTTGCGGTTCAAGTCCACCAGGTAATAGCCCAAGTGATTCTTCGACATCGCATCCTGCGGATACTTTTCAAAAATCTTCTTAAAGACGACGATCGCGGAATCGATCTGGTTGAACATCAAAAGATTCGAGCCATAGGCAAAGAGCAAATTCTGCGATTCCCCGCCGATCTTTGCCGCTTCCAAATAATGATCGTCCGCTTTTTTACGGCAAGCCTTTGCCTGGTCCAGCTTTTCGGGCGTCGTCGGAGCACGTTCCAATTCTTCCGCATTCATCTGCAAGAAGGTGCCGTATTCATAATGCACGTTCGCCACATCGAGAGTTGCTGCGGCATCGAACTTGCGAAGTTCTTCCAAGTCGCCCGATTCCTGCACCTTGGCGCGAAGCGTATCGAGCTTCGGATTCGGAAGCAAAGCCTTGTCCAAAACCTTGTAAGCCTTCTGATACGCTCTTGCATTCGCATAGCGCACAAGCAACGCGTTGCGGTAAGCGATCGGCTCATGTTCATAAGCCTTTTCCAAATATTCCAAAGCCTTGACGGAATCCTTTTCTTCCATCGCGTAAGCGCTGAGCATGCCAAAAGCCGTAGCCGCATACTTATCCGTCGTCGAAAGGCGCTTCCAGTGGACCAAAGCCTGGTCCTTCTTTTCAAGCTTTGTTTCGAGCAGGGCAAGGTTCATCAAAACGTGATGCCTATCCGGGTGACGCTTGTAGATTTCCTTCAAGGAATCCACCACCACGGAATCCTGATTGAGTCCGACATAGGCTGCCGTCAAAAAGGCGATCGAAAGGGAGTCATCTGCAAAAGTCGTATCCGCGCGGAATTCATTCACACGGTCCACCGCTTCCTCAAAGCGCTTCATGCCAAAAAGCAACCGGATCTGATTTTCCAAAAAGATACGGTCGCCGCGGGCGTCATAAACTTCGCCGAACAGATCCGCCAAAGCCGAATCCTTTTTCGCGTTCGCCAGCAAAGAAATCTGCCGTTCGAGCATCGACTGCGGATATCCGATCTGCGGAAGGAGAATTCCATAAACGCGGATCAGTTCGTCATAATTATGGACAATTTCAAGCAGCAAAGAATATTCGTATGCGGCGTGAAGATTCTGATCGCTTGAATCGACCGCTTTCTTGTAATAGAAAAGTGCGCTGTCCAAGTTCGACTGTTCGCTGTACACGCGTCCTAAAAGCGCATACTGATTGCTCGTCTGCTTGCCCTTCAAATTTTTGGCTTTTTCTGCCAAGGCGGCCGCTTCCGCAGAACCGCCGCGCATTTCCATCAATTCCAAAACAGAGAATGCCAAATAACGGTTTTCCGGATCGGATTCATACGCATGCTGCATGAACTGTTCCGCAAGCGCATATTCCCCTTGGGTCTGTAACGCAAGAGCGCGCAAATAAGAACTGTGCGCAATCTGCAAACGCAAAAGTTCCGCACTGTCCATCTGCACCGGGTAGCGCGATTTCTTCGCTTCTTCCGGTGTCGAATTCGCAGGCGCCTGTTGCACCACGACCTGTTTCGAACCGCTACAGGCGACGAGTGCTAAGCTCAGCAAAAAAAATGCAAGAAGCTTCAGACGCATGAATTCCCCTTATTCAGCAACGACAAGATTTACACGGGAGCCCGCCGAAAGAACAGAACCCGCAGCCGGATCCTGCTTCAAAACCTGACCGGACTGTTCGCCGGAATTTTTACGACGTTCCGTCTTGCCAATAATAAAACCAGCCGAGCGCAAGTTCGCAAGAGCGACCGTCAAACGAGTTCCCACGACTTCCGGCATTTCCACCTTCGCCCCATCCGGGCCCGAAGAAAGGAACACGTCCACCGTATCGCCCTTGTGCACCAAGGAACCTTCCGACGGATTCGTGCGAACAACTTTGCCCTTCTTGACATTCGTATGCGGCATGGTAAACGTCAGGCCCATATTCAAACCGGCCTTTTCAATCGCCGCCACCGCTTCCGAGCCGTTCTTGTCAAACAGATCCGGCACGGTAAACTGATGCAAGCCATCGGAAATCGTCAAATGGATGGTGCGACCCGGCTTCGACTTTTGATCAGCCAGCGGATTCTGACGCATCACAAGATCCATGTCGTAGGTCTTGCTGTATTCACGTTCCTTGGCAAAGAGAACGTTAAAGCCCGCTTCCGTCGCCTTCTGAATGGCGGTGAGACTGTCTAAGCCTTCCAGCGCCGGGACGGTCTTTTCTTCGACATGGGCGCGTGCCACAATCGGCATCGCAATCTTATCGAAAACGATTGCGCACAAAATAAGCACGACTACCAACAGGAGTAGTGCATAAGCCCAAGGCTTCGTCCGAAGAATGCGGTGAATGAGATTTTCTTTGCCCGGCTGATCGGCCATACTAGTCCTTCGGGTTCAAATCGTGAAGTTTGCTTTCTTCCGAAATCACGAGGTCCTTGCCCATCAGCGAAATCGTTCCGTTGCGGGAAAGCGTGGAGAAAACACGGCTCACCGTTTCACGCGTCGTACCGGACATTTCCGCAAACTGCTGCTGCGTCGGACGGTTACGGATCACCGTGACCATTTCACCGTTGCGACCGTGAATACGGACACCGCGATCTTCCATCAAGCTCAAGATCGTTCCTGCCACGCGTCCATAAACAGACATCGTCGCAAGGGAACCGATCTGGCGATTGGCATTGCGAAGACGACGGCTCATCTGCACGAGCAAGCCCGTCGCAAGTTCCGGCGTCGTTTTCAAAAGTTCCAGGAAATGTTCACGGCGAATGATCAGCACTTTGGTCGGTTGGACAGCCTTGACGGAAGCGGACCTCGGTTCGCCGTCGATCAAAGACATTTCACCAAAAGAGTCGCCACGCGACAGGAGCGTCAGGATCGTTTCCTTTCCATCGGTACCCGTCACATAGACTTTAACTTCGCCATCCGCAATGAGGAACAGCGCACGCGTCGATTCATCTTTTTCCAAGATGATCGTTTCATCGCGCCCGTACTCATTCGTAATGACGAGCGACGCCAACTGAGACAATTGATCTTCCGAAAGTTCCGAAAAGAGATCGACTCCCTTCAGAAGTTCAATGCTGTTTTCGTCCGCCATAAACTTCCTCCTAATCGAATTACTTGAGATCGATGATGATGCTTTCGTCACGATGTGCGCCGATCGAAATCATACCGATCTTCACACCGACGAGCTTCGCCATCTCTTCAAGATACTTCTTCGCATTTTCCGGGAGTTCGTCCCAGCTCTTGCACTTCGTCGTATCCTGCTTCCAACCCGGGAGCACTTCATAGACCGGCTTGCAACGACCGACCTTGGAAAGCTGGTTCGGGAAGATATCGATCTTTTCACCGTCGCATTCATAATGCGTGCAAACCTTGATTTCGTCGAACGTGTCGAGAACGTCAAGCTTCGTAATGGCGAGGTGGGTCAAACCGTTCACGAGAGCAGCCTTGCGAACAACCGGAGCGTCGAACCAACCGCAACGACGGTTACGACCGGTGGTAGCACCGTATTCGTTGCCGAGCTTGCGAAGATTGTCGCCCGTTTCGTCCAAGAGTTCCGTCGGGAACGGACCGTTACCCACGCGGGTCGTATAAGCCTTGACCACGCCGACAACCTGGTCGATAGCCGTCGGGCCGACACCGGCACCGCAGCTCGCATAGCCAGCGACCGTGTTGCTCGAAGTCACATACGGGTACGTACCCTGGTCGACGTCGAGAATCGTGCCCTGGGCACCTTCAAAAATCAAACGCTTGCCTTCCTTCAAAGCCTGGTGAAGGACAGCGCTCACATCACGGACGAACGGCTTGATCTTCTGGCCGAGTTCGAGGTAATCCTTGATCACCTTTTCCGGATCGATTTCCGGAACGTCATACATGACGCGGAATTCTTCATTGTGAACCTTAGCCATGGCTTCGACGCGCGGACGGAGTTCGCGTTCATCCATCAAGTCGCCGACGCGCACGCCGATACGGTTCACCTTGTCGCTGTAGCACGGACCAATGCCACGACCCGTGGTACCGATAGCAGCCTTACCAGCCTTCTTTTCCTTCGCCTTGTCGAGAGCCGAGTGATACGGGAGAACGACATGAGCGTTGTCCGCAATCACAAGACGGTCTTCCGGATTCTTAATGCCCTTCGTGTGAAGGTCTTCGATTTCAGCCAAGGTCTGGATCGGGTCGAGAACGACGCCGTTACCGATCACGCAAAGCTTGTTTTCGTGCATGATGCCAGACGGGATCAAATGGAAAACGAACTTCTTGTCGCCCACTTCAACGGTATGGCCAGCGTTTGCGCCACCCTGGAAACGAACGATTACGTCTGCGTCAAGCGTGAGAAAATCAACGATCTTGGCTTTTCCTTCGTCACCCCACTGGGATCCGATAACAACACGATTTGGCATATGTCCTTCTCAATGATTAAAAAGAAAACGCGAAAGGAAGGAGCTAGGTTTTTCCAAGCCCCTTTTTCGCCTTAAAACTAGAAAACTAAATCTTGGGCGGGTAAACGCGTTCGCCAAAAAGGGCCGTTCCCACGCGAATCATTGTCGCGCCTTCTTCGATCGCGACTTCGAGATCTCCGGTCATTCCCATCGAAAGCTCGGTAAAATTCTGAAAGGCGCCACCACGGGCGAGCATTTTATCGCGCAAATGGCGTAAAAAAGCAAAACCTTCGCGGGAATCTTCCGCAACGCCCGTATTCTTTCCGATGGTCATCAGACCTCTGTAGCGCAAATGCGGAGCTTCCGGAAGCGAAAGCAAGAACTGTTCCGCATCCGCCATCGAAACGCCGCTCTTCGTATCTTCTTCCGAAGTGTTCACCTGGAACAAGATGTCGAGAGTCTTGTCGAGTTCGCCGCAAATGCGTTCAAGCTTTTGCACAGACTTTACATCGGCAATGGAATGGATGCAATCGGCAACGGTTGCCGCATGGCGAAGCTTATTCGACTGCACCGGGCCAATCACATGGCAGCGGACACCCGGACGCTTCACAGTGAACTTTTCCACCGCTTCCTGGACACGGTTTTCACCGAAGTCCGTCGCGCCGAGCTGCAGAGCATTTTCCACAGCTTCCATCGGATGGAATTTGGAAACCCACACCAAGAGAACACTTTCTCTTGAACGGTTACTTTGTTTGCAAGCGTCTGCAATTCGAGCTTCCAGAGCTTCGTAAGCGACGCGCATTTCTTCTAAAGTACGCTCAGCCATTTTTTTCCTTCTTTGCCCGCACCGCTTTTTTCTTGGCCTTCGGGAAAAGAATAGAAATCAAATCGTCGATGTGTTCTTTCGTATGAATCTTCAGGCCTTTCTTTGCAGTCGCAGGCAATTCAACAATATCTTTTTCATTCTGCTTCGGCAAGTAGAGCGTTTTTACGCCCGCATCCACAGCCGCCAAAGCCTTTTCGTTCAAGCCGCCGATCGGGAGCAAATCACCGGAAAGGCTCACTTCACCCGTAAAGGCGATATCCGGCGCAACCGGAGTTTTTGTAAACGCGGAAAGCAGCGAAAGCGTGAGCGCGATACCGGCAGAAGGACCGTCCTTCGGCACAGCGCCTTCCGGAACGTGAATGTGAATATCCGTCTTGCGAACAATCGCCGGGTCAATGTCAAAACGCAAAAGTCTTTCGCGGACAAGGCTCAAAGCGATCTGTGCCGATTCCTTCATCACGTCGCCGAGCTTACCCGTCAAAAGCAGGTTTCCACGGCCCGAAAGCAGTTTCGTTTCAATCAAAAGGATTTCCCCGCCGACCGATGTCCAGGCAAGGCCCGTGATGACGCCAAAATGTCCTGGCTGCGGCAAACGGTTACTCAAAAAGCGCGGAACGCCGAGATACTTTTCCACGAGCTTCGGGGTGAGCGAAAGCTTACCCGACTTGCCCATGAGCGTTTCCTTCACACGCTTGCGCACGATGGTTTCCACCATGCGTTCGAGTTCACGCACGCCCGCTTCACGGGTGTATTCGCGCAAAATCGTCTTGATCGAATCTTCATCGAAAACGATGGAATCCTTATTTTCCACGCCGCAATTTTTGAGCGCCTTCGGAACCAGGTAATCCTTCGCAATCGAAAGCTTTTCATGCGGATAGTAGCCCGGCAAGCGGACCACTTCCATACGGTCTTCGAGAGGAGCCGGAATCGTCGCTTCGGAGTTTGCCGTCGCAATGAACAGCACCTTCGAAAAATCGAGTCCCACTTCCATAAAGTGGTCTACAAATTCCGGGTTCAGCTCCGGGTCCAAAACTTCGAGCATCGCACTCGCCGGATCGCCACGGTAATCATTTCCCATCTTGTCGATTTCATCGAGCAAAATGACCGGGTTCATGCACTTCGCATGGCGCAAAGCCTGCACAAAACGGCCCGGCATGGAACCGATATACGTGCGACGGTGACCGCGGATTTCCGCTTCATCCTGAACGCCGCCGAGAGTCACACGGGCAAAGTTACGACCGAGGGATTCCGCAATCGAACGCACAAGCGTCGTCTTGCCAACACCCGGAGGACCTACGAGGCAAATAATCGGAGCCTTGTTTTCCGCCTTGGTCTGCTTCAACACGGCGACGTATTCGAGGATACGTTCCTTGACCTTGTCGAGACCAAAGTGCTTCGAATCCAAATTCTTTTTGACCTTCTTCAGGTCGAGATCGGTATCCGTATAGACGCCATAAGGAATGGCGAGGAACCAATCGATGTAGTTGCGGGACACCGCATATTCCGGACTTGCCGGCTGCATCAAACGCATGCGGGCAAATTCTTCGTCGAGCTTTTCCTGGATCGCCTTGGAGAAGTGCTTTTCCTTCACCTTCTGCACAAGCTTTTCCACTTCGTCGGTGTCACCGTCCGAAATTTCACTCTGCAGCATACGGATCTGTTCGCTGATGAACCAGTCCTTCTGATTCTGCTGCATCTTCTGCTGCACGTCATCACGCACATGCTCCACGACGCGTTCCGCATCGAGAGCCGCCTGCAGATAGGCGTTAACGGTACGGCCAAGGCCGTCCAAGGTTTCCTGCTCCAAAGCCTTCTGCTTTTGGGCCGGAGAAACGCGCACAAAAGGAAGCATCGCCATGTAAGTCGCAAAGGCTTCCCCCTTCGACTTCACATCGGCAACAATATCCGACGAAAGATTCTGCAAGCCCGCATACTGTTCAAACAGCTGAACGCCTTCCGCAAGCACAAGCTTCATCAGGGATTCGTCAACAGAAGTATAAAGGCGAAGCGAAATCTTCGAAGAGAAATAATTGCGTTCGTCGAGCTTTTCCGGATGGACAAGGTCCACCACGACGACCCCTTCCAAAAGAACGCGCCAGCAACCGTTCGGAAGCGGCGAAACCGACTGCACATGAGCAAGCATGCCCACGAGCGGCAAATCTTCTGGCGATACCGCTTCCTTATCCGGATCCGGCTGCAACGCGAGCAGGATCAAATCGTGATAAGAGCGAGAGGCCTGGAGCGCATTCTGGGAAATTTCACGACCCACGAGAACACGCGTCGAAGAACCCGGAGTGACAAGAGCGTCACGCAGCGGGAGCAGCGGAAAATCATGAGACAAATCCAGTGCAACGGTCTCAAGCAAATTTTCAGTATCAGAGATCGACTTTTTCAAACAAAATCCTTAGGCGACGTTTTTCTTATCGCCTTGCGACAGAGCTTTTTTGACAAGCGTGGCGTCCACCACGAGCTTCTTTGTCTTCGAGCCCGGCAGTTCATACATCGCTTTCTGCAGGGTGCGTTCCACCACCGAGCGGAGACCGCGAGCACCTGTCTTGCGTTCCATCGTAAAGTTGACGATTTCAGAAATACCGTCGTCCGTAAAGGACAGCTCGATACCGTCCATCTTGAAGAGCTTCACATACTGCTTCACGATGGCGTTCTTCGGTTCGGTCAAAATGCGCTTCAAAGCATTTGCATCCAATTCTTCCAAAGAAACCACGACCGGCAAACGGCCGACAAGTTCCGGGATAAGACCGAAGCGAATCAAATCATCCGGTTCGAGAAGCTTAAAGAGCTTCGACAAGGAATTGTCCTTTTCCGAACGGATGTCCGCGCCAAAGCCCATTCCGCCCTGGTTCACACGGTGCGCGATAATCTTGTCGAGAGTTTCGAAAGCGCCACCGCAAATGAACAGAATGTTGCGCGTGTTAATTTGTACTAAACTCTGTTCCGGATGCTTACGTCCACCCTTCGGCGGAACCTGAGCCGTCGTGCCTTCCAGGATCTTCAAAAGTCCCTGCTGGACACCTTCACCGGAAACATCGCGGGTAATCGACGGGTTCGCAGTCTTACGGGCAATCTTATCGATTTCATCGATAAAGATGATGCCACGTTCCGCGCGAGCCACATCGTAATCCGCAGCCTGCAGAAGACGGACGAGGATGTTTTCCACATCTTCGCCGACGTATCCCGCTTCCGTCAAAACGGTAGCGTCTGCAATGGAGAACGGGACGTTCAGGAATCGGGCAAGCGTCTGAGCAAGGAGCGTCTTACCGCTACCCGTCGGACCGACGAAGAGCAGGTTCGACTTTTCCACTTCGACGTCGTCCTTTTCCTTCTTCCCAGCATTCGCGTCTTGGTAACGCAAACGCTTGTAATGGTTGTATACAGCCACAGAAAGAGCCATCTTCGCATCGTCTTGACCGATGACGAATTCATCCAGGTGACCCTTCAATTCCTTCGGGGTCGGGAGCGGTGCCTGAGCGGCTTCCGCACGAGCCTTAGAAGCCTCTTTCGCAAAGTCGTCCAAAAGAAGATTGTAGCACGCCGACACACATTCATTGCAAATGTGGACGTTCGCGCCCGAAATCATCTTCGCGACCTGTTCTGCAGGCTTCCCGCAAAAACTGCAGGTAATCTGAGTATGGTTCTTTCCGTTCTTATACATCGAATCAGCCTTTATGCTTTTGTGTTCACTTACGCCTTGTGCGGCTTGAAGATTTCATCAATGACACCGAATTCGAGAGCTTCTTCCGGAGTGAGGAAGAAGTCGCGTTCGGTCTTTTCACGGACTTCTTCGATCGAACGACCGGAGTGTTCCGCGATGATCTTCGTGAGCATTTCACGCGTGCGAACGAGTTCCTTCGCATGCACCTGGATATCGGTCGACTGACCGGTCACCGCGCCCGAAGGCTGGTGCAGCATGATGCGGGAATGCGGGAGAGCGTAACGCTTGCCCTTCGTTCCCGCAGCAAGAAGAATCGCCGCCATGGAGATGCTATCGCCGACGCAGATCGTCGCCACGTTCGGGCGAATGTGCTGCATCGTATCGTAAATAGCAAGGCCAGCCGACACATAGCCGCCCGGGCTGTTGATGTACAAAGTGATGTCTTTCTCGGGATTCTCGTATTCCAAGAAGATCATCTGCGCCATCACATTATTTGCGACTTCATCATTGATCGGCGTACCCAAGAAAATGATACGTTCCTTGAGAAGACGCGAGTAGATGTCGTAAGCGCGTTCACCGTGACCGGTGTTTTCAATGATTGTTGGAATGACCATGAATTTTCCCCTAAAAAGTTACTTGGCTTCTTCTTCCTGCTTGATGCCGACGATCAGATCTTCAGCGAGTTCAATGCGGAGTTCTTCGCGGAGAGCGACAGAACGACCGGACTGGCGGAAGTGGTCCTTCAAGGACTTTGCGTCCACACCGTAAGCCTTAGCGATTTCTTCGATGCGAGCGTCGACAACAGCCTGGGTCGGCTTGAGCTTTTCGGCGTTAGCGATGAATTCGAGAATGCGGTGTTTCTTGATTTCGCGGATAGCTTCCGGTTCGAGAGTCTTGAGCTGTTCTTCGGACGGTTCGATGTCTTCGTTCGTGCCAGCGTTACGCTTGAGCGTGTACTTGATGAGATCGATGACGCGAGAATGCGGAACGTCGAACGGGTTCGCTTCGATGAGCTTGTCGATCGCTTCGTTCACAGCCTTGTTCTTGAGAGAGTTCTTCTTGTTGTTGAGGAGGCTCGTCTGGAGGTTGTCCTTCAGTTCAGCTTCGTCCTTCACGCCAACCTTCTTGAAGAATTCTTCGTCCATCTTCGGGGTGCGGATCTCGCGGACGTCGGTGATTTCCACCTTGAAGTCAGCCGTCTTGCCACGGTACTGTTCGTCCTTGTGGTCCTGCGGGTACACAAAGTGGATGTCCTTCGTTTCACCCTTCTTCGTGCCGGTGAGGCCTTCGTCAAATCCCGGAGAAGCCGATTCGCCGAGGAGAGAACGGAATTCGCGGTCTTCCGGAATGTCCTTGTTTTCGCCGTCGATCTTCACTTCGAGGTAGTTACCGACAACAACGTCGCCCTTCTTGGATTCGCGGTCCACGGATTCTGCGGTAGAATACATCTGGAGCACGCGTTCGACTTCGGACTTCACTTCTTCTTCAGAAACGACAACAGCCGGAACCGTGATGCCGAGGTTCTTGTAATCCTTGATTTCGATTTCCGGATCGACTTCGACGATAGCGGTGAACGTAATGTCAGCCTGCTTGTCATCCTTAAAGTTTTCGACCTTCACGCGGGAAACCGGAATGATGTTTGCCTTCTTGAGTTCTTCGCTCAAGGTGGAGTTCATCAATTCTTCGATCACTTCCTGACGGATCATTTCACCGAAACGGTTAATGATGATGTTGCGCGGAACATTACCAGCGCGGAAACCCTTCATCTGGACTTCCTTGCGGTAACGCGTCACTTTCTTTTCGAACGGAGCCTTCAGGGCTTCCTGCGGAATCGCAATTTCAACGTTGCGAGTAGTAGAGCTTGTTTCTTTGATCGAAGCTGTCATGTTATCTCCATGAGTGAAAAACTCGGGGTTAAAAAAGATGCGAGGGGTGGGAGTCGAACCCACACACCGAGGTACCAGATCCTAAGTCTGGCGCGTCTGCCAATTCCGCCACTCTCGCGTTTTCGAATGCCAAAAATACAAAAAAGCGTTTCTTTTGAGAGCGAAACAACTATTTTAAGGGCGTGTCGAGCGCTTTTCGTACAATTCGCATCGGAGTTTTCATTTCCGCAGTCAACCTTTTGATTCAAGGGGTTGCATTCCTCGTCAACAATTTCATGGCGAAGAACCTTGGGAACGTATCGTTTGCTTACTTCGGCATTCTCCAGAGCGATTATACGATTTTTACAGCCCTTGCGGATTTTGGAACGGCGACTCTCTTGCTCGCCTTCTTCGGAAAAAAGGTCGTGCAGGGGAAAATGCTTTCGTCCGCGTTCCAGTTGCGGTACGTTCTCACATTCAGTTCCATGCTCCTGATGATGCTTTTTGCATGTCTCGTGCGCTGGAACCACCCCGCGTTCCGTGGTGAATTCATCATGGCTTTCGGGCTATTGTTCCAGCACGCCTTCTTTGACTGGTATTTCATCTGCGGCAAATTCTGGAAAAAGCTGCTCGTGGCAAAAATCCTGCACACGATCGCTTATACAAGCGTCATGGGATTTTCCCTGTTCTACCTCAAAACCGAAAGCATCGAAGGCATCGCCCTTTCCATGGTCCTCGCCGCCCTTCCCGCATGGGGATTCGGAGCGACAGCGGCGCTTCGCCCGGTCATTTTCAAGTTCACCCATCGGAGCCTTCTCTTTATCCGTCTAATGCTCTCCAAGGCTTTCCCCTTCGCCCTTTCGAGCCTCGCCAGTTTCCTCTACCTGCCCCTTGGACTCTACGCCATGGACGTTTTTGCTCCGCGTGAAATGTTCGGGGCTTACAATTATGCAAACAAATTAATCGTCCTCGCATCGGGACTCATGGTGAACTTCATCTCGTCATCTCTCGTCACCAAGCACGAAGCTCACGACGACAAATTCCATTTAAAGGATATCGCCGTTTTCACGGCTTTCATCGCGGTCTGCTGTTCCCCCGCCTGGATCTTCCCCGAATTCTGCCTTAAAACTCTCTTTTTCGCAGCGCCGATCCATTCAAACCCAGAACTTCTCGCATT
>JAILDK010000029.1 GCA_024689485.1 Fibrobacter sp.
GGCTTCGACGAAGAAGACACGCGTGAAGTGACCCGTATCATCGACCGTTGCATCAAGGCAAAGGACGATGCTGCCGCTCTCGCTAAGATCCGCGAAGAAATCGTGGCTCTTTGCAAGAAGCACCCGCTTTACAAGTAAGCGCTACTCCTTACACTAGTCAATTTTTTGGATTCGAAACTCCCCAAGAAAAACTTGGGGAGTTTTTTGTCACAAATCTTGGTGAATAGTTTTTTTTTCTTATATTTTTCCCATGCAGCAAAACAACATAAATGTGGATTCCGCTCAGCAAAAAAATGCGGATGATGAAATTGATATTTTGGAACTCGTGGGGATTCTTCTCGCCAAATGGCCGATTTTGGTCGTTTTTGTGGCGTTAGGGGCTGTTTCCGGTTTTATCGTCTCAAATTACATTCGACCTGCGTTTTCGAGTGATGCGCTTTTGCAGGTCGATCAGAATGGAAGTTCGGCGGGTCTTGCCATGGGCGATATGGGCGCTCTCTTGGATGTGGCGTCCCCGGCAGATGCCGAAATTCAGTTGATCCAAAGTCGTCGCGTTTTGAGCGTGGTCGTCGATAAGGAACACCTTTCGTATGGAGCGACTCCGGTGGCGCTCCTTCCGCGTTTGCTGCACAAGGAAGGCCGTGTCGATGTGGGCTATCTGCGTCTTCCGAAGGTCTATGATCCGGATGCCAAGTGGTTCTTGGTGGCTGCAGAAGATCCGAATCAGGCGGACAGTTCCTATCAGATTTTGGACCCGATGGAAAAAGTGATTTTGAAGGGTCGCGTGGGCGATACCTATCACGTTCCTGTCGCAGGGGATACGTTCTCGATTCGGATTTTGAATATGCTCGCTTCTCCGGCTGAAAAGTTCCAGCTTTCGGAAAGTGATCCGCGTCAGGCACTTGATGCTCTCCGTGCGCAGCTGAGCGTTGCGGAACAGGGTAAAAAGACGGGCATCATCCAGATGCAGATCAATCACCGCTATGCGGACCGTGCTGCCCAGATTTTGAATTCCATCGCCGAAACCTATGTGCGCCAGAATGTGGAAGCCCGTAGCGAAGAAGCGACCAAGACTCTTGAATTCCTCGAAAAGCAACTTCCGGGTGTGAAAGCGAAACTCGACTCCTCGGAACAGATCCTTTCTTCTTACCGTCAGGAAGAAGGCTCGATCGACTTGAACGGGGAAGCGCGAGGCGCTCTGGAAAAGAGAATGACTTTGGAAAAGAGCCTTTTGGAATTGCAGCAAAAGTACGAAGAAACGACCCGTCTGTTTAAGGAAGATCACCCGACGGTGCTCTCTTTGAAGAAACAGCAGAACCAGCTCCGCCGTGAAATGGCAAAGCTTAGCGAAGAGACGAAGGACCTTCCGACAAAGCAGCAGGAAATCCTCCGTTTGCAGGGTGACGTGGATGTGAACAACGCCATCTACACGAACATGTTGAACAATATTCAGCAGCTCCGCGTGGTGCAGGCGGGTGAAGTCGGTAATGCGCGCGTCGTGGACCGTGCCCGAATTGAAATTAAGCCGGTGAAGCCGCGCAAGAAGGTCATCCTTCTCGGATTTATCGCGGGTGGATTTATTCTCGGCGCTGGTCTGATCTTTGTTTTGCGTTTGCTTTCGAGCCGCGGAATTCGTTCTTCGAGAGATGTGGAACGCGATACGGGCGTGAGCGTTTTTGCGAAGGTTCCGGAAACGGCTCTGATGAAAAAACTGAAGAAGTTCTCTTTGGTGGAAGAAGACAGTGAAGACCTTGCCTGTGAAGCTCTGCGTACGTTGAGAACGTCGATTGAATTTTCGATGATGGATTCCAAGGTTTTGCTCGTGACGGGTCTTTCTCAGAGCGCCGGTAAATCCTTTATTTCCAAGAACCTCTCTGCTTTGTTTGCCATGAACGGGAAGAAGGTTTTGTTAATCGATACGGACTTCCGTGCAAGTAACATGTCTCCGCGTGGCCGTAAACGTGGCCTTTCGGATTATTTGCTGGGTAAGGTTACTTTAGATGAAGCGATCGAACATTTGAACGGTTCCAAGATCGATTTGATCGGTGCCGGTTCTTATTCTTCGTCTCCGTCCGAAATGATTTCGAGCAAGGCTTTTGAAAAGCTGGTGAACGAAATGAAGTCGAATTATGATCTGGTCTTGATTGACTCCGCACCGGTTTTGGCGGTGGCGGATGCGTTGATCGCAAGCCGTTACGCGGACTTTGTTTTGCTCGTGATTCGTTACGGTCGTGATTCGATGGAAGCTTTGCACGAAGGCCTTAGCCAGTTTGAAAAGGCAAATGTCGCACACAAGGCGATGGTCTTTAACCGCTGCGTTTATGAAGGCGGTCATGGCTATGGTTATGGCTACGGCAATGGCTATGGTTACGGTTACGGTTACGGAAGCAAATACGGCTACGGGAAAAATAAGAAGAAGAAAAAATCCTAAATTGTAAGACGTGAAAAAATCGTCTTACATGCATAAACGTCACCTCCTTGCGGTCCTGTTTTTACTGCTGGTGGTGACTTTTTTATTTGCCCGTAATCCGGCAGAAACGCCTGCGCAACATTATGATTTTTCCCATGCGAAAAAGCAGATGGACCGCATCTATTACGGCGATTTGCGTGTGACGGTTTATTGCGGCTGTACTTACGAAAGCAATTCCAAGCCAAACGACATCGATTTTGCGGGCTGTGGCTTTGCCCCGCGCAAAAATGCAAATCGCGCTTCCCGCATTGAATGGGAACACGTCGTGACCGCTCACAATATTGGACTTTTCCGTCAATGCTGGCACAAGGAAGAAGGCCGCAGCGCCCGTAAAAATTGTGAAGCGACTGATCCGGAATTTGCCATAATGGAAGGGGACTTGCACAATCTTTTGCCGAGCATTGGCGAAGTCAACGGGGAC
>JAILDK010000007.1 GCA_024689485.1 Fibrobacter sp.
TGATTTGCAGGGACGTCAATTTGGAAAGGCGCCTGCGAAGGGAATCTTTTTAGAAAGGCGCTAAATGACAATCGCGCTTAGCGGTCGTCGGGATCGACCCAGTAGCGCATGCGGCCGGTGATGATGACGCGATCGTTGTCGCATTCGTCGCCGTAGCAGTGGTTGAAGATCAGGCGCACGTCGGCACTCCAAAGGATGGAATCCTTTTGGTCAAACTTGACGTAGCTTGAATCGGTGTCGATGATGTGGGCGGGGTAGCTGCTTCCGAGAACGAGGTACGTGTATCCGGATGCGGTAACCGGAGCGTTGTCTCCGAGCTCGGGCTTGTTGACCATGATCTGCAGGGCGTCGCCGTCGCTGTTCTTGCCGAGGAAGGTGACGTAGTGTTTGTTCGATCGTAGTTTGACGTCGCCGTCGTCTGGGTCAATCTCTAGGTCGAGATCTTCGTCGCCGTTGATCTTCAAGTTCATATAGCCGCCGCCGTCCACGGTCCAGCCGCTGTTGATGTCGGTGCAGGCTGTGACAAGGAGGAATATTCCAAACAATAATGTGGGAAAGCGGAAGCGCATGAGTTCAAAATAGCAAATCCATTTTTGAAAGGTGAAATTATATTAGGAAGTAATGATTACGCAATATGAATTGAATACCGCATACGGAACGGTACATTGGTGTGTGTTACCGGTCAAAGACCATTTGGATACGATTCTCTCCATTCTATCGACCGCCTCTGGGATGGAACTTTCGCGAGTCGATATGAGACGTACACCGGATGGCCGCCCTGAATTCCCGGCTTGCGGTTTCGATGCAAACTGGACGCACAGTAAAGATGTCTGCGTTCTGGCGTATTCATTCACAGCAAAGGTAGGCGTGGACATTGAAAAGTTGCGCCCGCGCGCCCTGCGAATTGCAGAGCGGTTCTTTGCCAAGGAAGAAACGGACCTTTTGTTCCGCAGCAACCTTGCCCCGGATGAGGCTTTAAAACAGTTCTACCGCATCTGGTGCCGTAAGGAAGCTGTGTTCAAATGCGTCGGCGGATCGTTCCTCGGAGGCGTTCTTTCAACGAACGTTTTGACCGACCAGGTCAACGGGGCGATTCTGACGGATATTCAGCTGCCGCTCGAAAATCCGTTTGCGGCGACGATCGCCGTAGCGCCGCTCGTCTAATTGCAAAAGGTTCAAAAAAGGCCCGCTGGTTTCAGCGGGTCTTTTTTTTGCAATCGAAATTCAAAAAGTTTTAATTTGCAAGATTTAGCTCGCGAGAGGGTTCGGCTCTTTCGGCGTCAAATCGGTGATGTAAATCGGAAGGGCCGTTTCGAGCAGCACCTCGTCAATGCGCAGGCGCATCAGGTACTTTCCACCCTTTGTCACGCGCATCCGGTTGATGTTCAAAATCAAGTTCACTGCCGCGGAATCCATGTCTTCGGGAACGGGTAAAAAGTTCACCGAAGTGATGATCGGCGGAATGAGCTCCGAATCGTCAAACTGATTTTGAATCGTTACTTTCAAATCGTGAGACGTTGCTTCGGAACGCGAGTAACGGATACGGAAAACGGTCGAGCAGCGCGGAATCACAATCGGGAGTTCCGCTTCGATGTAGTCAAACACGCCGAGCATGTTGAGCTTTCCGCTCTGGTCGGTGGCTGCATCACAGATCGCTGCAATCTCAATTTTCATTACCAGTTATCTCCCAGGTATTCCATCACAATCGGGCCGTTCTTGGTTGCCGGAAGGGTCGAACCTGCGCTCGATGCGGCTTCCTGCGAACGCATCGAAATATAGATTTGACCGCTCGGCGAAACAGCGAGCTGCGGGCGGAATCCGCGGACATAGTAACCGTGCTGCTTGGCGTAAACGTTTTTGAAGTACGGCAGTTCGTTCTCGCCGAGTTCGCTCCAGGCTCCGTCCGCGAAACGGTACACGTGTACGTGCGAGTTTCTGGCGTAGTAGGCGTCATCAATCGCGAGAATCGGATTGTTGTTGCCGTCGACGGTAAAGAAGGCGTTGTAACTGCGGTGACCGAACGCTTCGAACTCCGCACCGGTCGTGGTGAACCCTTCGTAGGTCGTGGCGAGGGAACTGCTTGCCTTGGCGCGGGCGAGGCGCGGTAAACCGTCGTCGTCACGGCTGCGGAAGCCGACGTAGAAGTAACCGTCCGCATAGAACACCTGAATCGATTCGCCGTTGATGCTGATGCGGTTGTTGTTATTGTTCGTCGTCGCTGTAGCGCCGCTCGGGATGTAGTAGTAATAGATCTTGTAATCCGTGGAGCTGTAGCCGCTTGCAATCACGAGGCGGTTTCCGCTGTCGTCGAATGCCATGTCGATTTCGCGGTTCTGCCAGTTTGTGCTGTAAATCGGGCTAAAGGCGCT
This sequence comes from Fibrobacter sp., assembly GCA_024689485.1. Taxonomy (GTDB): domain Bacteria; phylum Fibrobacterota; class Fibrobacteria; order Fibrobacterales; family Fibrobacteraceae; genus Hallerella. The sequence continues at coordinate 2,370 of JAILDK010000007.1, forward strand.
GCCCCAGGCGGAGCCGGAGTAATCCTGTACGCGGGCCATTTGCGTTGTCGAACCGACCGTTCCAATCCAGGCGACGGACGGGTTGTTCGTCTTCGGGTTGATCTTGAGTTTGAGAACGGTCAGGTCTGTGCCGATGCCACTGCCGAGCTCTGTCCAAGTGCCCGAGGAACCGGTCGACTTGTAAACGTGACCCATGCCATCTTCCGTGCTGATGTAGGAAAGGTACAGGTTGTCGTTGCCGTCGCATTCCATGTAAAGCGTCTGGCTTGAAATGCCGGAGATGCTCGGGCTTCCGAAAGAAGTCCATTTGGAACCGCTGCGGTACTTGGTGGCGAGCTTGCCGCTTTCCTGTACATAGGCGATGTTCAGGCGGTCGTTGCAGTAAGCGATCGCAGGACCGTTCGCATCTGTCGAAGTTTCAAGGATTGTGTCGCTTGCGGCACCAGAAATATTGTGCCAGGCCTTTTTGAAGTACACGTTCTTGGAAACGACTTCCGCTTCGTGGCGGTCAACAAAGTTCTGGTCCATCGTCGTTTTGGAAGAGTCGAAGTAATCCAGTTTGATTGTGATGGAACCTTCGGCAGACTGACGGATGAATGCCGCGTTGAATTCGGCGATGCTCGTATCCAAGGAACCGTCCTGATTGCCCTGGTACCAATACTGATCGCTCACGTTCGAGAAGTTCCACCAGAACTGCTGAGCATCTTCATCGCCCAAAGTGCCGAGAGTCGAAGAACTACCGTTGGCTTCTGGCGTGTACCAGTAAATGGACTTGTTCGAAAGAACGGAGGAGTCTGTACTCCAGAGGTAAACCGTATCCGGCATGCTGATGACGCCCACTGGGAGAGTTGTCATGGTGCGGATGGTCGTCGTATCGGTTGCGACAAAGTTCGATCCGGATTCCTGCGCCCAGACGATGCAGAGGAATTCGCTGTTTGCCTTGGAAAGCTTGGCGATGACGCTGTCCTTGACGCCGTTGTCGTCGTTGTCATCCCAGAAGTAGAAATCGTCCGATTTGCCCCACCAAACGTGATTCTTGGAAACCGTATCGGAAAGCGCGGAAGAACCCTTTGCGCCGCAGGTCCATGTGTAACGCTTGATGCCTTGCCATGCGCTGTTCACGCGGGCTGTCAAATCGGTATTTGTTCCGGCGAGAATGTAAACGAGATCCTGGTCCACGGTAATCACCGGGATGTCCGTGGTGAAGGAAATCTTCGTGGTATCCTGAACCTGGTTACCGTCATCGTCCGTGGCGCGGGCGACGCAGTAATAAGTTGCGTAAGGTGTCGAAGGACCTGTCCAAGTGGTGTCGTAATCGGAAACGGTCTTCCAGTTGCTGCTGATTTCCGAAGGTCCGCCGCAGCTCCATTCGCGTTTGGCGATGTAGCCCATCTTGTCGCTTGCGGTTGCGTTGATTTCGATTGGGTAACCGACACGGGTCGTGATGGATTCGGTGGCGACCTTAATCGTCGGGGCGTCCAGAAGAACCGTGATCTTGGTCGTGTCTTGAGCGGTGTTGCCGTCGTCATCGGTTACGCGGACAATGCAGAGGTAATTGTTTGCAGCGACCGTCGGCATGATAGCAGAGTAACGCGGTGTCGAAGTCGAAGTGACCCAGCTGTTGCCTGCAACGCCCTTGTTGCCACAGCTCCACTGGTACAGCACAATCTGACCGAGCTTGTCGTTTGCGATGGCGTCAAGTCCCAGGGTGTCCTTGATGCTGACGGTCATCGTGTCTTCGCTCGCGGTCACGGTCGGAAGGTCAAGAAGCACGGTATAAACCGCCGTATCCGTCGCCGTCAAGTTATCATCGTCGGTCACGCGCATCATGCAGTACCATGTGCAGGCAGAACTCGGCATGGTAATCGTCGTATCCGCCTTTGAAATGGAAGTCCAACTCGGACTCTTTAAGCTTGTACCGCAGTACATGGCGTAGGCTTCGATCGTACCGAGGGTGTCGACTGCAGAACCTGCAAAACGCACCTTTGCATTGATCTTCACTTCTGCCGAAGTCGTGTACAGCGTAATGGAAGGCGCATCCTTGACCGCTCTAAAGTACAGCGTATCGTAACCGTATTCGCCGTCGTCGTCCGTTGCACGGACAATGCACTTGTAAGCGTTCGTCTCCGAACTCGGAAGCGTGACGTCAAAGCTTGTGCTGACGCTCTTGGCCGCGGAAATGCTTGCCGCAGAACCGAAGGTAATCTTCGAAGCGTCTGTGCCGCAACCCCATTCCACAGCGTTCACGGTACCGTATTTATCGGAAGCGGTCACGTTGTAAGAAAGCGAAGCGTTGATCTTTTGACGGACCGTATCGACGGTCGTTTTAATGGAAACAGTCGGAGCGTCGGAAACGATGTTGACCGTGATGGAATCCTTGGCGGTCTTGCCGTCGGAATCTTCTAGGGAGACATAAATCTTTTTGGTACCGAGAGACTTCCAGGCGAGAGTTCCGGATTCTGCATTGACGGCAGGGCATTCGTAACTGTCGGAGAGGGTCTTCGGGCAGGTCCAGGTGATGGTTCCCGACGTTGCCGTGGCGCCGAGGAAGTGTTCCACGCTAAAGCTCAGCGGGTCGTTCATCGTGACGGAGGTGTCGGCGCCTGGAGTGAGGAAGTAAATAACCGGATTCTCGCTCAAAATACCGAAGCGGACGCTGTCGGTGACGGCCCCGTCTGCGGCAGAAGCGATCATCGTATAGAGAACGCCCGCTTCTGCGCCGTTCTTCGAAAGTTCGCTTGCGGTCAAGGTCATTTTTGCAGAGCTGTCGCTGCCCACTTTCGTCGGCTTAATCGAGAAGCTCTTGCCGCCAATGGAAGTGCTCCAGTAGATAGAGTCCGGAATCGGGCGAACATTTCCCGCTTCCGCGATAAACTCTAACGAACCGTCGGTCGCCACCATCGAAGTCGCCTTGCCGTTTACGGTCAGGTTCAACGAAGAAGCTTTGACGCGGAAGGAAAGCCTTGCCGTATCGGAAACGTTCTTTGCACTATCGAGGACGACAAACTTGAACTGGTGACTGCCATCGGTCAAGTCCTTAAAGATCATATCCCATTCGTTGACCTTGAGAACGGAAAGGCTGATTTCAGAACCGTCGAGCCAAGCCTTGGCGCTTGCAATCTGCGAACCGGAATCCGAAAGGGATCCGGCAAAAGTGACGCTGCGGCTTGTGACAATCGAATCGTATTTGTCGATGCGGATCTTCGGAGCGATCGAGTCTTCAAGGAGCATCGTCGCCACGAGTCTTTCGTCGCCCATTTCCACGTACTGGCTATCGAGAATCATGTACTTGTAGCCAAAGCCTGTGGTATCGCGAGCGTAAACGCGGTACATACCCGGATCGACGGCGGCGCTGAAGTAACCCTTTTCACTCGTATGGGTGAAGGTGTAATTCTGGTTCTCCATGTTTTCCATCACGATCTGGATGCCGTTGTGCGCCTTGCGACCTTCAAATTTGGCATAGCCGTGAATCGTTCCCGTGGTGGCGCTCAAGTCGCCAAAGAAAAAGTTCCAAGTCGGAGAGGTGACGGTGTCGTAACCATCGGTCACGGAAACCTGCCAATAAAGACGTCCGCGCAGAGATTCGTCCATGTTCCAAACGGAATCGGTGATCGCTTCCCAGCTCTTTTCTCGGATGTTCGTGGCGACGAGGTTTGCATCGGTGAGGACCGGAGCGGTACCTGCGTTGTCCGGGCTTTTGCCGACGCGGATCGTGTAGCGCAGATCTACCGGGTTGTCTTCATCTGTTCCCGAATAGTAGAAGGCAAAACGGGAAACGTAAATGTTCTGGCGGCTGGCGGAATCCGGCTGCAACAGGGCGATCGTCGGAATCTTGTTAAAGTGCAAGACCGCGGTATCCTTCGAAACGTTGCCGTCTTCATCGACTGCACCGTAAACATAAAGGATTTCATTGTTTGAATTCAAATATTCCTTGACCGCTTTGTATTTGACAGTCGCGGTGTAGAGACTGTCGGTGTCTCCGGACTTTGCCGCCAGAGTATCGATCGGCTTCTTCTTGGACGTGAGCGGAATAACAAAGGCGCTGTCGATTCTTCCAAAGGAATCGGAGGCGAAGAACGAAACCGAAGCATCTTTTTCACCGCGGGTCCAAAGCGTATCCGCTTCCACAGAAATATCCGGCGGCGTATCGATCACGCGAATGTACTGACCGCGTCCTGCCGTATCACGGGCGTTTGCTCCGTCCACCGCAATAAAGAGCGGAGAATAGACCGCCGCGGAGTCGTAACTGTAAACGAAAAGCTCTTCGTTCTTTCCGTCGAACAGGGAATCTATATCGCCCATCTTCCAGGCGTAGCGGACCACCTTCTTGGCATTGTACTTGAGAAAGCCCACCAGGTAGACCGTATCGTGTACGGTGACAGTCAGCGTGTCGTAGGTGTACACGGAATCCAGTGCCGCAATCGAGTCCACAAAGGCGTCTAGGCTATCGGGACGCTCGGTGAATGCGAACAGTACCGAATGGTTGTTGCGCAATGTACCGTTGACGCGAATATCGTCTTCGCGGGAACAGTTGGCTAAAAGCATAAAAAATAGGGCAACGAATAAGAAATATTTTTTCATACAATACCGTAGGGTCTATTTATATTCTAAAAGTAGATTCAAAATCGATAATTTCAAAACTATCTTTAATGTATGCAAGAAATTCCTCTTTGGTATGTCGCTATTCTTTTCGCCATGCTCGGCGCATGTGTGGGAAGCTTCTACAACGTCATCGTCTACCGCATGCCACGCGGGATTTCCCTCGTGAATCCGCCGTCTTTTTGCCCACATTGCAAAAAGCGCATCCCGATCTGGTTTAATCTCCCGGTCGTCGGTTGGCTTCTTTTGCGTGGAAAGAGCGCTTGCTGCCACAAACCGATCAGCATCCGCTATCCGATTGGGGAAGCTCTTTGCGGGCTTTTGGGCGCATTTGCGCTGCTTTTGGCGAATTATCCGTTCTCCTGGACGGGGCCGGTGACGCATTGGGCGGATTCTTTTGCCCTTTTCTGGCTTTTGCTCGGCATTTACCCGGTCTCTGCGGTCGATTTTGAGTTCAAACTGATCCCGGATTCGATCAGCATCGGCGGTATTGTAGTCGGTCTTCTGCTTTCGTTCTTCCCGGGCGGAATTACGCCGTTAGAAAGCCTGCTCGGCGCTCTTTTTGCGGGCGGTGGACTTTACCTGATTGGCTATTTGGCGAGTAAGGTTTTGAAGCGTGATGCGATGGGCCTTGGCGATGTCAAGCTGGTCGCGGGATTTGGCGCCTTGATGGGCGTCGGCCATGCGTTTGCCGCTCTTGTTCTCGCCTCTTTCCTCGGCATTTTGATTATGGTGCCGTACCGCATGATTAAAAAGGAAGAAAGCAAGGAAATCCCGTTTGGACCGTTCCTCGCTGTGGCGGCTCCGATCGTTTACCGCTTCGGAGACTTGTTCTTTGCGTTTTACTTTGGACTGTTCGGGCTTGTCGAATAAAGCTCGGCGGTCTGGACGGCGAATCTCGCCATTTCCAAATTTTTCAACATCTGAATTTGACGTTCCACCAAGGGCAGATTGAGCAGGTGCAAAAATTCACGCTGCTCGTTTGAAATCGCATCGGTCGAATCGTCGGTCGGAATTTGAATGGAATTCTTGTGTGTTTTGAGCGTCACGTAGTGCGCTGGGTTCAAATCCAAGCGCCAAAAAGGCTTTTTGCCTTCGGGACCGCAGAAGGTCGCGTAGATCATCCGCATGGCATATCCCGCATCGCGATTTTCGTCAAAAGTCACCCGGACCTTTCGCCAGTCCGTTTGCGGAATGTTCTTCTTTAACTCGTAAAAAAGCGCGTAATCGTGAACGCCGATATCCCAGGCGGTGGAAACATCACGCCCACGGTCCGTCGTCAGATTGTACCGCACAAAGCTCAGCGATTCCAGCGCGTCTTGCTTCGCCATGTCGACAAAAAAGGGCAGCGTCTTTTGAAAGGCGTTGCTGTAACATTCACTGTGTCCGACGAACAAAAGCTTTTGCTGCTCCCTAGCCAAACGAATCAGCTCCTCGGCGTCGGCAAGGGACGTCGCCAGGGGCTTTTCGACAAACACCGAAAATCCGAACAGGAGCGCCGATTTCACATATTCATAATGGGTGGACGCGGGCGTCGCAATCAAGACAAAGTAAGAAGCGTTCGGGTCGGTCGTGTAATCTGCACTATTCCGCAAAAAAGAGCGGCAGGCCTCTGCACCGTCAAACGCGTAGGTTTTTACACCCAGGGCCTCAAGCCGCTTCTGGTGAAGCAGCCCCATGTGACCTGAACCTAGGATAAAGCCGACGCGCTGAGTAGTCATAATCTGAAATTATTATTTTTTCGGATACGAAGGAGATAGAGGAATGCGAAATTTACTGCTGATTTCGATTGTTTTGTTTTTATTCGCCTGTTCTTCTCAGGAATCCAAGGAAATTTCCCCCAAGGAAGTTCCCGTGTCGAGTTCATCGGTGGAAAGCTCCAGTTCGGAAGTGTCCAGTTCCTCTTTGCTTGTCAGCCTTTCGGAATCCAGCAGTTCTTCTTTTGAAAGTTCTTCTTCGGAACGTTCCGTGTTTCCGCTGACGACAAAAGACGCTTCGGGCGCCGGAGAATACAAAGTCGGGCAAAAAATCACGCTCGGCTGGAATTCGCAAGATGAAAACCTTTGCTTTAACGGCGTGAGCGTTTCTCCCTCCCAATATGCCAAGGCTTTGAAAATGCTTTCCGCGGATTCGGCAAGCTTTACCATGCCTGCGGACTCGGTCTTCATTTCGGCAAACTTTAAGCCTTGCCTCGACGGCATTGGAACGGTTGTCATCGGCAAGCTCCGCTGGACAAATCAGAATTTGAACATCTGGACTCTTTCGGGATCTTCTTGCTACGAAAAGAAGAGTTCGAACTGCCGCAAGTACGGTCGCCTTTACGACTTTGAAACCGCCAAAAAGATTTGCCCCAAAGGCTGGAGACTTCCGACCGATGCGGATTGGAATTCTCTCTCGGCAGCTCTCGGCGAAAATGACGGCACGCAGCTCAAGTCGCAGGAAGGCTGGGAAAACGATGAAGAAACTTCCGGCAACGGAACGGATGTGAAAAACTTCCACGCGATTCCCTCGGGCATCGTTTATGAAGGCTCTTACATGTACCGCGGCTTCCACGCTTATTACTGGACGGCTTCGGAACGGGATGAAACAACCGCCTTCTATCGCAGCGTCAGCTACGATTCTCCCGACATCTATCGCTATTACAATTTCAAGACGGCGGGTTACTCCGTTCGCTGTGTTCAAGATGTGCAATAATTTGAATTCTTCTGCCAAATTTGCGGCAGTCCTTCCGGCTGGGGGACTGGGAAAACGCATGGGTTCTAGCCTTCCCAAGCAACTGATCGATTTGGGTGGGAAGCCTGTTTACCGCTATTCCCTTGAAACCTTTGCCCAAATGCCGCAGATCGCGGAAGTGGTCCTCGCTGTTCCCGCAGACTGGAAATCGCACTTTGAAGAAGACTTAAAAGATTCTCCGTTTGCAAGCAAGATCAAAATTGTGGTCGGCGGCAAGGAACGTTGGCAGTCGGTGCAGAACGGCATCGCGGCGCTGTCGTCGAATGTGGAATTTGCGCTGGTGCATGATGTCGCGCGTCCTCTGCTTTCTAAAGAATTGATTTTGCAGGTGATGGAAACGCTCGAAAAGAAAGGCGCTTGCCTCGTCGCACGTCCTTCGGTCGATACGGTCAAAGTCGTCGAAGAAGGAAAGGTCGAACGCACGATTCCGCGCGAAAAGATTTACCTCGCCCAGACGCCGCAGGCCGCTTCCGTAAAGCTTTTCCGTGAACTGTATGCAAAAATCGAAGCGGAACCGCTCGCCTTTTTACCGACCGACGAAGCTTCGATTCTTGAACATTTTGGAATTCCGGTTTACATCGTTCCGGGGGACACCTTGAACGATAAGCTCACAACCCCAGCGGACCTCGAAAGATTCCGCGCTATCTTGGAAAAGTAAAATGCAACTGCCTCTTCGCCCGAGTGATTCGAATAAGTTCACGTTTGGCAATGTGCTGAACATTGCAGGCTCTTTGAATTATCGGGGAGCGGCGTATCTTTCCACGGTGTCTGCGCTTCGCGTGGGTGCGGGCTATGTGACTTTAGCGGCGATTCCACCGGTGGTGGAATCGGTGGCGGCTCAGCTCCCGGATGCGGTCTATTTGCCGCTTCCGCAGTACGGCTCGACGATGGCAGAAGGGGCGGTCCAGGTGATTCTCGACCGTTTAAAACCGGGAACGGTTTGTTCCTTGGGCTGTGGAATTTCGGCGATCGAAGAAGACTTGCATGATTTGCCGTTCGTCGTTCATGCTTTGCTCGAAGGCTTGATGGAGCGAAAGACTTTATTTGTTTTGGATGCCGACGGTTTGAATGAGTTTGCCAAGTTCGAAAGCAAACCGAAACTTTCGGACCGCTGCGTGATGACTCCACATCCCAAAGAACTTTCCAGACTGCTAAACGTAAGCGTGGAAACCATCCAAAAGAACCGCATTGACGCGGCACGGGAAGCTTCGAAAAAATTCGGCACGATCGTGCTTTTAAAAGGCCATCGCACGGTCATTGCCAACGGGAACGAATTTCACATCAATGAAACGGGCTGCTCCGCACTGGCGAAGGCAGGCTCGGGCGACTGTCTCACGGGCATTATCGCCGGGCTTTTGGCGCAAAAGATGGAACCGTTTGACGCCGCTGTTCTAGGTGCAAAAATTCACGGCATCGCCGGGGAACTCGCCGCAAAGGAACTTTCCGAGTACGGCGTTCTCGCTTCGGACTTGCCGCGTTACATCGCCAAGGCGATGCTTCAACTGCAACATTAAAGGCTTTGAATCAGCTGATCGAGCGCGGCGAAGAACTGGTCGGCGCGTTCCACGTTCTGCTTGTAATCGAGCGCCGGTTCCTGCACTTCAAAAGCGGGGAACTTCTGGTAAATTTCGGCGCGGTTCTGCGGGTAGGTAGAACTTTGCAAATAAGCGATGCCGTGTAAAATCGGAAGCAGTTCTTCGTGCGCTTCAATGAAAAAGTCCATCGGAGAAATGCCTGCCTGAATGCGGGAAAATTCGCGGAGCAGGTGCAGCTTGCGATTGACCAGTTCCCGTTTGCATTCGGCTCGGAGAGCGTCTGCGTTCGGAATGAATCCGGCGAGCGGAGCGTTTCCGAAAAGCGGAGCGTTCTTTTGGGAAATGTGCAAAAATTCGAGCGGGTAATCGTTCTGCTTCGTCTGCAAAAATTCTTCGGTAAAGAAGTAGCCGAACTTGAGATTGTCTTTTGCCATTTCACGGGCGATCTTGTGCGAATTTTGCAGTTCGCTCGGCTTATCACTCTTAAAAATGAGGCTCACCTGCCAAGATTCATGGATGGCGTCGAAGCCTTCGTACAGGCAGTTCCCGTGCAAAAAAGCCGCTTGGAGATTGGCACCGAAGGTTTCGTGAAAACGTTCTCCCCAAGAAGATTGGGTCAGGTCTTGCAAGGTCAAAATCTTTTTCATGTTAGCCTCCGAATCCGGAATCAAATTTTTGGTGGGGAAATCCGCCGAATTTCCGAATCTGTTCGCGGCGTGCCGCGCGATGGCTCTGGCGGACAAAATACGCAAAGGCGATGATCACCGTGGCGACGACCGCCAGAATCAAAAACCAGGCGATTCCCGGAAGCCCGTCTTTGGTCGGACGCGGCAAGCGGGACTGCAAACGGACGTCGTTTAAGCGGGCAACGTTCTTTGCGAGTTCTGCACCGAAAACGATAATGCCCTGACCGTAACGGTCTTTGCGAAATTCCGGCAACAGATATTTTTGCGCGAGGCGTTCCGCCGTCGCATTCGAAATAAACTTTTGCGCCGCAGGAGAAATCGAAAGATAGCGGTAATGCGAAGATCCGTCGACAAAGATCACGGCGCGCAGGGAATCGTGTTCAAGCCCAGCGTTTAAAAGGGAATCCGCCATCGGCTTCGGATCGCGAACTTCGGAACTTGCCGTGTACAGATACAGCGAAAAATGCGTTTTGTCGTAAAGCTCATCGACGTAGGCGGTAAACGAAGAACGTTCCTTTTCGGAAAGGAATTTGGCGCGGTCGTCGATTGGGGATTCTGCTTGGGAAAAGGCGAACAGCGGAAGGGCGAATGCCAAAAAGCAGAACAGACAGATTTTCAATTTCATCATTTGCAAAGCGGTTTTAGGGCTTGTGGAATCTCTTGAGATGAAATTTTATAAATCGCGTTCGATTTGGCAGAGTGTTCGGAAGATCCGGAGCCTTTTAACTGCTGATTGAAATGAATTCCTTCGCCGGTCATGGAAACGGAAAGCTGTACCGTGTAAATCTTCTTGGGTCCGCCGTTAAAAACCTGTGTGTCCAGTGTCTGAATTTGGACGTGGAGCTTTTTACCGTCTCGGCTTTCTTCAAATCCGATGCGGGAAAGGAAGTTTTCTATGGCGATACAGGACGCGCCATCACCGTTGCAGTCTAAAGCGTAAGAGCAGTTTGGCGCGTCGGAGGTGTAGGTGACTTTGTATTCCGTTTGAGGCTTACGATTGCCAAAGCGGGGCAGTCGAATGCGGAAAACGACTTCGTGAGAACCTTGGAAGGTGTTGATGTTCCGCAGGGTAAAATGGACGAGGCCGTTGGAATCCGTTTTGGCTTCGGCGACGATCTTCTTTCCCTGTTCCGCTAAAACAGTCATGCCGTTGAGTGTTCCGATTTCGTCTTGAACGCGGAAGGTGAAGGGGCCAAGCGTGTTGTTTTGAATTTGGTTCGGAACGGAATCGATGGCGGTGATTTCCAGATGTTCGATTGCCTCGGAAATTTGCGCCTGTAATGCGAAAAGGTCGATCCCAAAATCATCGGTTTTGTTGAGCGGCTCAAAGATGGCGAGGTCTGCGAGGGCTCTTTGATGCGAAAGCTGTAACGGGGCGATTTCGCCAAAGGCGTCGATGGCAACGTCGTACTGGTGACGGGCTAAGGCTGCGTGAATCAGAGAATCCAGCGTGTGCGCTTTGGCGTTGGCGTCGCGCATTTTTTTGCGCAGAAGCGATGCTGCTTTGTCGGTGTTGAACGAAGCGGTCGATTGCCATTTTTCTTTGGCGAGCTGTTGATGCTTGAGCTCGATTCCGTCTAAGGCAAGTTCGGATTTGACATGAATCGATTCGGAATATTGACTGTTGAGCTTGGACGATTTGGAATTTTTGACTTCGGACTTTTGCATGGAGCGGGCGGTGGACACGTTTGCACGGATCTGCACGGCAAGCCCTGCCATCGCCTGTTCATCGGCATCTTTCTGCGAAACGGTCGATGTCGCTGTGTACGTCACCATACGCGCTTCACCTAGGGCGAAGGCGCAAAGCAGAAAAATGCCGAGTGCGCGAATCATCAGTGCAATTCCACAATTAAAAGTCTTTGGACAAGGCTCAGCTTTTTCACTTCAAAGCTCGAACCGAGAGCCGCACGCAGCGCATTGTAAACTTCGTAGGAATCGCCGCAGTCCTGCGGGTTCACGTAGATCGTATAGTCCGAAGTTTTGTCGGTCATCGCATTGGTTTGAATCTTCACAAACTGCTGTTTGAGAAGAGTGGAAACGCGGGAATGGGCGCCGTCCAGATCGTTGAAGTCGCCGTTGAAATGGAGAATCACCTTGTACGAAGTTCCGATTTGCGAATCTTCGTCCCAGTAGGCTTGGACTTTGCGCAGAAGGCCCGGCAAGGCTTTGTGCATGGCGCTTGCGACGAGTTCTTCCTTGCGGGTGCCGTTGTCATTGACGGTCGAAGTCTGCGTGCCGAGCATGCGTCCCGAAGTTGATTCGTAGGCGCTCAAATTGGCAAGAATTTGACCGTGGCGAATATCGACGGAAAATTTGATGTAAACGTCTGCGCCAAAGGAAAGGCTTGCAATGTAAGAAAGATCTTCTTCCTGCCCGGCGATTTCACTTTGCAAAGTCACGACATCGTTGATTTGCGAAGAACCTTCCACCGCTTTCACGTTGAACTGCTTTTCGGTCAGATAACCGTTGATCGCGTTCGAAGCCGCATTCGCGTAAGAATCCTGGTTCAAAAGATTCATGCTTTCGGTCAAATTTTTTGTTCCCGCAGGAAGTACCATGACCGAGGGCTTGGAAATCGACTTGGATTTGATGACCGGCTGGATAGATTCTGGATTGCGTGCTGAAAACTCTTGCGAATCCTGACGCAGCTCTGCTTCTACATCCAATTTTTGAGGCTGAACCTTAGGCTGAGAAGCACAGGAAACCCAAAAACTCAAACAAAAAAGAAAAACAACTAGACGAAACATTTTCACCCCCTCTTTATAAAATAATTAACAATTGAGAATTAACAATTAACAATTATCAATTATCAATGAAATTGGAATGGAATTTTTACTGTGGAACGAGCTGTTTTACAGTGGAAAGGAAGCTTTGACAATTAACAATTATCAATTAACAGTGAATTCAGAAGGGAATTTTTACTGTGGAACGAGCTGTTTTGCGGTGGAAAGGAAGCTTTGAGAATTAACAATTATCAATTAACAGTGAATTCAGAAGGGAATTTTTACTGTGGAACGAGCTGTTTTACAGTGGAAAGGAAGCTTTGGCAATTAACAATTATCAATTATCAATGAAATTGGAAGGGAACTTCTACTGTAGAACGGTCTGTTTACAGTAAAATGCCCGCGCCGCAGAAAAAGTTCGCTTCGCAGTAAAATGCCCGCGCCGCAGTAAACCCTTTCTTCAAATTAAATTGTTAATTGTTAATTGATAACTAATAACTAATAACTAATACCTAATACCTAATAACTAATACCTAATACCTAATACCTCATAACCAATAACTACAAAAAAGGGTTCACAAGAAAAGCTCCGTCTGCACATCCTCCGCCTCCCCTTCCTCCAGTCGAATGCCCGCTCCGAGTAAACGCACCTTTTGGCTCGAATCGTAACGTTCGCGGAACAGTTCGGAAAACCTTTTCCAGGAAACGTCCTTAAAGCAGCGTTCGATGGTCGTGGATTTGAAATTCGCATATTTGATTTTGACAAAACAGTGGAACGCGGGGAACGTTTTTTGATTTTCCTTTTCCACGTAACGATGGGCGCGCCTTAAAAATTCAAAGTAAATGGTGCGGAGTTCCTGTTCGCAATCTTCCACGCCTTGGATGTCTTTCGGGAAAGTGTTTTCCGTGGAAATCGATTTGCGGACGCGGCTCGTGACGACGGGGCGATTGTCGATGCCGCGGACAAGTTCGTAGAGCGTTTCGCCAAAGCTTCCGAAGTGTTTGAAGAGAGCTTCTTTGGAAAGTGGAAGAACGTCTTTGCAAAGGGAAAGTCCCAGCGAGGCGAGCTTTTTGTTGCACGCTTTTCCGACGCCCGGAATTTTGTTCAGCGGCAGTTCCCGTGTAAAGGCTTCGACTTCGTTCGGTGTGATGGTGAACTGACCGTTGGGCTTGTTCCAATCGCTTGCGACTTTGGCGAGGAACTTGTTCGGTGCAATGCCTGCGCTTGCCGTGATGCCGTCGCGTTCCTTGTAAATTGTATCGCGGATCTCTTGGGCGATAAGCGATGCGGAACCGTTTTGCGTGTCGCTGCCGGTGACGTCTAAAAAAGCTTCATCTAGGCTGAGGCCTTCAATGCGGTTCGTGTAGCGGTGGAAAATTTTGAAAATCTCGTCAGATTCCGCCTTGTACATTTCAAAGTGCGGATGTACCAGCTTGAGCTCCGGGCAAAGCTTGAACGCTTTGAAGGTGGACATTGCCGAATGCAATCCGAACTTGCGCGCGGGGTAGTTGCACGTAGAAAGCACACCGCGCTCTTCGACCGTACCGCCGACCGCCATCGGAACATCGCGTAGCGAGGGATCGCTCCGCATTTCGACCGCTGCAAAAAAACAGTCCATGTCGATGTGGATGATTTTACGGATCAAAACATCTCCGCTTCGGGATCGTACTTTTCCACTTTTTCGCGAATCGAGAGACCGCGCTTTTGCCCAAAGAGATCCTGAATGTCTTCGACCGGAGCCTTTAAGAATTCTTCACGGCTGCGGTATTTGGAAAGGATCTTGATGCGGGTTTCGTCGCCGATGCCCGGAAGGTCAAGCCAGGCGACGCGCAGATCTTCTTTGCGCTTGCTCCGCTGATACGTAATCGCAAAGCGGTGGGCTTCATCACGGGCATTCTGCAAAAGTTTCAACGCGGCACTTGTACGGTGCAGCACAATGGACTTTCTGTCATCGGGAAAGACGATTTCTTCCAAACGCTTCGCAAGACCGATGAGCGGTAAGTCTTTATCGTGACCGAGCTCCCGCAGAATCTGCATCGTCGCATCGACCTGTCCCTTACCGCCGTCACAGACCCAGAGGTCCGGCATCGGAATGCCTTCGGCTTCTAAGCGTCGCAGGCGACGCGTCATGACTTCGCGCATGCTCGCGAAGTCATCGATGCCGGAAACGGTTTTAATGATGAACTTGCGATAGTTCTTTTTGTCGGGGCGGCCATTCTTAAAAGCGACAAGGCTCGCCACGGTATGCGTTCCCGCCAAGTGCGAAATATCCACGCATTCAATGCGGAACGGCGTTTTGGCAAGTCCCAGTTCCCGCTGCAAATCGTAAACGCTCTGATCGACTTCGTCAAAGTGCTTGACTTCGGATTGCGCTTCTACCAAAAGCATTTCCGCATTCGCCAGAGCGAGCTTCATGAATTGTACGCGTTCGCCGCGTTGCGGTACGCTCAGGCTCACCTTGTGCGTGGTCAGTTCGGCGAGTTCTTCTTCGATCTGTAAACGGTCTTCTTCGGGAATCGGATTGCTGATCGCGATTTCGTTTGGAATCAGTTCTTCGCCTTCATACCACTTGGGAAGCATTTCGCAAAGAATTTCGGATTCGTCCTGGTTCTGGTCGCATTCGAGCTGGTAATGTCTGCGGCCCGAAATGACGCCTTTGCGGTATTCGAAGATGACGGCGGTGGCGAGGTTTCCGTTGCGACGCACGGCGATCACGTCGAGCTTCAGAGTCGTATCCGTCGTGTCTGCCTTTTGGTTCGTGTTCGTCGCTTGCAAAGCTTCGATCGCGTCGCGCTTTTTGGCGGCGGTTTCAAAGTCCAGATTGGCGCTCGCTTCTTGCATTTCGCGCGTCCACTGGGTCAGCAGATCGTCGCGTTTGCCTTCGAGGATCTGCACCATTTCGTTCACGCTCTTTGCGTATTCTTCTTGCGTGCAAAGGTTTGCGCACGGCGCCATGCAACGCCCAATGTGATAGTTGAGGCACGGACGCTGAGGCTTGGGCAGGGGAAACACAAGCTTGCATTCACGCATTTTGAAAAGCCTTGCGGAAATATCCACCAGGGTGCGGAATGCTTTGGAACTGGGGAATGGCCCGTAGCAGCGATAGCGATTGCTTACATGTCGCGAAAGGAAAAGCCTGGGAAACGGATCCTTAAAATCGATGGCGATGTAGGGATAATGCTTGTCGTCTTTTAAGCGAACATTGTAGTGGGGCTTGTGCTTTCGAATCAGGTTCGCTTCCAAAATGAAAGCTTCCTGTTCGGTATCGGTCACAATCCATTCGATGTCGCGAATGTACGGGAGCATGAGCATCGCCGCACGATGCCCGGGCTTTGGTCTTCCGTCAAAATAACTGCGGACGCGGTGGGCAAGAACTTTTGCCTTTCCCACATAAATAATCTTCCCGGCGGCGTTCTTCATCAAGTAAACGCCGGGACGCGATGGGAGCTCTTCAAGCCTCTTTTGAATCGATTCGAGCAAGGCTAGCTCCCGAAAGCTTAATTCGAACCTTCTTCGGATTCGTGTACAACGTGATTGACAGGATCGTCCTTGGACGGCGTGCGTTCCAGTTCAAACAAGGTCTGCTTGAAGTAGAGAACGTTGGCGTTCAAAGAAGTATTTGCACCGGCGTTGATACCGACGGTTGGGTGGAAGGCGCCGAGAGAAAGTACCACTTCAAAACCGAGACGGAATCCGCCACGGCCATCGACGCTCACGTCGGGGTTCACCGTTCTACCGGTCTTGTAATTGCCATCGTATTCTTCCATGTTGCCGCTCGCATCCATCGAAACGGTCTGGTAACCGAGCGAAAGCATCACTTCCACAAGCTTGATCGGCTTGTAACCGATAATCAAAGCCGTGTGGGTCGTTCCAAAATCCAAATCCAGCTGACCTTCCCAATCTTCCGGCGTATAACCGATGTAGGCGGAATTGTAACCGAAGAAAAGGCTCACGTCCAAACCCTTGAGAGGCGCAGGAAGTTTGTCTACAAAGAAGTGTCCAAAGCTGTGCTGCAAACCGAAGCCGAAAAGGTGATAACCCTTGAGCTGGCTAATGCTTGGAAAGTACATTGCGCGCAGAGCGAGACGCGTGTAGAACAGGCTCAAACCGGCCTGCAAATACGGCAACGTGAAAATCGAAAGGTTGTGCAACTGCTTGCTACCGCCGAGTTCCATTTCGAACTTATCGCCGAAAATCGTCGGGATTTCAACACCGTTGAATTTGTAAGAACGATCCTCGTCACTCACAAACGCAATGTTGAATGGCATACCGGCTTCAAAAACAAGGCTCTTGTCAATTGAAGCGCCGGTCACCCAGCTTCCGTTTAAAACGGCACCCATATAAGTCGCCACGGGCTTCACATAACTCGAACGGCCAGCGGATTTTTGGAATGCGCTCATGGATGCGTAATCACTGCCCCATTCCGGCGCTGCAAAAAGGGTCGAAACGGCAAACAAACTCAAAAGGGAGATAAACTTTTTCATAAAGCCAAATTTAGAAATTTTAAAGGTAAATTTAACGTATGCAAGTAGATGATATTTTAGAAAGGGCCAAATCCTGGGCTAATGAAGCAGGAGCTTCGGCGCTCGCCATGCAAAAACATCTTGGCAGCATCAAATTCAAAAATCCGAAGGATGTCGTGACCGCCGCCGACTTTGAAAGTGAACGGATTATCGTTGGCCACATTCAAGATGAATTCCCGGACCATTCCATTCGAACAGAAGAAGCGGGCCATGTGAAAGAAGGTTCCCGCTATGAATGGATTATCGACCCTGTGGATGGAACGGTGAATTTTAGCCGTGGAATTCCCCTGTGGGGAATTTCGATTGCCCTCGTTGAAAATACAGAAGAAGGCGCCAAGCCGATTGTCGCCGTGGTGAACCTTCCGGGCCTCGGAAAAATGTTTACTGCATACAAAGGAAGCGGTACATTTGCAAACGGGGAACACGTTCATGTGAGCATGGTCGATGACCTCTCCAAGGCAATCGTTTCGAACGGAGACTTTAACGTCGGCGACTGGGCAAAGATCAATGCGCAGAATTTGAAAAATTTCAAAAGCGAAGCGGAAAATTGCACGCGCGTCAAATGCTACGGCAGCGCGGTCATCGAAGGAACCTTTACGGCGCAGGGATCGCTTGACGGCTTTGTGATGACGATGAGCTATCCGTGGGATATCGCCGCCATCGCACTCCTTGTGGAAGAAGCCGGCGGCAAGGCGACGCGCCTCGACGGTAAACCGCTTCGCTTTGAAGACGGCGAACAGGCTCTCTTCAGCAACGGAATTTTGCACGATCAATTTTTACAAATCTTAAAGTGAGGACGTAATGGCAAGAGAAGGTTTTAAATCCCGTGCAGGATTTTTGCTCGTTTCCGCGGGCTGCGCAATCGGTATCGGCAATGTGTGGAAGTTCCCCTTCCTCGCGGGCCAAAACGGTGGCGGTCTCTTTGTCCTGTTCTACATTCTCTTTTTGATTTTGATGGGCGCTCCGGTGCTCACGATGGAACTTGCTGTCGGTCGTGCTTCGAAGCGTTCGGCGGTTTCGGGCTACCGCACTTTGGAACCGAAGGGATCCAAGTGGCATTTGCACGGTTACGTTTGCTTCTTCGGCTGCTTGCTGTTGATGATGTATTATACAACGGTCGCCGGTTGGATGTTGAACTACTTCTGGAAATTTGCGAGCGGCGCTTTTTCGAACATTCCGACTTCGGAGGTTTCGAATGTGTTCACTTCCATGCTCGCAGATCCGCTGCAGGTTGTGGGCTGCATGGTGATTACGGTCGTCCTCGGCTTTTTGGTGAATAGCTTTGGCGTGCAAAAGGGCCTTGAAGCGGTCACCAAGTGGATGATGCTCGGCCTTTTGGTTTTGATCGTTGCGCTCGGCGTGCACAGCGTGCTGCTCCCGGGGGCTGGCGAAGGTCTTTCCTTCTATCTTGTGCCGAGCCTTGAAAATGTGCAGAGTCAGGGAATTGCAAAAGTGATTACCGCGGCGATGAACCAGGCGTTCTTTACGCTTTCTTTGGGTGTTGCCGCAATGGAAATCTTCGGCTCCTATACTTCGGATAAATACACGCTCGGCGGTGAAGCGATTCGCATTTGCATTTTGGATACGATGGTCGCTTTGGCTTCGGGTTTGATCATTTTCCCGGCGTGCTTTGCGTTTGGCGTGCAGCCGGATGCGGGTCCGAGCCTCATCTTCCTCACGCTTCCGCGCGTGTTTATGAACATGACCGGTGGACGTTTCTGGGGTGCCGCATTCTTCCTCTTCATGATTTTTGCGAGTATGTCGACTGTGCTTGCGGTGTTCGAAAACCTGATGTCCGGATTCCTCGACGACTTCAAGTGGACACGTCGCAAGGCGACTGTGGTCTGCTTTATCATTGTGCTGATCACTTCGCTTCCGTGCGCTCTCGGTTATAACGTTTGGAGCGATGTGCATCTGATCGGCGGTCGTGACGTACTCGATTCGGAAGACTTTATCGTTTCGAACTTCTTGCTTCCGCTCGGCTCTTTGGTGTACCTGCTTTTCTGCGTAACCAAGTGGGGCTGGGGCTTTGATAATTATATCGCGGAAGCGAATAAGGGCAAGGGCTTTAAGATTCCGTACTGGCTCAAGAATTACTTCCGCTTTGTCCTCCCGATTTTGATTTTGATCATCTTTATCGGCGGTTTGGTCTAAATAGACTGCAATTTATCCCGATTTTTGCCGTTTTTGTCTAAAGGCGGTGTAAAGTCGGGATCTTTTTTTTATTCGGATTATATATTCAGATTATGCAATTCAAAACATTGATCGTAGATGATGAGCCTTTGGCACGCATGAGAATGCGAAAACTGCTGGAATCCTATGCAGACCTCGTAACGATTATCGGGGAAGCAAGTACCGGCGAAGAGGCGATTGCGCAAATCCGTGCGGGGCACCCGGATTTGGTCTTTTTAGACATCCAGATGCCGGATATGAACGGCTTTGATGTGCTGAAAGAAGTGGACGAGGAAGATCCTTTGATCGTCTTTACCACCGCCTACGATGAATATGCGATTAAAGCTTTTGCCGAAGACACGGTGGACTACCTTCTGAAACCGATCGAAGAAGACCGTTTGAAGGTTTGCATGGACAAGATTCGCCGTTTGGGAAAGGTCCTTTCGGGTGAAATGGAATCGGAACCGGCCATGCAGCGCCTTCTCGACCGCGCTCCGGACTTAAAACAGCCGTATTTGCGCCGTATTCAGGCAAAAATCGGCGACCGCACCGTGGTTATTCCGATTGAAAACGTTTTCCGCTTCCAGAGTGAAGAAAAGTACACGACGGTTTACGCTTCGAATGGAAAATTCATTATTGGAACGCCGCTCGTCGATTTGGAAAAACGCTTGGATCCGGGTCAGTTTGTCCGCGTTCACCGCGCCCATCTGATTGCAATCGATGCCATTGCGGAATATCAGCGTTTGCCGAATGGACATTTCACGATCAAGTTGCACGATAAGGATAATTCCGTTATCCCGGTCAGCCGTAATTTTGTGAGCAATCTCCATTCTCTCTAAGCTTTAGATCCAGAGCTTGTTTTCCTCCTAGATAAAAGAAAAAGCTCCGCAGCGATGCGGGGCTTTTTCTGACAGGAAACTGTCACATAGAGAGGGAGTTTCGCCGCCAATGTTAATAAAAATTCGAATTTGAAGCAAGGCGAAGAAGCCTTCTAAATTTCTTATTTAGAAGTTACGCTTTTCGGCTTCACACGTTTGCGCGTCAGGTCTTCTAACGTGACGCTGTCGAGAAAGGAGCTGACGATTTGATTCAGTTCGGTCCAAAGGGGAAGCGTGGTGCAGACTTTGGAATGTTCGCAGGGCGCTGCATCGTCTTCGAGGCAGGCGACCGGGGCGAGCGTTCCTTCTGTGGCGCGTAAAATTTCGCCGACGACGTAATCTTTGGGAGCTCTGTTGAGACGGTAACCGCCTGTTTTTCCGCGTACGGCTTCAATCAGCCCTTTTTTGGAAAGAAGGGTCATGATGGCTTCGGCGTATTTTTGCGAAATGCCTTGGCGAGTCACAATGTCTTTGAGAGGAATGAATTCGTCTTGTTGCTGTTGAGCAAGATCGATCATGACTCGCAAAGCGTAGCGTCCTTTGGTGGATACGATCATGGCATAAATGTAGTTTTTTTGAGAGAAGGTTGTCTACAGAATGGAACGGAGACTTGAGAAATAAAAGTCTTTTTCTATAATTGCCTATACAAACAGTAGGTAAATATGACTTTACAACAACTGCGCTACGCAATCGGCATCGCTGAAACCGGGTCTTTTAACAAGGCGGCTGAAAGGCTCTATGTTTCACAGCCGTCGCTAACGGCGGCGATCCGCGATTTGGAAGATGAATTGAACATCTTGATTTTTAACCGTACCAGTCGCGGTGTCACGCTCACGAGCGAAGGCGAAGAATTCATTGCCTATTCCCGTGAACTGATGGAGCATTACGAATCCGTCCTTGAAAAGTACGGTAAAATTGGAAAGCGTAAAAAGAAGTTCGGCGTTTCGACGCAGCATTATTCGTTTGCGGTCAAGAGCTTTGTGGAAACGGTCAAACTGTTTGATACCGAAAAATACGACTTTGCCATTCGGGAAACGCGTACCAAAGAAGTCATTGAAGATGTCGCCTCCTTCAAAAGCGATATCGGAATTCTCTACCTGAGTGATTTCAATCGGAAGGTGATTGCGAACCTGCTGGACGCCCGTGATTTGGAATTTCACAAGCTGATTGATTGTAAGGCTTATGTTTATTTGTGGAAGGGACATCCCCTGGCGGATAACAAGTCGATTACCCTGAAGCAGTTGGACGATTATCCGTGCCTTTCTTTTGAACAGGGCGATGATGGGTCCTTTTACTTTGCCGAAGAAATTTTAAGTACAAATGAATATAAACGGACGATCAAAGCCAACGATCGTGCGACGATGCTGAATTTGATGATCGGCTTGAACGGCTACACGCTTTGCTCGGGTATTATTTGCGAAGAATTGAACGGCGATGATTTTCGCGCGGTTCCGTTCAAGGATAAGAGTGATGAAGCGCATTCTGTGATGGAAATCGGTTATATCTGCAAACGCAATATGCTTTTGGGACTCGTCGGGGAGCGCTATGTAGAATGTTTAAAGGAATATCTGGGAAAAGTCAGTACCTGATCTTGTTATAAACAAAAACTATAACTAGCTAGAAGAAGACAGTATGGAACTATCCCTTGCATTCCTTCCGATCTTATTCTATCTTAAAACCTACAAGATTGATGGGAATAACAAAATGAATTGTTATTCCTGAGCATTCGAAGGAGCGCCTATGATGTGTGATAGTGACTGTCGAATGCCGAAAGGCATTCTGAAATTCAACTAGCCAGAGCCTGCTGTCCTTAAGGCTCTTATGCTAGAAATCGAGCTATAAGGATATTACAAAAAATTTGGGAAAGACCGAGGTTTTGCGAAAAAAAACCGGTTTCCCTCTATAACTAAAAGGAATTTTGACTCATGACGACTCAGAACAAACTTCATTTCGAAACTCTCCAGATTCACGTTGGCCAGGAACAGGCAGATCCGGCAACCGACTCCCGCTCCGTTCCTATTTACCAGACCACTTCTTATGTGTTCCATAACGCGCAGCATGCTGCAGACCGCTTTGCTTTGAAGGATGCGGGTAACGTTTATGGCCGTATCACGAATACGACCCAGGGCGTTTTGGAACAGCGTATTGCCGCTTTGGAAGGCGGTGTAGGCGCTCTCGCTGTGGCCAGTGGCGCAGCCGCGATTACCTATGCGATTACCGCTCTCGCTCACTCGGGCGATCATGTGGTGGCGCAGCGCACGGTTTACGGTGGAACCTTTAACCTGTTACAGCACACGCTTCGCAATTACGGCATTGAAACCACTTTTGTGGATACGCATGACCTGAAGGAAGTGGAAAGCGCTGTCAAGAGCAATACGAAGCTTATCTTTATCGAAACGCTCGGCAACCCGAATTCCGACATTCCGGATATTGACGCGATTGCGGAAATCGCTCACAAGAACAAGATCCCGCTCGTGATTGACAACACGTTCGGAACGCCGTATTTGATTCGCCCGATTGAACACGGTGCCGATATCGTGGTACATTCCGCGACCAAGTTTATCGGTGGCCACGGTACGACTCTCGGCGGCATCACTGTGGACAGCGGTAAGTTCGATTGGGAAGCTTCGGGCAAGTTCCCGCACCTGACTGAAGTGAACCAGAGCTACGGCCTTTCCTTCACCAAGGCAGTCGGCGCTGCGGCTTATGTCGTTTACGTGCGCACGATCCTTTTGCGCGATGAAGGTGCTGCGATTTCTCCGTTCAATGCGTTCCTTTTGCTGCAGGGAACGGAAACGCTTTCGCTTCGTCTCGAACGCCACGTGGAAAATACCAAGAAGATCTTGGATTACCTCACGCATAATCCGAAGGTTTCCCATGTGAACCATCCGAGCCTTCCGTATCATCCGGATCACAAGCTGTACCAGAAGTACTTCCCGAATGGCGGCGGTTCCATCTTTACCTTTGACATCAAGGGTGGACAGGAAGAAGCGTTCAAGTTTATTGATAACCTGAAGATCTTCAGCCTGCTTGCGAACGTGGCCGATGTGAAGAGCTTGGTGATTCACCCGTACACGACGACCCATGCGGAACTGACTCCGGAAGAATTGGCAGCTGCCAATATTACGCCGGCAACGATCCGCGTCTCCATTGGTACGGAACATTACGAAGACATCATTGCTGACCTGGAAAGAGGCTTTGCTGCCATCTAAATCGAAATAGGAGATCTTCGATATGTCTATTTCGAAGTTTATTGAAACGACGCTGATTCACGGCGGCATTGATGGAGATTCTGTAACGGGAGCGGTAAACGTTCCCATTTACCAGACCTCCACCTATAAGCAATCCGGCCTTGGCGAAAACACGGGTTGGGAATATTCCCGCACGGGAAACCCGACGCGTGCCGCTTTGGAGGCTTTGATTGCGGAACTGGAAAACGGTGTAGCGGGCTTCGCTTTTGCAAGCGGTATGGCTGCGACATCCACGGTGCTTTCGCTCTTTCACCAGGGCGATCGCATTTTGATTTCGAGCAATGTGTATGGAGGAACCTTCCGCGTTCTGGATAAGGTCTTCAAGAATTTGGGAATCCAATATTCGATTGAAGATACAACAGACTTGGAAGCCTTGGATGCCAAGGTGACGCCGGATGTGAAAGCGTTTTTTGTGGAAAGTCCTGCAAATCCGCTTTTGACGGTGACGGACCTTTCGGCTGTTGCGCAAATTGCCAAAAAGCACGGGATTCTGACGATTGTCGATAATACTTTCATGACTCCTTATTTGCAGCGTCCGCTGGATTTGGGAGCGGATATCGTGGTGCATAGCGCGACGAAGTATTTGGGCGGTCACAGTGATCTTGTCGCAGGTCTTGCGGTTACAAACAACAAGGAAATTGCGGATCGCTTGGCGTTTACGCAGAATGCGATTGGCTCGGTTTTGGGACCGTTCGATTCGTTCTTGCTGATTCGTGGAATCAAAACGTTGGGTGTTCGCTTGGACCGTCATACGGAAAACGCTTTGCGCATCGCTCACTTTTTGGAATCTTCCGAAGCGGTGAAGAAGGTTTATTATCCGGGCCTTCCGACTGCACAGGGTTACGAAATCAACAAGAAGCAGGCGAAAAATGGCGGAGCCATGATTTCGTTCGAATTGAAAGAGAATTACGACGTCCGAAAATTCTTCAAGGGTCTTCGTTTGATTTCACTCGCCGAAAGTTTGGGTGGCGTTGAAAGCCTTGTTTGCCATCCTGCTTCCATGACTCACGCATCCATTCCGAAGGAAATTCGCGAAAAAGTGGGAATTACCGACGGTTTGATCCGTTTGTCTGTGGGAATTGAAAAGGTGGATGACATTATTCTGGACTTGAACGCGGCTATTCAGGCTGCACAGGAGTAAATAAGAGGCTTCGTATGCACTACTATGAATCGATGCAATCTCTGATTGGCCATACTCCGCTTGTGAAAATTTCGCATGCCGGAATCCCTGAAGGTGTAAACCTGTTTGCGAAACTCGAACTGTGGAATCCGTCGGGGAGTGTCAAAGATCGCACGGGCCTTTACATGGTAAATGCCGCTTTGGAAGAGGGAACTCTGAAACCGGGCGGTACCATTGTGGAAGCGACGGCGGGCAACACGGGACTGGGAATTGCTTTTGCTGCGCTGAATCGTGGCTTGCGGGTGATTTTTGTTGTGCCGACTAAGTTCTCTCAAGAAAAGCAGACTCTTTTGCGCGCCTTGGGTGCGGAACTCATCAACACGCCTCGTGAAGAAGGCATGCTGGGTGCTGAAAAGAAGGCTGAGGAACTTTTAAAGACAATCCCTGGTTCGGTTTCGCTGCGCCAGTTCCGCAATCCGGCAAATCCACGGGCTCATTATGAAACGACGGGACCTGAAATTTATCAGGACTTGGATGGTCAAATTGATTATGTGGTTGCAGGTGCAGGCAGCGGCGGAACTTATTCGGGTATTCTCAAGTTCCTCAAGGAAAAGAATCCGAAGATCCAAGGTGTATTGGCAGATCCTGTGGGTTCCACGATGGGTGGCGGCGAACATGGCGATTACAACATCGAAGGAATCGGAAACGATTTTATTGCCGACACCATGGATATGTCGCTGGTGGATCAGGTGATTAAAATCAATGACGACGATGCCTTTGGCGGAGCCCGAGAACTCGCTCAAAATGAAGGGATTATCGCTGGATCTTCTTCGGGGGCGGCCTTTACGGCTGCAAAGAAGTTGATCGCTTCGGGCGCGCGTGGAAACATTGTGTTTGTGGCACCCGATCGCGGTGACCGTTACTTTAGCAAGGGCCTGTATATCTAGGCCTTAAAACAAGGAGTTAAAAATGGCAAGAGTCAAATTTATCGAATCTGTTGAAGAAGCCCAGGGCAAGGCGAAGGAAGCCTATGAATATCTGGTTTCTGCAGGAAAGATTACCAACATGAAGCGCGCCTTGCTTCAGGATTACGCAACCTATGATGCCTTTATGGGTTGGTACACCAGCTGGAATCGCCTTGTGGAAGTGGTGGGGCTTCGTGCTTCGACCATTTACGCTCATGCAATTTCGACGACCAATAGCTGCCAGCTTTGCTCGCTATTCTTCATTAGCGATTTGAAGGGTTTGGGAATTGACCCGAAGAGCTTCAAGCTCGATGAAAAGGAAGGCTTGCTGGTTGAACTCGCGCATCAGATTGTGAAGGACCCGACCAAGGTTTCGGATGAACTGATTGCGAACTTGAAGAAGTTCTTTAACGATAGCGAATTGGTGACGGTTGTCGGCTTTGCAGCCCAGATGATTGCGACGAACAATTTCAACTCGGTTTTGAAAATCGATGTGGATCAACGTTTGCTGCCGATCGTGGGTGAATTTAAGCCTGCAACGTGGCGTGAAAACATCAAGTAAGCTTGTGAAATTGACGATGAAGAACAGTTGTAAGATTTATTTGACCGCCTTGATCGCCTTTGGAATTTCCCTGCTCGTCGGAGCCTGCAATGGGAATGAAAAGTCTCAATTTAAGTTTGGGACTTTGGAACTTCCCATTTTGGATGGTTCTTTGTGCGGAGCGCCTTTCTATGTAGCTAAGGAAAAGGGATTCTTTGCCGAAGAAGGCATTGACGCCAAACTGATCGCGGCTGACGGTGAAACCCGTAAGCTGGGACTCAGCAAGGGCACCTATGCTTTGACGAATTCGGACTTTCAATTTTTCCAGGCGATTGAAAATGGCGTGGACATCAAGATTGTCGATGGCATTCACATTGGATGCATCAAGGTCTTGGTGAAAAAGGGTTCCCCCTATGAGAAAGCCTCTGATTTGAAGGGAAAAAAGATTGCCGTCGACGAAATCGGTGGTACTCCGCATCAAGCGGCAAGTCTTTGGCTTTCTTTAGGTGGCGTTTCGACTAAGCCGGAAGACCATCAGGTAGAATTTTTACCGTATGCGGATGGTAATTTGGCGCTCGAAGCTTTGGAACAGGGGCAGATTGATGCGGCCGCCATTTGGGACCCGCTCGCCTCTGCTTACGAAAAATCGGGCAAAGCCGATGTGATTATGGATGTGGCGACGGATCCGGTTTTCGATGGCCGTTACTGTTGCTTTATCTATGTGTCTGCTAAGATTTTGAAGGAAGAACCTGCAAAGATTGCGGCTCTTTTACGAGCCATCCACAAAGCGGAAAGCTGGATTGCAGAACATCCTGAAGAAACGGTGGAGATTATTGCCGAAGGCAAGTATTCCGAAATTGAAGACAAGCCGCTCGCGGTTGAACTGATCAAGAGCTACGTCTACACTTCGGTGGAACAGCGGAAGGCTTTGGGTCGAGACGTCAAGGGTGATTTGCGCTACTTCAGTGAACAGCTCAAGAAGATTGGTTACCTGACTCAGGATCCCGATGCGTTTGTGACGAATCTTTATGAAGAAGTTGATTTGAACAAATAATTTTCCATCAGAACTTTCGAGTGAAGTAAACCAGGCCCACGGATATTTATCCGTGGTTTTTTTAATTGAAAATTAACGGCGATGTCATAAGAAAAAACTATAAACCCGCATAAGAATTAAGTATTGGACGAGAGCCTGATCCGCTTCTACCTTTTGCGCGTGAAAAAGTAGGAGAGTTTCATGAAAATATTATGGACGATTTCTGGATTTGTAATCGCCTTTTTGGTGAATCTGTTTTTTCCGCAAGTCGCTGAAACTGTGCGGATCAAAGAATATGTTTTAGGCGGATTTCGAGTAGATGATAATTTGGCATACCGTTTGGTGTTGATGGCCATCATCGCTTATTACGTTGCCTATTCGATTTTTTTGATCCTTCGCAAGTCGAATGGAAACCGTGCCGTCAAGTTTTATGCGGGAGCCAAGTTCCGCTTTGCGATGGGAATTGCGCTTGCCGCGTGGGATGTTCTTGGGACAAAGCTGCTGATTTTGCCGCAGCCTTTTTTCCCAGGGCCTGCCATCATTATGGACGCTTTTATCGGCGATACGGAATTCATTTTGCGGAATACGCTGTATTCGCTTCGACTTTTTGCGGCAGGATTTTCGACGGGCGTGTTGACGGGAATTGTAACGGGCTTGCTGATTGGATGGTATCCGAAAGCGCGTTACTGGATTTTGCCGGTGCTCAACATTTGCGGTGTGATTCCTGCGGTGGCGTGGATGCCTTTTGCGATCACGCTGTTTCCGACTTCGTTTGCGGCGGCGACTTTCTTGATTGCAATCTGCTCTTGGTTCCCGGTGGCGACGATGACAGCAGATGGGGTGCAGGGAACGCCGAAGGCGTTGTTTGAACTTTCGCGCACTTTTGGTGCGGGGCAACTGTATCAGATTTTCCACATTGCGATTCCGCATGCAATGCCTCAGATTTTTACGGGAATTATGACGGCTGCTGCTTTTGGATTTACGACGCTTGTCATGGCCGAAATGATGGGGCAGCCGGGCGGTCTTGGCTATTACATCAACACGTCAAAGGTTTGGAGCGCGTATTACAAAGTCTTTGCGGCGATAGTCGTAATGGCGGTTCTGTTCTCTGCGATTTTGAAGGTTGTTGGCTCGGTGCAACGTTATGTGCTCCGTTGGCAGAAAGGTGTTGTTCGATAGGAGAGTGTTATGACGGATATTTTCAATCGGGAAGAAATTCTAAAGATTCAAAACGTGAATCGCTCTTTTATCGATGAACGTTCGGGTGAACCTCGGCAGATTTTGAAGGATATTCAGTTTTCTGTTTTTCGGGGCGAATTTATTTCGATTCTAGGTGCTTCGGGCTGCGGAAAAACGACCTTGTTGCGGTTGATTGCGGGGCTGGATTCCGTTCAAGAAGGAAAGATCGTTTTGAACGGAAAGCCCGTGCTGCGGCCGGATTCTAAACGCGGTTATGTGTTCCAGCAGGGTTGCCTTTTTCCGTGGCTTACGGTAGAAGACAATATTGCGATGGGCCTTAAAATTCGTGGCGTTCAGAAGCAGAATAAGGATCGGATTCACGCGTTTATAGAAAAAATCGGGCTTGCCGGATTTGAGAAAAACTTTCCGCATCAGATCAGCGGTGGGATGGCGCAGCGCGTGGCGATTGCCCGAGCTTTGATCAACGATCCTGAAATTTTGCTCTTGGATGAGCCTATGGGAGCCTTGGATTCGTTTACCCGGGCAGAGATTCAAGACTTGCTTTTGGAACTTCGCAAGGAACGCAACACCACGATGATTCTTGTGACGCACGATATTGACGAAGCGCTTTATCTGTCGGATCGAATCGTCATTATGACGCCGCGTCCTGGGCGCATTAGTGAAGTCCTTGAAATTCGTGACAGCTTCCCGCGAGAAAGAGGTTCTGCGCAGTTCCTTGAAAAGCGCAGTCAAATTTTGGAACGCTTTGACTTAGCCCGCGTCACTCCTACAGCGGAATACATGATTTAAAACTTCCCTATAAAAAAATGTTATAGCAAACGCTAAAAAATAAGTATTGGACTGTGTTTCAAATCGCATCTATACTTGTTCAAAAAATAAGGAGAGTACGATGTCGAAGAATGTGAACTACGTGGCAAAAGAAAACACAGCCGCTTATGAAAAGGCTCGAAAGTACAACCTTTTCTCTTTTGCGAATGCACCGCACAAGGATTATAAACCGTTTTACGTCGATCATGCCGATGGCATTTATGTGTATGACGGTACAGGTCGAGAATATATCGATATTGCATCGGAACTGGTCAATGTGAACATCGGTTTTAATAACCGTCACATTATTGAAGCGGTGCAAAAACAGGTGGAACGCCTTGCCTATATCGCTCCGCGCCACGCCTTTGCCGAAGCGGGTGAACTCAGCGAACTTTTGATTGAAAAAATCGCTCCGAAGAATATGAAAAAGGTGCTGTTCACGCTGGGCGGCTCCGAAGCGAATGAATTCGCAATTCGATTTGTGAAAGCGTTCACGGGCCGCGATAAGATTTTTTCGAAATATGAATCTTACCACGGAAGCACTTATGGGGCTTCAAGTCTCACGGGGGAAAGTGAACGCGCTTCGCTCTTCCCGACGATTCCGGGATTTATCAAGTACCCGGCTCCGCATCTTTACGGCTACGATATTCACTTTGCCAGTGAAGAAGAAGCGACGAAACACTTTTTATCTCGATTGGAATACCAGATTCAGCAGGAATGCCCCGAAACAGTCGCCGCCATTTTTATTGAATCGGTCACCGGTTCTAACGGCGTTTACCTTTACCCAAAGGGTTACTTGAAGGGTGTGCGCGAAATCTGTGACAAGTACGGAATTCTTTTGGTTTGCGATGAAGTCATGAGCGGTTTTTTGCGCACTGGCGAATGGTTTGCTTGCCAGGCCGATGGCGTAGAACCGGACTTGATTACTTTCGCAAAGGGTGTGAATAGCGCGTATGCACCACTTGGCGGCGTGCTCATTAGCGAAAAAATTGCGAATTATTACGAGCAAAATGCTTTTACGGCAGGGCTTACTTATAATGCGCATCCGCTTGGTGTTGCTGCTGCTATCGCCTGTATCGAAGAATACTTCCGCCTGGATGTTCAGGCGAATGTGAAAAAGCTGGAACCGGTTCTCAAAAAGAAACTGGCAGAGCTCAAGGAAAAACACCCGTCTGTCGGCGATGTGCGTTCCGTGGGCTTATTCGGGGCGATTGAATTCAGCTACAGCAAGGATCACAAGGATGTCATCCGCAAAAATGCGGAAGGCGAACCGTTTCTTGGAAACTTGATTACAAAACTGCGTAATGATTATGGCATCTTGACGATGGGTGGTGGGTCCACGATTTTGATTGCGCCTCCGCTGATTATCAATGAAACTCAGCTGGATGAAATTTTTGCCCGTCTTGACAAGGCGATTGCCGAATATGCAGACGGATTGGTAAGTCAACTTTGAAAAATGGGGGCGTGAATGTCCAATAACTACTCTTTTGACACGCTTAAATTGCATGCCGGTTATAATCCCGCAGAACACAATCACGCGGTTTCAGTTCCGATTTACCAGACGACTGCATTTACGCTAGAAACGGTGAAACGGAGCGATGACCTGTTTTATTTTGACAGCGCGAGCGCTCTTTACACGCGACTTTCGAACCCGACGACGGATGTGCTGGATGCGCGCCTTACGGCTCTGCATCCGGGAGCAACGGGGACTGTGTCGCTTTCTTCTGGAATGGCTGCGGTAACTTATGCCCTTTTGAACGTGACTGCGGGCAAGGGGAGAATTCTTGCAACGGCGCGTTCCTACGGAGGCTCTTACGATAGCTTTGAACAGATTTTTGGAGAAACGGGCGTCAAGTATGATATCGTAAAAAATCCGGACGATCCGCAAAACTTTGAAGATCTCATTCGGGAAGATACCAAGGCTATTTTCATTGAAACCATCACGAATCCGAATGCGACGATTCTGGATATCGAGGCGATTGCAAATATTGCGCACAAGCATGGGGTTCCGCTGATTGTCGATAATACGGTGGCAACACCTTATTTGCTGAACCCGTTTGAATTTGGCGCGGACATTGTGGTGTATTCGGCAACCAAGGGCCTGACCGGTCACGGAAACGTGATTGCGGGGGCGATTGTGGAAACAAACAAGTTTAATTGGAAAAATGGAAAGTTCCCGCAGTTTGACGGACAGCCGCATTTTTTGGTTTCGCAGCAAGGCGTACCGCGCAGCTTTTATGATGTTTTCCCGGAGACGCCTTTTACAGGCCGCATTCGCGCAATTCACCTGAACTACTTGGGCGGTGCAATTTCTCCGTTCAACTCTTACCTGGTTCTGCTCGGTATTGAAACGCTTTCGGAACGCATTTCGAAATCGGTTCGGTCAGCTGAAAAGATTGTGGAATTTTTGGAAGGGCGTGAAGAAGTCGCTTGGGTCAATCACGCTCACGCCAAGAATAGCAAGTATCGAGCTTTGGCAGAAAAGTATTTCCCAAAGGGCGCCGGTGCGATTCTCAGTTTTGGCCTCAAGGCGAATGACCGCAAAACGCTGATTCGCTTTTTGGAAGCGGTAAAGGTTTTCAGTTTTCAGGCGAACATTGGCGATGCTAAATCGCTGATCATCAATCCTTCGACGACGACGCATATCGAGCTTCCGCCAGAAGCACAAAAGTTGGCGGACATTCATGCCGATACCATTCGCTTGTCGATAGGCTTAGAAGATGTGAATGACTTGATTGCCGATTTAACTCAGGCTTTTGAGGCTATTCGATAACATAGGAACAGGATATAGAAAAAGGAGAGTTCTATGAATCAATACAAATTTTTTCCTATTGCAAATCTTATTTTCGGCGTCGCGCTGATTGTGCTTTCCAAGCTGATTTTGCCCGTGTGCCATGGCGGAACGATGCGCTGTGGAATTTCGACGACAATCGATGCGGCTTTGGGTGTGGTTCTGTTGGTGATTGCCGTTGTTGCAGCTCTTTTCCCGAAGAAAAAAGTACATGTTCTTCTTTCGGCGCTTTCGTTTGTGGTCAGCGTTTTCGTTTCGCTTGTACCGACGGTAATTGTGGGAATGTGTCCGCACGCTCACATGGCATGCCATCGGATTACGGGCCCGGTTCTTGCCGTGGTGGGCGTTGTGATTGCCTTGTTTGCGGCTGCGAATTTGGTTTTTTTGAGATTCAGGGGGCGAAATGGACAAAACAAATCTTGACCTGATTCTTGAAAATTATCTAAGGAATCCGTTTCGAAGTTTGGGGCTTTCCCTGTTGATCGCTCTGTTTGCGTCGATTCTTTTGATCGGCGGACTTCTGTCGCTTTCTCTGTCCGATGGGCTGAAACGTTTATCAGCGCGTTTGGGAGCGGATGTCATTGTGATTCCGCAGGGGAGCGAAATCAATGATCAAACTGTACTTTTGCAAGGCGATACCAAATACAAGTATTTGCCCCAAGGATCATTGGAATACATCCGTAGCCTTTCTGGTGTTAAAGCGGCGACGCCTCAGTATTTTTTGATAACGTTGAGCGCGAGCTGCTGTGATCAGAAAGTATCGATCATCGGATTTGATGCTAAATCGGATTTTGTGATTCAGCCATGGATTCGAGAGGTGTTGGCGGGCAAACTTCCCCAAGGCTCGATTGTTGTGGGAAGTGAAATCAGCACGGGTGAAAAGAAAACTCTCCGCTTTTTTGATCGTGAATTCCCTGTGGCGGCAAAGCTTGAACCGGTTGGTAATAAGCTAGACCAGGCCGTGTTTGTGGATGTAGCGACTCTTGCAAGTATCCGTGAGGCTGCTGAAGCAAAAGGGGTGACTTTTTTAGACGAAGCCTTGTCGTATTCGAGTATTCTGATTCAGCTGAAAGAAGGGGCTGATGTCGATCGTCTTTCGCGTGAAATTCATTCCCGTTTTGACGGGGTACAGTTCCGCACGCGTAAAGATCTATTCTCGGGACTTCAAAATTCGGCGGATTTCTTGCGAATTGTGGTTTGGAGCATTGTCGCGTTTGTTTTGATTTTAGCAGCGGTTGCCGTCGTGATTTCGTTTTCGCTTTCGGCGCGGGAACGCAGACGGGAATACGCATTGCTTCGAATCATTGGATTTACGCGGAAGCGGCTTCAGAATTTAGTGCTGGGTGAAGCTCTGCTTGTGTCCTCGGTGGGGACGTACGTGGGTTTGCTATTTGCGAGTGTTGTGTTTTTCACATTTCAAATTTGGATTGGCGAATGTGTTGAAGTCCCGTTTATAATTCCTACGGCTGTTGAAATAGCAGGCGTTTATGCGGCGGTGATGTTCCTTTTGCTTTCGGTAGGCCCTGTTGCCGTTTACGGCGTGGCCAAAAAGGTAAGCCGGATCGATGCTTACGCCGCTTTGAGGGAGGTGGAACATTGATTTTAAATGCATCCAATTTATATAAGACTTATACACGCCGCGGTGATGAATTTAATGCCGTCGATCAGGTAGAATTTTTTGCCTGGTCCGGAGATTTCTCGGTAATCTTTGGCGAGTCGGGCAGCGGAAAAAGTACGCTTTTGTCGCTGCTTGCGGGAATACATCGTCCTACGAAAGGATCTATCGTTTTTAACGGGATTGATTTTGCAAGCTTGACGGATGCTGAACTTTCGGCGATTCGAAACGATAAGATTGGCTATATCCCGCAAGATGCGGTCTTTTTACCGCAATTTACCGTGCTGGAAAATATCCTGCTGCCCCGGGCAATTCGGGACGGTAAAAAGATACGCGTGGAAGATATTTCGGAATTGACCGATCTCGATATTTTCTCGAAGTTAGAATCCTTGGGCATCGCTCATTTGGTAAATGAAATGCCGGCGGAGCTTTCGGGCGGTGAACTGAAACGCGCTTCGATTATCCGAGCTTTGGTCAACAAACCGGATATTGTGATTGCGGATGAACCGACGAGCAATTTGGATGAAGCAAACGGTAAAAACGTTTTTGAACTTTTGACGGAACTCGTACAGTTTGGAACATCGGTGATTGTCGCGACTCATGATGCACGAGGCTTTAAGTATGGAAATCGCCTCTACACCATGCTGAAGGGTCAACTTCTCCCTAGCGGAGAATCCGATTATGGTGGATTATAAACAAATTCATGTGAATATGAAAAGGAGCTTGATAGATATGCCAAATAAAGAATCTAAAAAGTCAAAAGTTATTTCCACAGATATTTCCAATCCAGCAAATTGGAATTTCGGCACCCAATGCCTGCAGGCGGGTTGGAAACCGAAAGTCGGCGAGCCTCGTGTTTTGCCGATTTTTCAGTCCACCACTTACAAGTATGAAGATGTGGATGAAGTCGAACGTCTTTTCGCTTTGAAACAATCCGGTAACAAGTACACGCGTACAGGGAACCCGACGGTTGCCGCATTCGAAAGTAAAATCACCGAGTTGGAAGGCGGCGTAGGTGCTGTGGCAACGGCCTCAGGACAGTCGGCAGTCCTTCTCGCCATTTCGAATTTGGTGAAGGCTGGCGATCACATTGTGGCGTCGAAGGCTGTGTACGGTGGAACTTATACGCTGCTGGATGTGCGCCTTTCTAAACTCGGCGTCGAAACGACCTTTATTGACCCGGAAGCTTCGATTGCAGAACTTCGCAAAGCGTTCCGCCCGAATACAAAATTGATCTTCGTCGAAACGATTGGAAACCCGGCGCTCGGCGTTTTGGATTTTGAAAAGTTCTCGAAACTCGCCAAAGAATTTGACGTGCCTTTCCTTGTGGATAACACGCTTGCGACGCCGTTCTTGGTGAAGCCCTTGAAGCACGGTGCAAATGTTGTCATCCATTCTGCAACCAAATACATTGACGGTCATGCAATCGCTCTAGGCGGTGTCGTGATCGATGGTGGTAATTACAACTGGAATAATGGAAAATTTCCGGATTTTGTGAATCCTGATGTGCAGTATGCCAATACATCTTATACGGAAAAGTTTGGCCGTTCTGCCTACATTGTCAAAGCACGAGCTCAGTTCCTGCGCGATTTCGGGGCAACTTTGAGCCCGTTCAATGCATTCCTTTTGAATTTGGGCCTTGAAACGCTTCATTTGCGCATGCCGCAACACAGTTCAAATGCCTTGGCTTTGGCGGAATATCTTTCCAAGCATCCGGCGGTAAACTGGGTGAATTATCCGGCTCTCCAATCGAGTCCGAATCGCAAACGCGTTCGCAAGTATTTTGATTATCCAGGTGGCAGTGGCGTGCTTACCTTTGGACTGAAAGGGGGCAAGGCAGCAATCCGTTCGTTTGTGAAAGCATTGAAGGTTGCGGCGTTGGTCGTGCATGTGGGCGATGCCCGCACAAGCGTATTGCATCCGGCAACTAGCACGCATTCCCAGCTTTCCGCAAAAGATAGGCTTGCCGCAGGGATTCCGGATGATATGATTCGCGTATCGGTCGGCATTGAAGATCCACGTGATATTATCGCGGATTTTGAACAAGCGATTCAAGCGAGTTCAACAAAGCATTAAAAATTTTCACTCTGCTATGTAGGAGAAAAAAATGAAATTTACCCAATCGTTATTCTGGTTTGCGACTTTTCTCGTTTTGTGCGTTGCTCTCGTCGCTTGCGAAGAAAAAAGCGAAGAAAAAGTAGAGAAGTCGGCATTCAAATTCGGGTCTGTTGAAATTCCCGTTTCCGATGGAACCCTTTGCATTGCACCTTTCTTTGTCGCTAAAGAAAAAGGCTTTTTTGCCAAGGAAGGCGTCGATGTGAAATTTGTGTCGGCGAATGCGGAAACGCGAAAGATCGGTCTCAACAATGGAACTTATCCGATTACGAATTCGGACTTTGCCTTTTTCCAGTCCGTGGAAAATGGGGTGAACATCAAGGTCGTTGAAGGCTTCCATATCGGCTGCATTCATCTCCTGGTCAAGAAGGGATCTCCTATCCGCTCTGCCCAGGGTTTGAAGGGCAAAAAGATTGCTGTGAACGCCATTGGCGCTACTCCGCATCAGGCTGCAACGCTTTGGCTTGAAGCGAATGGCGTTTCTGCGATCAACGATGTGCAGTTTTTGCCTTACGCGGATGGAAATCTTGCGCTCGAAGCCTTGGAGCGTGGGCAGGTAGAAGCGGTTTCGCTTTGGGATCCGTTGGGAAGCCTCGCCGCTGTAGATGGCCGTGCTGATGTGTTGATGGATTTGGCGACCGATCCTGTTTTTGCGGGGCGTTATTGCTGCTTCTATTATGTGTCGGGCGTCCTTCTGGAAAAGGAACCGGAAAAGATCAAAGCTCTTCTCCGCGCTCTTGAACAGGCTCACACTTGGATCAGCGCACATCCGGAAGAAACCGTGGAGCTGATGCAGGCCGGTAAGCATTCCGCTATCGAAGACAAGGAATTCGCAACCGCACTCATCAAGTCGTATGAATACCAGTCTCCTGAACAAAAAATTCAAAGCGGACGAAATTTGAAAGGAGATTTATATTACTTCGCGGATTTGCTACACAAAGTGGGGTATTTACAGTTGAACGCGGAAGAATTTACCGAAAAAATTTACCGAGAAGTCAACTGGAATAAGTAATAAAAAAAGGCTCGTCAAATGACGAGCCTTTTTTTATGGGTGAATTTGCTTAGATCTTGGCGAGCTTCTTGAGCGTTGTTGCCTTGTCGGTCTTTTCCCAGGTGAAGCGGGCTCCCGTGCGACCGAAGTGGCCGAGCGCGGCAGTAGTCTGGTAACCGGGCTTCTTCAAATCCAGCATTTTCACGATGCCGGCCGGAGAAAGATCAAAGGTCTTCTTTACGATTTCTTCAATCTTGCGGTCATCGATTTTGCCGGTCTTGAAAGTATTCACCAGCACGGACACCGGCTTGGAATAACCGATCGCGTAGGCAAGCTGCACTTCGCAACGGTCTGCAAGACCTGCGGCAACGATGTTCTTTGCCACATAACGTGCCGCATAGGCACCGCTGCGGTCCACCTTGGAAGGATCCTTTCCGCTGAAGGCGCCGCCACCGTGACGACCCATACCACCGTAGGTGTCCACGATAATCTTACGACCCGTGAGACCGCAGTCGCCATGCGGACCGCCGACAACAAACTTGCCGGTAGGATTGATGAGGTAACGGGTATTCTTGTCCAAAAGCTTCGAGGGAATCACCTTCTTGATAAGTTTTTCAATGATTTCCTTTTCGATTGTCGAATGCTTGAGTTCCTTGCCGTTCACGAATTCGTCGTGCTGGGTGCTGACCACCACGGTGTCGACGCGTACTGGCTTATCGTTTTCGTCGTATTCCACAGTCACCTGAGACTTTGCATCGGGACGCAGCCATTTGATTTTGCCTTCTTCGCGCAGGTTCTGAATTTCTTCCATGAGTTTGTGTGCAAGGCTAATCGGAAGCGGCATCAGTTCCTTGGTTTCATTCACGGCAAAACCGAACATCATTCCCTGATCGCCTGCGCCTTGTTTGTCGTCTTCCTTTCCTTCGGCGGCCTTAGCGTCTACGCCCTGGGCAATATCGGGAGACTGTTTATCGACTGCAACGAGGACGGAGCAACCCTTATAATCAAAAGCGAGTTCCGGATTCACATAGCCAATGCTCTTAATCGTCTTGCGCGCAATTTGTTGGTAATCGATCACGGCTTTCGTAGAAATTTCACCGGAGATCACGACAAGGCCCGTGTTGGCAAGCGTTTCACAAGCCACGCGGCTGTTCGGATCTTGCGCAAGGCAGGCGTCAAGAATCGCGTCAGAAATCTGGTCGCAAACTTTGTCAGGGTGTCCCTTGGATACGGATTCAGAAGTAAAGAGATAATGTGCCATTGTGTAAGGCTCCTTTTGTTAACAGCACCGAAAAGAACGTCGCATTTTTGAGCATTCCCAAGTGCTGAAAAAACATGGTTTAATGTTCTATGCGTGAATTTATATAAACGCATAAGCATTGTCAAACGAAAAAGGGCGTTTTACTTATACAAAATTTTGATAGCAAGCATTAGGATTTTTGTATTGGACGTGGTAAAATACGGCTTCTATACTTTGTCTTCAAAAAAGTGAGGTTACATATAAATGAGTATTTTAGTAGACGTAAAAAAATATTTGGCTTTAGAAGAATCTCCAAAGCGTATTCAGGATTATCTCTCTGTGGCTGTGACGGATCACGCCTATTTGCCAAAGACCGAAGAGATTTCTTGCGACTGGGTGGCGTATATTGCGGCTCCTGCATTCAAATTGATTCGTGAAAATGCGGGGCACGATTTGGAATCCTTCGCGTCGATTGGTACGGGTTCCGGAATTGATGTTTTGACGGGAATTGAACTTTTGGGCGCTAGTCGCGTGGGCTTTACGGATTTGCTGAAGAGCGTGGTAAATGCCGCTGCCGAAAACATTCAAAAGAATTTGAAAAGTGCAAATTCGGTGAAGCTCGAATATGGTGCGGGAGATCTTCTGCAACCTCTCGAAAATGGCGATCGTCGTTATGACGTGATTTACGAGAATCTGCCCAACGTTCCGCTGGCGGACAACATCAAAATCGAAGACAAGCGCAACAGCGGACATTACCTGGAAAAGCGCGTAGAAGTGATTCCGGAATTTGTGCACGAACAGATGCTGGATTTGCATTATCTCGCGCTCAAACAGGCTCAGGATTACTTGGCGGAAAAGGGTGCTGTATACTCAACTCTTGGCGGTCGCGTTCCGCTCCGTGCGTTGATCAAGCTCGGCGAATTGGCTGGCCTTTCTTCGGAAATTTTCACCTATTCTTGGAAAGTGCAGGCGGAACCTGAAGATGTGATTTCGGGCTATGCGGCACAAGAAAAGGCCGGACTCGGCCCGTTCCATTTTTACCGTGCAAGCGATTTACAAAAAGTGTTCGCCAATGTTTCGGTGAAGGAATCTGGTAAAAAGGCTTTTGAAATTGAAAAGTCGCTGGAATCTTCTAAACTCTCCGCGGAAGAAGCTTATGAAGCATTCCAAAAGGGTGAAGTCATCGGCCATACGGTAGCCGTGTTAAAGTCCAGCAAAAAATAAAGCGAGAGGCTTTGAATGCAAAATTTTATTGGGCGTCTAATAGAAGAATCAAAACGCTTTTTGAATGAGCGTGCTCAAATAAGCGATGCAATCGGTCAAGAAGCTTTCCAATTTGTGGCTCGCGAAATTCCTGCCCCGAGCGGGACTTTTGAAAAAAGCGATTCACCGCTGATTCGCTGGATTGAAGAGGCAATTCAATTTGGAAGCCCTGAAACAGAGAGCTTGTTAGATGCGCTCAAGCCTGCGCTGCCTTTTTTGCCGTGGAAGTACAATTACGAGCCTCGTGCCGATATGCCTGATTTGGGAAATCGGATGGGCTGGGGTGAAATTCTCGGGCCCGAAGCGCCTTTTCATGATGAGCATTTTTGCTATGGGTTTACGCTCTTAGGCAAAAATACGCTCTATCCCGCGCATTATCACCCTGCGACAGAACTTTATGTTGTGCTTTCGGGACGTGCCGAGTGGACTTTGGACGGAGTCACAAAAGTTCGAAACCCAGGTGAATTTATTCTACATCCGTCGAACCATATACATTCCATGCAAACAAGGGAAGAGCCTCTGCTTGCACTTTACACATGGAGCGGAGAAGATGTTGTGACGCTTTCGAAGTATGTGGAATA
>JAILDK010000019.1 GCA_024689485.1 Fibrobacter sp.
GAAAAGGCCTCGTAAAATTCAACAGCAAAGAGAAAAGGCGGTGCATTGCACCGCCTTTATTTTGAAATAGAAAGAAGAACTATTCCGCAGCTTCCGGAGCCGAATCGGTTTCCACCACTTCATCCGGTTCTTCGGAAAGTGCCGGAGCTTCTGCGTTGCCGAGAAGAGCATCCGCATTCACACCGATGAGCTTGTTCGACTTGTCGAAGCTAGCAACGATGTAGTAATCGCTGTTCCAGGAAACAGTACGGAGCTTGCCCTTGCCGTCCGGAGATCCCTGAACCTTGCTCGAGAAAATCGACGGGTTCGCGAGACGCTTTTCGAGAATGGCAAATTCCTTGGAGTTCTTGACCTGCATATTAGCGGTGCAAGCGAGATTCCAAAGGACCGCATTGTTTTCAATGACCGAGTTCTGACCTTCGATAATGTTCGTAGCCTGCTTGTAATAAGCATCGGTCTTTTTCTGGTAAGCTTCTTCAGCCTGGGAAACGTAGTTACCCTTCTGCATCACGAGAAGGCCTGCCACTGCGACGTTCAAGGCCAGGGATGCAATCGTAAACACTTTAACTTTAGACGCCATAATTCCTCCTACTATTCCTTAAAAGAGAACGGAGCCGGAGCTTCGACCTTGAATGTGGCAGACGGAGAGAGGGAGACGAGTTCCTGGTTGTCGACAGAAACAAACTTGCCACCCTTGAACGTGAACGAAACCTTGCAGTTGTCACCGCAAGAAAGGGTCGTCACGTCGCCAGAAGTCTGCGGATTCAAAACCTTGCCTTCGTCAAGCGCTGCGACGCGAGCGTCGAAAGCCGACTTGGAAAGATTCTGGGCAGTCGTTTCGAAAGTGAGCTGCCAGATCAGATTTCCCTTTTGGATGAAATCGTTTTGGGCATTCACCGTCTTCGCAACCTGATCCGTGTAAGCCTTAGTCGCCGTCTTGTAAGAGGCTTGGGCCTGTTCTGCATAACCGCTCTTGAGAGCGAACATGATGACGAGCAATGCCACGTTAACCGCAACAGAGACCGCCAAGATGAGTTTCATCTTTTTCGAATCCATACGCTATAATTCTCCTCAAATAGAATTGATAAGTATAATGTATATTTTCACCTAAAGAAGAAAAGGAAAAAAATGCAAAAAAGTCTTTCCGAAGCCGTTTTCGAAAACTTAAAAGAGCTGATCAAGGCGAAAAACGCCGCCCATGAGTCCATGTTCAAATTCCATTGGAAAAAGCTCTGGCCGTTCAGCCTGATCTTTCCGCAGGTGGACTTTATCCGTATTGAACGCTTTATGGGCGAAGTCAAGGAACAGGCTCTTGCTCAGAAGAAGTTCATCGAGAACAATTTAGGCCAAGCCTTCCCCAACGAAAAGGACTTTTTGAACGCGGTTCCCGCTTACATCGACGCCTTGGCGGTTTCGTGCGATAAACTCGCTGTCATTGCCCGTTTCAAGCAAAATATCCTTGAAAAAAAGCAAAAACGCGATGTTTTCGGATTCAATAAGCTTTTGACCGACTACCAGAACGCGCAATCGGACCTGGTCCGTGCAGGCGCCTTTGTGCAGGTCGCCTGGGGAGCGTTAATGGCGGAAAAGCAGAATGCGGAGAAGGCTCAAACGCCATAAAATCTTTTGCGCAAGACTTGCCTTGTTCCGTTCTAAAAGGGCGGTCGCATTTTGAGCGTGTTGGCGATATTCCAAAAGAGGTTCGTTCAAGAAGCGAGCCTTTTTTGTTTTTTCGGCACAAATGCCAAGCCACTGATCGTGCATCGGAAGCCCCTGGGGGAACGGCAGTGCCAAATCCAGCACTTCCCGGCGGAACGCCATGCAGCAGCCCGTGAAACTGTTTTTGATGACACTGGCCCAGATTCCATGCCGCGGCGGGCGCACTTCAAAAAGACGCCTTCCCCGTTCCCACGTTCCGTTTGCATTTTGCGCATAAAAGTAGGCGTCATGCAGAACGCAGTTCACCGTCGGGTCTGCAAATTCCGCTAAAACCTTGGAAACTTTATTTTCGAGCCAAAGATCGTCCTGGTCCGCAAGGAAAATGAAGTTTCCCTTTGCACGGGCAAGAGCCCTTTCCAGGTTATAGGTCGGTCCCCAATTTTTGGGTGTAGGCGCAAGGACCGTGATGCGGGAATCGTTCAAATTCTGGATGATTTCAAGCGTGGCGTCAGAAGATCCGTCGTCCGCGATCAGTACCTCATCTGTCGCCGATAGCTGCGAAAGAATGCTCGTGAGCTGTTCCCGAACAAAAGCTTCCCCGTTATATGTCGCCATGCAGACCGAAATCATATTTTCGCCTAATACTTTAAGAACTTTCGAGGAATCAAAAGCTTGGGGAGGTGCGTCCAAAAAGCGAGCGACGCGTTCGCAAGTTTTGGAAGCCTGCGCAAAGCTTCCCCCTTTTGATCATAAGCGAGCGAAGAGAACCAGCGGGTTTTCCAAAGGTTCACCGCCTGCCGGTATGCGGTATGAGACTTGTACTTTTCCACGACCCCAAGGATCTGTGCATAGATAAAATTCAGATTCTTGTGCATCGAAGTTGGAAGGACTCGGTAATGGCTGCAAACCGTTTTCAAAATGGGAATGTTCCCAAAGCGGTTCGAAAGGGCGAGCCATGCCGGGAAATCTTCAAAGCGGAAGTTCTCGTCGTAAAAGCCGACTTCGGCGAACTTGCTTTTGACAATCATTTCCGTGGAGCCGTTCAACTCGACGCGTCCAAGCAGGATGTCTTCAAAAGAGGCTTCCGTGGCACGTCCAAAACGCGGATCGGGAGAACTTTCAAGTGTTCCATCGGGAAGCATGTTCACAATTTGTCCGGCACAGGCAGGCGCTTGAGGGTGCGCTTCCAAGAAACTGCTTTCTGCAGCCAAGCGGCCCGGAGCCATGATGTCGTCCGAGGCGAATGTGCAAAAGTACTTTCCGTGCGAAAGGGAAATCAGTTCGTTCAGCGTTTTGACAAGGCCTTTGTTTTCGCGGTGCTTGTAAAAGAATCCGAATTCCTGGGAAAGCCTTTCCAAAATTTGAGGACTTTCGTCCGTGCTTCCGTCATCGATTACGATGAGTTCAAACGGAACGCCTTTTTGCGCCATCACGGAACGCACGGACGCTTCGACGTACGCTGCGTGATTGTAGCTGGAAAGCAGAACGGAAACTAAAGGTTCTTCCATGAAAGTCTCCGCAAAAGAATCAACAACGCGCCAAAGCAAATCACGTTTTCTACCGCATAAGCGACAAACGGCGCGTGATAGCCAAAGGAAGCCGTTCCTAAAACCGTCAAACCGGCGAACAAAACGTCGGCAGCCACTTCCACAGAAAGGAACGTCACCGTTTCCTTTCGGGCGACCAGCGCAAGGCCCAGGCACCAGCAGCCCGCCTTAAAGAAATCGCCCACAAACTGCAGCGGGATCAGTTCCTTAAGCGGAAGGAAGGTTTGCGAAAGCGCAATCACCACCACATATTCGCGAAGCAAAAAGAGAATTCCCACCGCCAATCCGGCAAGCGCCATCACGCGCAGCAAAAGTCCACGCAACGTCTTGTGAAATTCTTCGGACGAGGTCGCCGCCGAAAGGCGCGGAAGCAAGACTACGCCTAAAATCGAAGAGAAGCCGACATTGAAAAAATCCGAAATGCGCACCGCGCCCTGCCAAAGGCCCGCCGCATCCCAACCGAACTGCTTTGCCAAATAGGAACGCACAAACATATAAAGCACAGGCGTCAGCACCATCGGCACAAGGCCCATCAGCGCATACCCACGCCAGACCTGGGTATTGCTCTGAAGCATCGCATTAAAACGCTTGTAACGGAAGCCGCCTTTTTTCGCATTCCAAATTGCAAAAACGCAAGAGAGCAGAGACTGCGTTGCCACGGCACTCAACACCGACAAGGAACGCGTCTGCACCATGGCAATCACCCACACGCAATTCAAGACCGAAGAAACAATTGTGATCGAAGCCCAACGCTTATAATCCGAAAGGCCATTCATCACCGCTTGGCAAATCGTCGTTATCGAAAGGGCGATCATCCCCGGAATTGCAAAGAGAATGGCAGCTTGCAAAAGACGCGTCGGTACCCCCGGGAAAAGCGTCTGCAAAGGCGCAAAAAAGGCGAACAGCGCAAAGAAAATCGCCGTCGCAATCGAAGCGTACACGCTAATTCGAAAACCGCCACGCCAAATCGGACCGAGTTCCTTTTCCTTATCCTTGTATCGGGCGGTGAGGCTCACCCAGCCGTTCTGCAGCGCAAGGGAAGAGGTTCCTTGCCCAAAGGTGATCAGGTTCTGCAACTGCCCCACGGCCGCAAAGCCGACAGGTCCCATGACCGAAGCCAAAAACTTATTCGTGATAAAAGCGCAAAGAATGCGAATCGCCGTCGCGGCGGCAGAACCCGCGGACTGTTTCCAGAATCCCGAAGATTTCATAGATCGTACTCGTAAATATCGTAAGCGACACCACGGGCCGCGTAGGTTTCTTTTTGATGCACCAAGCCTTCGTTCAAAACGCGTCCCTGTTCTTCATTCGAAGTTCCCCAGTCAAACCAGCGGACTTCGGGGAAGGCGTTCGTCTCGTTCATCATCAAAAAATCCATCGCGTGCAAAGAACGGCCTTTTGCAGAACTCGCCAAATACTGCGAATGCGCCACCTGGCTTGAAATGTACACGACGCTTCCCGAAAGAAGTTCCCCGTTCAGCGTGACCGTGTAAAGTTTGATGTTTTGTGGAAAACGGCTCGAAAGCAATTCGAGTTCCGCCTTGGAATGAACCGGATGCGCACCGTGTCCTTCTTGCAGGCAGCTGTCGAGCAAATCCCAGAATCCGCTGAAATCTTTGGATTCTGCAAATACGAGTCCTAAGCGATTTCCCTTGTTCAGGTAATACTTCTTTTTGGAAGAAGGCTGTGTGACCTTCGGCTCGATTGTACTCGAAATGAGCCTTGCACGGATTTTCGCATTTTTGCGGAAAAGCCAATACAAATCTTCTTGAGAAG
Source organism: Fibrobacter sp. (assembly GCA_024689485.1). Classification (GTDB taxonomy): domain Bacteria; phylum Fibrobacterota; class Fibrobacteria; order Fibrobacterales; family Fibrobacteraceae; genus Hallerella. Next base: position 4,983 of record JAILDK010000019.1, read on the forward strand.
GGCGGTCCGCATAAATCCACGGAAGCGCCTTGTAAATCACCTTCTTCGCCCCGAGCTTTCGAAGTTCCGCATCGAGCAAATCAAAAAGGCATTTGACATCCATCGCTTCCACCGAAGCGTCGATGACAAATCCGCCGAAGGTAAGTCCCGCATGCGAACTAAAAGTCCCTTCCGCATCAAGAGTGCCCGGAATCACGGCGCAGATTTCTTCACCGCGGTTAAAAATAAAAGAGCAATCCGGAAAACGGTCCGCATGGTAATCCATGTAGTTACGGTCAAAAAGGAAGTTTCCGTTGCGGGATTTCTTCGCAATGAAATCGTTCCACTTTTTCGCGTCAGCGGCTGTATAACGTCGAACGGTAATCTCAGCCATGGGAGGCGACCTCGTCCAAAATTTCTAACGGATCGATTTTGCGAATGACCTTCGCCGGAACGCCTCCGAGAACGACGTTTGACGGGAATTTTCCCGCAACGACGGCTCCAGCCGCGATCACGGAATGTTCCCCGATTTCAGTCCCTTTCAGAATCGTCACATTGTTGCCGATCCAAACGTCATCCGCGATTTTGACCGCAGCCCGCTTCGGCGTCGCTGTCATGCGCACATTCGGCATGACTGTGTGAAAGTCCGAATCGTAAATTTCGACACGCGTGCCGATTAAAACTTTTTTTCCAATCGAAATGCCAGGGCCTTCGGCAATCGCCACAAAGTGATTGCCCACCCAGGAATCTTCCCCGATTTGAATACACGCTTCTTTTGTCCTCGGATTCATAAAGACATACGAAGTCCAAAAGTCCGTATCGAAAGCGAGTCCCACGTGAACGTTCTTTTCAAAGCGAACCGTTCCCGCCCCCTGTGCAAGCAGCGGAGACGCGAGCCTTGGAGAACCTTCGACTTTTGCATCGGAAAGGACGCGGTAAAAAGCCTTGCGCGAAAGCGCAACCGCTTTGCGGGCAATTCTACAGATGAAACGCATTCACAGCCTCGATGACTTTCGAAATTTCGTCTTCGGTCATTTGCGGATACAGCGGAAGACTGAGTTCCGTATCCGCGATTTCTTCCGCGATTGGGAAGTAAAGTTCGCCGAGTTCCCCGTAAGCGCTTTGACGGTGCGGCGGAATCGGATAATGGATGAGCGTTCCCACGCCCGAGTGCGTCAGATGTTCTTGGAGCACCTTGCGGTAAGAAGTCCGAATGGCGAAGATATGCCAAACATGTTCGCCGGGCTTTCCGGGATTCGGAAGCGTCACCAGCGGATTTGAAATATTTTTCAAGTACCGTTCCGCAATCTGCGAACGCTTTGCATTATCCGCATCCAAACGCGGAAGCTTAAAAGAAAGAATCGCCGCCTGCAATTCGTCCAAGCGGGAATTCATTCCCTTAAACAGATTCACATACTTTTGTTCACTGCCGTAATTGGCAAGCGCACGAATCACCTGAGCAAGTTCCGCATCCGAAGTCGTGACGGCACCGGCATCGCCGAGCGCGCCCAAATTTTTACCCGGGTAAAAGCTAAAGCCAGCCGCGTCGCCAAAAGATCCCGCACGCTTGTGATTTTCCACAGCACCGTGACCTTGAGCGGCATCTTCTACTAGAATCAAACCGTGCCCTTGGGCAAACTCCGAAAGTTCCTTGCCGGGGATCGCTCTGCCGTACAAGTCCACCGCGAGAATCGCTTTCAGCTGCGGACTCCACACGCGTTTGACCCCTTCCACGGAAAGGTTGAGCGTTTGCGCATCCGGATCGGTGAGCACCGGAACAAGGCCCGCTTCGCTAATCGAAAGGACCGATGCGATATAAGTGTTCGCCGGAACGACGACATGGTCCCCGCGCTTTAAGCGGCCCATTTGAATATACGCTTTGAAAATGAGCGTCAAAGCTTCTAAGCCGTTTGCAACGCCAATGCAAAATTTCGTTCCGCAGTACTTGGCAAATGCCTTTTCGAACTGTTCGCATTCCTTGCCGCGGATATACCAACCGCTCTTGACCGCATTTTCCAAAGTCTTGGAAAGTCCCGGTTCAAAAGAATCCGTTACCCGTTTCAAATCCAGATAGGGAATCATTTTCCCTCCCGCAGATTTTTTGCATACGCCAGGAATTGTTTGTAATCGCGAATGTAATCCGCTTCCTCATACGGATGCGATGCAAAGACAAGGCAGATCGAACCCGAAGAAAAATTCAATTCTTCCGCCCAGACTCCAGGCGGCACGTACACGCCGTAATAAGGTCTGTCCAAATGAATAATCTGCGAATTTTGACCGTCGTCGATTTTAGCATCAAAAGCGCCCGAGGCGGCAATCAGCAACTGGTGACATTCCTTATGCGCATGACCGCCGCGATTTTCACCGCCCGGAATATCGTACAGGTAAAAGACCCGGTTGATTTCAAACGGAACATCCTTCAAGCTTTCCACGGGCGTCAAAGACCCGGAGCGTTCCGTAGTCCGCGGAAATTCGATGTAGCGGCATCCGCCTAAAAGTTCTTTCATTCTGCCGCCTTTTTAAAATCTTCAAATTCCCAAATGTAATCATCGGGATCGTAAGGTTCCGAACTGAGCACGAGCGCCACGGAATTTGTCGAAAAGTTATCCAAGGTGCGGTAATGCATCGGCGGAATATAAAGTCCATAGTAAGAGCGTCGCAAAGAGTGGCGCACTTCTTCTTTGCCATTGTGCAGCACCACGTCAAAACTGCCCGAAAGCGCCACGATCAGCTCATGCTGTTTTTTAAAGGCGTGGCTACCGCGGAGCTGTCCACCGGGGACATCATAAATCCAGTAGCAGCGACGAATCTTGAACGGAATATGATTTTCCGATTCGATAAAGCTCAAATTTCCCCGATCGTCGAGGATCTTGGGAAGCGAAAGAATCTGCGGTATCTGAGTCTTATCCATACAAGTTCAAAATATAAAAAGGCCCGCCGAATGGGCGGACCTTTTTAAGCGTAAATCGCAGATTAGCCGACGAACGCACGTGCATTCAGGAAGAGCTTCATCCACGGAGCGTATTCGCCCCAGTCTGCCGGATGCCAGCTGTTCTGAACGGTGCGGAACACACGTTCCGGATGCGGCATCATGATGAGTGCGCGGCCATCCTTGCTCGTGAGGCCCGTGATGCCGAACGGAGAGCCGTTCGGGTTCAGCGGGTAACGTTCGGTGTACTGATGCTTGCCATCCACATAGCGGAGGCTCACGAGGCCCGTCTTGAGGCAGGCTTCGGCAGCTTCACGGCTAGCGAATTCAGCACGACCTTCTCCATGTGCCACAGCGATCGGGAGAACGGAACCCGCCATGCCCTTCAAGAGCACAGACGGCGTTTCTTCGATCTTCAAGCTGCTGAAGCGAGCTTCGAAGCGTTCGGAAAGGTTCTGCACAAAGCGCGGCCAGTGTTCTGCACCCGGGATCAAATCCTTCAGGTTCGAAACCATCTGGCAACCGTTGCAGACGCCGAGCGTGAACGTATTTTCGCGGTGGAAGAATTCTTCGAATTCCTTGCGAGCCTTGGCATTAAAGAGAATGCTCTTAGCCCAGCCTTCACCTGCGCCCAGCACGTCACCGTAGCTGAAGCCGCCGCAAGCGACGAGGCCCTGGAAGTCCTTCAAGGAAATCTTGCCCGAGAGAACGTCCGTCATGTGAACGTCAATGGATTCAAAGCCTGCGCGGTCAAAGGCGGCGGCCATTTCGACTTCACCATTCACGCCCTGTTCACGGAGGATCGCCATCTTCGGACGGCTTTCGTAATCCTTCTTCACAGAAACGTCGAACGTGACCTTCGGAGAAATACCCGGATCGTCCTGTTCGAGCTTCAACTGGTATTCGCTTTCAGCGCATTCCGGATTATCGCGGAGAGCAGCGATACGACGGGTCGTGTCGCTCCAAATGGCGCGGAGTTCCGAGATGCCGGCCTTGTAATCGCCGACGATGAATTCATAAGAATCGTTGAGCGTACCGATGTCCGTGACGCAGTCGCCGAGACCTGCAGCAGCAAAGGCTTCCTTCACCGCAGAAACATTTTCGTCTGCAACCTGGAGGACCGCGCCGAGTTCTTCGTTGAAGAGGATTTCAATCTGAGAGCCCTTCAGAGCGGAGACGTCAAGGGTCACGCCCGTGTGACCGGCGAAGGCCATTTCGAGGGCCGTGACGAAGAGACCGCCATCGGACTTATCGTGGTAAGCGAGAATCTTCTGAGCCTTGTTGAGCTTCTGGACCGTTTCGAAGAATGCGCGGAGTTCCTTTGCATTTTCCACATCCGGAGCGGCATTGCCGAGTTCGCAGAAGACCTGGGCTGCAATCGATGCGCCCATGCGGTTCTTGCCGCGAGCGAGGTCGACGAGAAGCAGGCGGGAAGCCTTCTTCTGAAGTACCGGTGTGAGAGTGATGCGAGCATCTGCAACCGGAGCAAAGGCGCTGATGACGACAGAAATCGGAGCCGTCACATTGTGCTTGCCCTTTTCGTCTTCCCAGACCGTACTCATGCTCATGGAGTCCTTACCGACCGGAATCGTAATGCCGAGTTCCGGGCAGAGTTCCATACCGATAGACTGCACGGCTTCGTAAAGATCGGCACCGTCACCTTCATAGTTCGGCGAAGCCATCCAGTTCGCGGAAAGGTTGATGCGACCCATGTCGTCGATGCTTGCCGCAGCCATGTTCGTCAAAGCTTCAGCCACAGCCATACGAGCGCTTGCAGCCGGAGAAATCAAAGCGACCGGAGCACGTTCACCGATACTCATCGCTTCGCCTTCATTCGAATCGAGAGTTGCAGTCGTCACAGCGACGTCAGCCACCGGAACCTGCCACGGACCGACCATCTGGTCACGGGCGATCATACCCGTCACAGAACGGTCACCGATCGTGATGAGGAACGTCTTATCGGCAACGCTCGGGTTTGCGAGAACGCGCTTGGCGACATCACCCACAGTCTGCTTGTCGAGAGTCGGCGTTGCAGAAAGCGGACGCTTTGCAGAATGGTTGTTGCGGATCATGCGCGGCGGCTTACCGAGAAGCACGTTCAACGGCATGTCCACCGGCGTATTGTTAAAGTGGGAGTCCGTGAGGGTAAGCTGCTTCTGTTCCACAGCCGTACCGACAACGGAATACGGGCAACGTTCGCGCTTGCAGATGTCATCGAAGACCTTGAGCTTGTCCTGCGGGACAGCAATCACGTAACGTTCCTGAGATTCGTTACTCCAAATTTCATACGGACTCATGCCCGGTTCGTCGTTCGGCACCTTGCGGAGTTCGAACTTACCGCCGAGACCGCCATCGTTCACGAGTTCCGGGAAGGCGTTCGAAAGTCCACCTGCGCCCACGTCGTGAATGAAGGAAATCGGATTTTCCTTTTCGAGAGCCCAGCAACGGTCGATCACTTCCTGGCAACGACGCTGCATTTCCGGGTTACCGCGCTGCACGCTTGCGAAGTCGAGGTCTTCGTTACCGCTACCGCTCGTCACCGAGCTAGCAGCACCACCACCGAGACCGATGAGCATCGCCGGACCGCCGAGAGCGATCAAAGCATCACCCGGATTGATGTGGCCCTTGGAAATAAATTCTTCCTTGATGTTACCGAGACCGCCGGCGAGCATGATCGGCTTGTGGTAACCACGGACTTCCTTGCCCTTTGTCGAAGGAACTTCTTCTTCGAAAGTACGGAAGTAACCGAGAATGTTCGGACGACCGAATTCGTTGTTAAACGCAGCGCCGCCGAGCGGGCCTTCAATCATAATGTCAAGCGGAGAAGCGAGACGGGACGGATTTCCAAAATCCTTTTCCCACGGCTGTTCGTATCCCGGGATCTTCAAGTTCGAAACGCTGTAACCCGTGAGACCGGCCTTCGGCTTCGATCCACGACCCGTAGCACCTTCATCGCGGATTTCACCACCACTACCGGTAGCGGCACCCGGGAACGGAGAAATTGCCGTCGGGTGGTTATGGGTTTCAACCTTCATCAAAACCGGAATCGGTTCTTCGTGCCAACCGTACTTGTTCGTCTTCGGATCGGCATAATAGCGGCCAGCCTTGGCTGCACCGTTCATCACAGCGGCGTTATCCTTATAAGCGGAAAGGATATTCGTCGAGTGCATCTTGTACGTATTCTTGATCATCTGGAACAGGGAAAGATCCTTCTTATCCCCGTCGATCGTCCATTCTGCACCGAAGACCTTGTGACGGCAATGTTCGGAGTTCATTTCGGCGAACATGTAAAGTTCCACGTCCGTCGGATTACGCTTGAGAGCGGTAAAGCTTTCCACGAGATAATCGATTTCTGCCGGAGCAAGAGCAAGGCCCATTTCCTTATCGGCGCGTTCAAGAGCGAGACGGCCTTCTGTGAGGATAGGAACTTCCACGAGCTTCTTCGGTTCTTCATGGAGGAAGAGAACGTCGAGCTGGTTGAATGCCTGGAAGACCTTCTGGGTCATGCGGTCGTGGATCTTTGCCTTGACCTTCTTCGAAACTTCTTCGGTAACGCCACCGTTGAAGTCGACGTAATAAGCGATAGCGCGTTCAATGCGCTTGATTTCAGAGAGACCGCAGATGTGAGCGATATCCGTTGCCTTCGAGCTCCACGGGCTGATTGTACCCGGACGCGGAGCGACAACAAAAAGAGAGCCTTCCGGTTCCTTCGCTTCGAGCGACGGGCCGTAGGTCAAAAGTTTTTCGAGAGTGGACTTCTTGTCGGAAGTGAGGTCGGATTCGAGATCAACGACGTGAACGAACTCTGCATAAATTCCCTTCACCGGAAGGGATTCTTGTTGGAAATCAGAGAGCAGTTTTTGAACTCTGAAAGAAGAGAGCGCAGGCGAACCGCGAAGAATAATCATAAAAGCTACCTTGTGCTAAAGGTTTGTGACCTCGCAAAAGATAGCTTTTTCTTTGTTCAGGAAATGTTATAAATATATTAGAACCAGCGCCAAGTGATGCCGAGATTCACGGTATCATGGTACTGGGAATCTTCATCGATATCCTTGTCGTAAGCGACTTCGACACCGACACTCAAGACGATCAGCGGAGCAATCGTCACATCGAGGTAGTTTTCCCACTTACCGTCGATTTCATCCACGCCGTGGAAGTTCACGAAAGCCCAAAGACGGGTTCTGAAGGATGCGAGGGAAGAAAGAGCGGCCTTGTATTCGGTCACGCTTTCAAGACCCGGTTCGTCCTTGTACTTTTCGAACTTTTTCGTGTCCTTGTCGTCTGCATAGCCGTAACCTTCAGAAATGGTCACACGGTTTGCAAAGGCGAGGCTCTGTCTAAAGTTGTCGTTCGGAACGTAAGCGACACCGAGCATCTGGGTGAAGTAAGCCGGATCCATGAAGCAGGACACAGCCGTTTTCACATCGTCGTCATCATAGGTGTAGCTCTTGGTGAACTGGGATTCGAAGCGGAGACCTGCATACGGTTCGATCGGCTTGAAATCGTTTTCAGCAACGGTCGTTTCGATAAAGATCTTATCGTTCGTCTTACGGGTACCCGTGCCCTTCATATAGGTCTGACCCCATTCGAGATTAACGAGGGTACGCCAGTCGAAGTGGGAGAAGTGACCGATCACGTCAGCGTCGTACTTCAAAATCCAAACGTTCGTGTTGACACCATCAGCTCCATTCTTCCAGTTGCTGTAGTGATGACGCGTGAACTGTGCAGAAGCGAGAACGTCTGCATTCCAGTTCTTCGGAAGAGCGTCAGAGAACATGCCGTCTGCTGCAAAAGACGCAGAGGCACAGAGAGTGATGGCTGCGGCCAAGAGTTTGATCTTTTTCATAGTATCCTCAAGTTTAATTTATTACCCATAAACCGTAAAGCCACAGGGCATTTGCAGTGTGACGCATTTCAACCTCTGTGGCTTTCGTCCCCTTGCAAATTTTTTGCCCTTCGGCTAAAAATCAACGCTTCTTTTTCTTCTTTTTCGGAGGAGTGTAGTTCGAACCGATCGGAGCGCCGCCATTCTGCTTCTTCGCGAACGAACCGATTTTCTTGAACATCGCCTTCATATCTTCGAACTGGCGAAGCACCTGGTTCACACGGTTGATTTCCGTGCCCGAACCCTTGGCAATACGGTTCTTGCGGCTACCGTTGATGATTTCCGGATGCTTGCGTTCCTTTTCGGTCATCGAGCTCAAGATCGCTTCGACGTAGACCATTTCCTTTTCGTTGATCTGGTCGAGCGGAAGCTTGTTCAAGCCCGGAATGAGACCGAGGATGTCCTTCAAACGGCCGAGCTTCTTGATCGTGCGAAGCTGACGGAGGAAGTCATCCAAGTCGAACGTGTTGTTCAGAATCTTTTTCTTCAAATCCTTGGCATCGCGTTCATCGATCACGGACTGCGCCTTTTCCACGAGGGAAACGACGTCACCCATGCCGAGGATACGGCTCGCCATACGGTCCGGATGGAACAGGTCGATTTCGTTCGGCTTTTCACCGACACCGATAAAGCAGATAGGCACGCCCGTGATCTTCTTGATCGAAAGGGCCGCACCGCCACGCGCATCGCCGTCCATCTTGGAAAGGCAGACGCCCGTAAAGTTCAAACGTTCAAAGAACGTCTGCGCCACATTCACCGCTTCCTGACCGATCATCGCATCCGCGACAAAAAGGATTTCTTCCGGATGCACCGCTTCTCGCGCCTGCTCCAGTTCCTGCATCAGCTTTTCATCGATCTGCAAACGGCCTGCGGTATCGTAAATCACGACATCAAAGCCGTTCTTTTCCGCGTATTCGTAACCGTGCTTGATGATTTCAACCGGATTACCTTCGCCTTCGTCATACACCGGAATTCCGATGGACTTGCCAAGGACCTGCAACTGCTTGATAGCGGCAGGACGGTAAACGTCCGCGGCAACGAGAAGAGGCTTCTTCTTGCGCTTGCTTCTTAAATAGAGGGAAATTTTCGCAGCAAAAGTCGTCTTACCAGAACCCTGGAGACCGACCATCATGATGCCCACAGGAGGCTTGCCCGAAAGAGCGAGTTCCTTGGTTTCACCGCCCATCACCTGCACGAGTTCATCGTGGATGATCTTCACGATTTGCTGGCCCGGCGTCACCGAAGTCAAAACTTCGGATCCCATCGCCTTTTCCTTCACGGCCTTCACAAAGTCGCGGGTCACGTTGAAGCTTACGTCCGCTTCGAGGAATGCGCGGCGTACTTCACGGAGGGAGTCCGCGACGTTTTCTTCCGTCAGCGTCCCCTGTCCACGCAGGTTTTTAAGAGTCGATTCAAGAGATTCGGTCAGTTGCGAAAACATCATAGTGGACGGAAATATAGCAACTAAATTTTACGGGCGAATTAGCCCATCTTCAAATCCTTCTCCATCTTCAGGCGAACGATCATTTCGTTGTACAAATCCATCAGGCAGTCTTCAATCGTAATCATCGGCTTCCAGCCGAGTTCCATGATCTTTTCCGGATCGCCGATCAAGAGAGGAATGTCCAAAGTACGTTCCTTCGAAGGATCAAAGCGGAATTCCACGTCCGCGCCCGAAATATCAACGAGCATTTCCGTGAGTTCGCGGAAGGTATAAGATTTACCAGAGCATATATTGTAAACGTCGCCCGGGTTCCCCGCCTGCAGCACCTGGATCAGTCCACGGGCCACATCGCGCACGTCCAAAACGTCGCGGCTCACGTCCAAGCTTCCCGAATAGATGATCGGTTCTGCACCGTACTTTTGAATTTTCACGAGCTGACTTGCAATCGCCGGAATCAGGAAGCGGCGGCTGTGATGCGGGCCCGTAAAGTAGAATGGGCGAATCGTCACAATGTGCATGCCGTAAGCATTCGTGAACTGGTTTCCGAGAAGTTCCATGCAAGCCTTGGAAGTCGCATACGGAGTCAGCGGATTCGGCAGATCCGATTCCTTGTGGAGCGTTGTCAAAAGCGTTCCCGTGGTGCGGCCGTAAACTTCACTGGAGCTCAAAAGCAATATCTTCGCTTCTGGCACAACCTGGCGCGCCGCTTCGAGAAGCGTCTGCGTTCCGAGCAAGTTCGTGGAGAGCGTTTCATAGGGCTTCTTGTAAGAAAGTCCCACGCTCGACTGGCTTGCCAAATGGAAAATGGCGCGCGGTTGTACTTCCTTGATAACGGCAAGAACGTCCTTAAAGTTCAACAAGTCGCCCGTACAATAGGTGACGTCCGCGACCTTCTGCCAAGGCTGCGGTTGTTCATCGCTAAAGCTGTAAAGCTTTTCGCCGTTTCGCGTGACTGTTGCAAGGATATGGAAGCCAAGCGCTCCCGTTCCGCCCGTTACCAAGATACTCATGCTTTCACCTCCGGAAGGACCACTTTCCAAGCTTCCTTCACCAAAGCTTCTTCCACATTTGCGACTTTCTTGACTTCACCGATCTTCGTCGGAAGAATGTAAACGCGCTTGTTCTTTTCGACCTTCTTATCGACGCCCATCGAATCCCAGGCAGCATCTACATTGACGCCGTCCACGGTTTTCGGGAATCCGTAAGCATCGAGAAGCGCCGTCTGACGGTCTTCTTCTTCCTTCGAAATCATACCGAGCATACAGGCAAGGCGCCCTGCCACACGCATACCGAGGCTCACACCGATACCGTGCGAGAATTCATAATGGTGCAGGTTTTCAATCGCATGCCCAAACGTGTGACCGTAATTCAAAATGGCACGAAGGCCCATTTCCTTTTCATCGATACCGACGACTTCCGCCTTGATTTCACAGCTGCGACGCACAATGTGCTTCATCGCTTCGGAATCGCGGGCAAGAATCTTCTGCACGTTTTCTTCCAAGTACTTGAAGAATTCGGCATCATAGATCACGCCGTACTTAATGACTTCGGCAAGGCCTGCCAAGTATTCCGTATCGGGAAGGGTCGAAAGCGTATCCAAATCGCAAACGACCGCCTTCGGCTGGTAGAAGGCGCCGATCATGTTCTTGCCTTCCGGATGGTTCACCGCCACCTTTCCGCCGACCGAGCTGTCGACCATCGAAAGGAGCGTTGTCGGAATCTGAATAAAATCGATGCCGCGCTGATACGTCGCAGCGGCAAAGCCCGCCATATCGCCGACGACACCGCCCGAAAGCTGGAGCAAGCAGGACTTGCGGCTGTAACGGCGACGCAGCATAAACGTGAACAGCTGATTCAGGCTGTTCAAATTCTTAAAGATTTCACCGGCGCGGAACTTAAAGGCTGGGCAATCGCCCGCTTCATGCTTGAGCATTCCCAAGCTGCGGGACTGCGCCTTCGCAATCGTCGTATCCGTCACCGCGAGGAAGGAATCCTTCGGCATCAAACGGAGGCCATTCAAAAGCGTCGAGAAGTGCGGAATCAGCTTGTGACCGATAAAGATCGGATAATGCGAACCGCCGGACGGTTCCACATACACCGCGCGGGATTCCCAGAACTGAAGGCCGCGAAGCACCGCAGCAATCACCTTTTCTTCGGAATCGTTCGTGCTTTCTACGCTAAAGTCCGCCAGCGCATAACGCGGTTCGCGTTCGGCAAGCATCGTCTTGATCTTTGCCAAGCGTTCTTCCGGTGAAAGGCCCGCCATCAAAGGACGTGTATCCTTACGGCCGATTCGTTCCGAAAGGACTTCCGGAGTCGCCCACAGGCGAACGATCAAGCCCGTTTTACGGATGAGCGAAACGACCGCGGTCTGGGTCAAAGTTCCACCGCCCAAGGCGACGACTTTCGGCTTCGGGTCCGCAGCGATTTCCTGAATCACTTCCAGTTCCATTTTGCGGAAAGCGGCTTCGCCTTGCGTTTCAAAAATTTCGGAAATGCTCTTGCCCTGACGTTCCACGATCAAAGCATCTGTATCGATCAGCGGCGCATGCAAGCGTTCCGCAATCGCACGGCCAATACGGCTTTTGCCGCTTGCCATAAATCCGGTAAAGTAAACCGTTTTCTTCAACGTCGTCATCACTCTCCCTCCGAAAGGCCCATCGCGGCCTTCATTTCGTTCACATCGGACTTTTTGCCGGGGAACCAAAATTCAAAACTTTTTGCGCCCTGATGCACGAGCATCGCGCTACCGCCGACCACCTTGCAACCCGCTTCTTTTGCTTCGCGCAAAAGCTTCGTTTCTTTCGGGTTGTAAACGATGTCGCAGACGGCAAACTTCGACGAAAGCATCTCTTTCGAAAGCGGAGACGCGTCCACATTCGGAGTCATGCCCACGCTCGTCGCGTTCAGCACCAGGTCGAGATCATCGCGGATTTTCGCAAACTCTGCAAACAGCACACAGCCGACTGCAGGCTTGTTCGGGAAAGCCTTCGAAAGCGCATCCGCGAGTTCTGCGCCACGTTCCGCATTCCGCGAAACGATCGTCAGCTTGGAAGCGCCTTCGGCAAGCATCGCATACGCAATCGCGCGAGCGGCTCCACCGTTGCCAAGGATCGCCACACGGGAACCTTTTACCGTTACACCGTGTTCTTCCAAGTCGCAAAGGGCTCCATACGGATCCGTCGTCGTTCCGAGCAGCTTACTGCCCACTTCGCCGTTTTCCCAGTAAAGCGTGTTCACGCTACCGGTAAACTTCGAAATGTCCGAAAGGCCGTCCAGGAATTCGCCGACTTTTTCTTTGAAGGGAATGGTGACATTCGCGCCGACGAATTTCATCGCGCGGAAGCCTTGAATCGCCTTGCCTAAATCGGCAGGCTCAGGGGATAGCGGCACATACGCCGCATTCATGCCCAGCTTTTCAAAAACCGCATTGTGCATGCAAGGGGACTTGCTATGACCAACAGGGTTTCCGAAGATGGCGAGCAGTTGAGTACGTCCATCAATATTTTTCACATCAATAAATATAAATGAAAATAGGGATTCCCGTTTGGGAATCCCTACTGAATTTTCACTTGCACCCTTTTAGCGTGCGTTCAGGTAATCCAAGACCTTTTTCGTCAAATCGTTCTCATCTTTCCAGAAAAGCACCGATCCCGTAGCACGGTCCACCACCATATCGTAGCCTTCCTGGAGGGCGATTTCGGTCACCGCCTTTTTAATGAGCGAAATGATCGGGGCGCTCACCTTTTCGTTTTCGGTAATGAGTTCACCCGTTCTGCCGTAAACGCGGTCGATGAATTCCTTCAATTCCGTGTTCTTTTTGGCGTAATCGGCTTCGAGTTCCTTGCGTTTTTCGTCGGAGAGCATCAAAGCCTGCTTGTCGAGCTTTTCCTTGATTGCGGCGAGTTCCTTTTGCAAAAGGTTCGCCTGCTGTTCCCATTTTGCCACCTGGCGGTCGTATTCTTCCTGAGCCTTCTTGGTGCCCTTGTAGCCTTCAAAGATCAGCTTGGAATCGACGTGCGCAATGCGCAGGCCATCTTCCGCCGAAGCGGTGCCGCACACGAGAAGCGCGGCAAAGAGAATAAGGAAAAGTTTCTGGACGTGCATTAGAATCCCTGACCGATAACGAAGTTGAATTCCATATCGCCGACGCTTGTACGCTGCAAGCCGGAGTAGGTTTCACCCGGATCCAGCGGCCATGCGAAGTCGAAACCGATAATACCGAGCATCGGAACCACCACGCGGAAGCCGAAGCCGAAGTCGCGCTTGAGGCTCGAAGGATCCCATTCCGTCAGCGGGTTCGGCTGATCCTTGGAAACCTTTGTATCCGGGTCATAGCGTTTACCGAAGACGTTACCCGCGTCGAAGAAGAGCGGAAGCAGGTAGAACGTATTCGGGACAATGCCCCACTGAATTTCAGCACCGATGTACTGGTAGCTACGTCCCAAGCGGCGGTAACCGATCGAGCCCGAACTATAACCGCGCATCATACCGTCGTAACCGAGAACGCCACCCATCTGGTACAGGGTTCTGTACTGCAGCGGATCGCCCACCATCACACCGTATTCATTCGTCAAAGCGAGAGCCACGCGATCGCCGATGAGCGGGAACCACCACTTCACCGTCAGGTCCGTCTTCACAAAGTTGAAGTTACTACCGATCACTTCGTCAGCCCACTGCACAGACAGCACATAGCGGGAACCGTCCGTCGGGAACTGCGGCAAGTTCTTGTCATCGCGGATCAACTTGAAGTTCAAAGCGGATTCGATACCGGAGTAGCGAATAAGGCTACCGTCCACGTTATCGCCCTGCTTGTTCATCATCCAGCTGTAACCGATCTGACCGTAGAAGTAGTCATCCGGCCACTTCAAACGCTTACCGACATAGATCGTACCACCGTAACGCGTAATGTCCGGATCGTCATCCTGATTCCACCAGGCATAGCTCAAGCTTGTACCGAGAGTAATCGGATAATCGAGGAACCAAGGTTCCACAAAGCCAATCGAGGCGCTCTTCTTATCTTCACCGTATTCCACGTTGAAGGTCGCGCTTTGACCGTCACCCATACAGCAGTTCGGAATCGAAACACCAAGCGTTGCCGTCAGACCATCGCTCTGGCTGTAGGCGAGACCTGCGCTGAACTGGCCCGTACCCGCTTCCTTTTCTGCAACCTTGAAGATCAAATCCACATCCTGATCGCCGACGACCTGGATGTCCGGATAGACCATGTCGAAGTAGTTCAGCTGCATGATTTCGCGGAAGCTACGTTCCATCGAAGACTGGCGGTACGTGTCGCCCGGATACAGACGCACTTCACGGCGGATCACCTTATCGCGGGTCTTCGTATTTCCGATGATGTTCACACGGTGGATCTGAGCAGGCAAGCCTTCGCGCACCTTGTATTCCAGGTTCACAATGCTGTCGTTCACAAATTCACGCGTTTCATCATACTGCGCAAAGAGGTAACCGTCTTCGCGGTAAGCCGAAATGATACCGCTACGCGTCGCTTCGTAAGCGTAGTAGTCAAAGACTTCGCCGCTGTCGAGGTAAACGTAACGGGAAAGCATCTTGTCGGTCAGAATTTCATTTCCGGTGAAGTGTACTTCGCCCGTGTAATAACGCCGGCCTTCGTTGATGTCGATGTAGATGCGCACATACTTGGAAGTGATTACGCTGTCATACGGAGTGAGAGCGCCAAAGGTTTCTTCCATGGTATAGCGGGTCAAAAGCTTGTCGTCGTAACGGTTACGCTTGTGCTTTTTCATCAACGTATCGATTTTCCGATTCTTCCAGTTGCGGTCCTTCGGAAGGTTCTTGATCCATTCCTTGCGGAGTTCTTCGTACGTGATGATGCCGTTCAAAATCTTGATGGCGGTTTCTTCATCCTGCACATCGTACACAGGCACGGCCTGGGAGTACGGGTGGAAGTTCGTGCGGTGTTCGCGGTAGTAGTGCGCGGACTTTTCCTGCACTCGGCCAGCGAGACGGTTCATGATATTCGCCGTATCTGCAATCGCCTGGTTCAACTGGCCATAGAGGAGCGAAAGCTTACGACCCTTCGGAACCGTACGGCCCAAATAGAAGTTGCAACTCGAATCCGGCAGATATTCCGCACGGTATTCCTTGAGTTCCGCATCCAGATAACCGAAGTGGCGGATTGCATTCAAGACCGTATCGCGGTCCGCTTCAAAAATCGCTTCCTTGAATTCCCCATCGCCCCACCAGTGGGTACGCTTGGTCACCATGTGGTCGGTAATGTCCGTTGCCGGAACGTGATCGTTACCCGTAATCACAATGGAATCCACCTGGACCTTAGGACCTTCGCGGATAATAAAAGTCACATCGTTTTCGTGGTCGGAAACCGGCGTTTCGCGGAAGCCGACTTCTGCAAGCAGATAGCCTTCTCCACGGTAATAGTTCAAAATGTTCTGACGGTCGCGTTCAAGACCGCTCTTGCTGTAGACGCGTCCCTGCAAAAGATTGATCTTCAAACGGACATCTTCTTCGGAGATTTCGTCGCAGCCTTCGATGAAAACGGTATCCAAGGCGGGAAGTTCCGCCACGCGGAAGACAAGGTCCACCTTGTTTTCGTTACCCGGCTGATAATCCACCCAGGCGGTTACGTCGTCGAAATAACCGGTTTCAAACAAATCCGAAACGCTCTTCTGCACCTTCTCTGTAAAAGCAGAAGGTTGAAGCACTTGGCCATCACGGACACTCACACGGCTGAGCACCGAGCGCTCATCCATATTAATAAGACCTTCCGCTCGCACATGACGCACCGTCGTCGGCGTCGTATATTCTTCCGGCACATCCAACAGCTGCGCCATCGAGGAAGCGGTCAAAACTAAAAGAAAGGTAAGAACACGAAAGAACAAGAGGGTGGTACCTTTTTAAATAGGGGTAAAATCGCTTCCAAAAATACAAAAAAACGCTCGCGGAAAGCGAGCGTTTTCAGAATCCACCTAGAATAAAGATTACTGACCGAGATACTTACGGCCAACGCCAAATTCATCCTTATATTCGACGTAATCCGGAACAAAACCCTTCGCATAGTTGAAAGCGACGTTCACGGAGCACTGGAATTCGTTCATGAGCTTGCCCTTGCCGGTGAAAGGCTTCTGCTTCTTTTCGATCTTTTCCTGGCCCTTCTTGCCGACGATGACTTCAGCTTCGCACCAGCCCTTGCCCACCATCTTGGCAAAGACTTCTTCACCCGTGGTAGAAACGAGCTTGATCTTGGACGGATCGAGTTCGGTGTTGTTGCCGGTCGAAGCCCAGAACTGGAGTTCGCCCGTGAGGGACGTTGCAGAAATGTTGATGGTCGGGAAAGCCATGATATAGCCCCACTTGTCGACGAGCGGGGACTTGTTCGGAATGTTTTCGCCGAAGATGAGGAAGTACGGACGGGTGACGACACGGCTCTTGTTGTGAGCAGCCTTCAAGTCCGCATTGTTCGGGGCGATGAGTTCGATAGCGAGGAGGTTGTATTCCTTCACGACCGGATCATCTTCTTCGAGAGCTTCCGGGAGAGCCTTGGAAACATAGACGTTTTCAGCCTGGGTACGGAAAGCCTTGACCTTCGAAACGTCGCCGCCGAGGCGGTTCAAAAGGGAAATCGAGGAGTCGATCTTGGCAAAGCCGTCAAGAATAGTGCCCAAATCAGCACCATCTGCAGAAGCCTGGTTCAAACCGACAGCGGAAAGGGCTTCACCGATCTGGGCTGCCGTTTCTACGTTCTGCACCTTACCGATGTTCTGAAGAGCCTGTTCAAAGAGACCGTGAATGAGGTCGCTCTGCGGATCCTTCTTACTTTCCATTTCAGCGCGCTTGGCGAGGGCGAGGGTGAAGTTATCGTAGAATTCATCGGACATCTTGCCCTTTTCCTTAGCGGTCAGGTAAGAATTGATGGCGTTCTGATAACGACCTTCTTCAAGGTAGGAATCACCGCGTTTTTCGTTAGCGCCCTTGCAGCCTGCCAAGAGAAGCGCAGAAGCTGCCATAAGAACGATCAGTTGCTTAGTTTTCATTTTTAACCCTTTATCCGGAAAAAAATAAGTTTGAAGTAATACCCTCTGTAATTTAATTAAATATTTTTTATACTGATACTTAGCCTTCGTAAATAATTTTTTTGGAGTACGCGTTGAAGTTTTTGTCCGTGAGCCCCGAAGCCGGGGAATGGAAAAAGCCTAGCCAGTTGGCGGGAGCTGTCAATCAGCTCACTCAAGCGAGTGCCCGGACCGGAACAGAATCTTTAACCATCTCTCCCTTCTACTCCCGACTTCTCGACGATTCTGTGCAATTTAAGTGCATTTTCAAGGGTTTTGAAAAGCTCCGAAACATGCCGTTTGAAGTCTGGACCGGAGAAGATCCGCACCACGCCTACATCCGCTACGACAGCTACTTCGACCGAGATGCCATTTACGGCGAAAACGGGACCCCTTACAGCGACAACCACCTGCGGTTCTCGTTCCTCGCCTCGGCAGCCCTCGCCTATGCAGACGCAATCCATTTTCAGCCGACCATGTTCTGCGGTCACGACTGGGGCGGAGCCTTGATCGCTCCGATCGCCAAGACGGCTTACACGGGCATTTTCGACGACATCGCCTTTTTCTTTACCGTTCACAACATCACCTACGACTTCCATGTGACCGAAAGCGAAATCGAGCGCATTGGACTTCTGCGAAAAGATTTCAACATGAACGGCTATGAATTCTGGGGCAAGGTCAGCCTTCTCAAAGCGGGCATTTTCTACGCGAAGAAGGTTCTGCTCCCCTCCCCGGGATACTGCGACGGTATTATCAACGACCACCTCGGCGGTGGTCTTTCGGGCTTCTTAATCCGCAATCAGGAAAAACTTAAAGGCATCCAGTTTGGCGTCAACTACCCGTTCTGGGACTTTAACGCCACAGCGAACCAGCCGATCGAGCAGGCGAAGAAAGCGGCCCGTGCAGACCTTTCCCAAGCCCTCGGAAAAGATTTTGAGCATCGCATGGTGATGTTCTGCCCCCTGGGACAGGAATCCGGTCGCACTTCGGAAACTTTGGCCACCCTCCTTGGCGACATCAACAAATTGAATGTTTTTGTCGTCGTCGGCGCAAGCCAGGGAACGGCAGACTGGGATTTCTACACCCCGGTCGCGAACCAGGAACATTCCCACATGGCGGTCCTGGATACAGCCCAAGGCAGCAACCCGATCGTGCGCATGGCGCTTGCCGGTTCGGACATTCTCTTTACCGCAAAGCCGACGGAACCTTCTGCGAGTATGATCTTAAAATCCCTCGCCTGCGGAACCATTCCGCTGACCGGGCATGATGTGGGATGCGCGAACCTGCTTTCAAATTACGTCGGGGACTTTGCAACAGCAAATGCGATGCTCGTCGATGATTCGGCAGCCCCGGACCAGATGATTCGCAAATTGAAGAATGCGGTCCAGCTGTACAGCACCAATACGGAAAGCTGGAATTACCTGGTACGCAACGCCTACCAGTTCCGCTACGAGTGGGATCGTACCATTTCGCAGTACATCATCACACTCGGCGAAGCCTAATTTCTTTCTTTTAATTGTTACACCAGATCGTCGGATTCAGATACGGACGAATCGA
>JAILDK010000037.1 GCA_024689485.1 Fibrobacter sp.
AACACGACGAACTTCGCGAGGAAACCGGAAAGCGGCGGAAGGCCAGCCAAGCTTGCAAGGCAAACCACAGCGGCAATCCCTTCGAGCGGCTGACGGCGGCCAAGGCCACGCACATCGTCCAGGTTTTCCTTTTCATCGTTCTTGCCGCTAAAGGCAGAGATCGCAGCGAGTGCGCCTGCAGAACCCAGAGCGTAAGTGATGAGGAAGTAGTACATCGCGCTCAAATCCTTGCTCACAAGGCCAAGCACAATGAAACCCGCATTCATCACGGCAGAGAAAGCGATAATGCGACGGATGGACTTTTGAGTGATACCCGAAAGCGCACCGATCACAATCGAAAGCACGGCAACCGTAATGATCACCGGAGTCAGCTTGTCCACGCCGGAACGCACCCAGAGAGATCCGAGAGCAGCGAGCGCCCCGACCTTCACGACAGCCGCCATGAAGCCCGTCACCGCAACGGAAGCACCGGTGTAAACGTCTGCCACCCAGAAGTGAATCGGGGCCGCACCCGCCTTAAAGAGGAGCGCGAAAGCAGACAGAAGGACGCCAGCCGTGTAAAGAATTTCGCGACCAGCGAGAGCCTTAGCACCGAACTGAATCGTACCCGTTGCACCGTAGACCAAAGCCATACCGTACAGGAACATCACGCTAAAGACAGCGCCCGTTACAAAGTACTTGAACGTCGCTTCGTTCGCATTGCGATCCTTGCGGCGCAAACCGACAAGACCGTAAATCGGGTAAGCGGCAAGTTCCATACCGATAAAGAGCGGAAGGAAGTTCACCGACTGAATCATGATCATCACGCCCACCGTAGCGAGGAGCGCAAGACCGTAAGGTTCACCTGCCGGGAACTTTTCACGGGAAAGCGTCACCTGCAAGCCGCCAATTCCGAGGAACGTGCAGAGGATCACGGCGAGGCTCAGGAGCATACGAACGAGATCCATTTCAAGGAAGCCGTAAAGCGGAGCCGCTCCAATCTGGACTGCGCCAAAGGAAAGGGCAGAGAGGAGCAGGAACGCGCTTGCCACCCAGGGAAGAACCTTTTGCTTGTTCTTATCTGCGATGAACGGTTCCGTAGCGATGCAAACCATGGCGCCAAGCGCAACGATTGCCATCGGAAGGAGATTCAAAAAACTAGCGGACATTTTCAGCCTCCACTTGTTTTACATCTTGTTCGGCAGTAGCCGTTTCAGCTACAGCCTTTTGTTCGGCTTCCGTCACAGCCTTTGCTTCGACAGCGGCCGTATCCGCAGAAACAGGTTCTGCAGCAACAGAGTCTGCAACGGCCGGTTCTGCAACAGCGGAATCCGCGACTGGAGCTTCAGCCGAATACTGCTTTGACATTTCGGCAACAGCGGCCGGCTGGGAAGCGGCTTCGATTGCAGCTTCAAGTTCTGCCTGCTGATCTTCCGACACGCGGGTATAATCGAGCGAGCTTGTGATCGGCAGCGGGAACACGCCGAAAACGATCAAGAGAATCAGAAGCGGAGCCGTCGCCACCGCGTCCGCAATCGGGAAGCGGAGCTTCTTTTGGTCTTCCGAGATTTCACCCGGTTCGCCGAAGAGCACCTTCTGAATCAAGCGCAACATGTAAACACCGGTCAAGATGATGCAAAGACCCGCGACAACCGCCGCGACCTTGCTCACACCCCAAAGACCGAGGAGTACAAGGAATTCACCGACAAAGCCAGCCGTACCCGGGATTGCAATCGCGAGAACGCTTGCCACGCCAAAGAAGAATCCGAACATCGGATAACGGGAAGCAAAGCCGCCCATCTTGTCGAGGAAGCGGTGACCGGCGAAACGTTCCGCCGAGCCCGCCAAAATGAAGAGGGCAGAAGCCGAAAGTCCGTGGCCAACGAGCATCACGAGCACCGCCGGGAAAACTTCCACGTTAAGCGTAAAGATACCTGCAACCGCAAGGCCCAAGTGACCCATGGAGCTGAAGGCGAGGAGCTTCTTGATGTCCTTGGCACGCATCGCCATGAAGGCGCCGTACACAGCCGTCAAAAGGCCGAATCCAAGAAGGAGCATGCCGTTCTTGAAAGCGACTTCCGGGAAGATCGCAATCACCCAGAAGTAGAATCCGTAAACGCCCGCCTTCGACATCGAACCCGTCAAAACGGCGCTCAAGCCAGCCGGAGCTTCCGCATAGGTCTGAGCCTGCCAACCGTGCAACGGGAAGAGCGGAGTCTTGACCCAGAATGCGGCGGCAAAGCACCAGAAGAGAATCGTCTGCGTGGATTCCGGAAGGGACTGAGCCGCCTGTGCCACCGGGAGAACGTAAGAAGAACCCGCGATGGAAATCAAGTACCAGAGAGCGACCGCCATCGGAGCAGAACCGATGAGCGTGTAAAGGGCAAAGTTCAAAGCCGCTTCACGACGTTCCTGTCCACCGTAGGAACCGATGAGGATTGCCGCCGGGAGAACGAGAGCTTCGAAGAAGAAGAAGAACAGAACCGCGTCGCTTGCGAGGAACGTACCGTTCAACGCACCGAGCAAGGCGAACATTCCGATGGCGAAGTTGCGGTAGTTACCGCCCATCGTCTTACGGGCGCTCACCAAGGCGGCGAGGGTAATGATACAGGCGAGGAACACCATCCAAGCGGAGAATCCGTTCACCGCAAAGGAAAGCGTCACCGAGATGCCGGCACCCGGGATCGTAAACCATTCCATCGGAGTGGTGTTGTAGTCTCCTGCAAGAAGAAGCGTCAAGCTTCCGCAGAAGAGCGTCGCCGCAAGAATCGTCGCAAGGCGAGATGCCGAACGGGCATCCTTACCAGAAGCGGCGACCATCAAAAGGGCGGCGAGGAACGGAGCAAAAACCAGTGCGTATAACATTAGGAAAGCCCTCCGCAGAGATAGACCACAATGCCGATGATCGCAACACCTGCGATGCTCAAAGCGACCTGCAGGCGAACCTTGCGAACCTGAAGAGAACGCAGACCATCACCCACAATGAACACGAGCGAGCAAACCATCCATTGCAGAATCTGAACGAACTTGTCGATGACCATATCCGTCACCAGGGCAAGGAAGTTAAAGACCTTGATCACGATATTGTGGATATAGTCGAAGAAGAACGTCCAATCGCGAGCGCCGCCGACCGGAGTCGTATCCGCATTCTTTTTCAGCTGCGGGATGCGCTTGTTCTTGAAGATCTTATAGCCGATAGCCGCACCGACAATCGCCGCAGCCGTACCGAGAGCGGCAAAGAAAAGTGCAGACGGCATGAACGCCGGAGCCTTTTCCATGAAGTGAGCCATCTTCTGAGCATAACCGACAGCCGGAGTGAGCCACTGTTCAAACCAGTTGGCACCGCTCACGAACACGTTCCAGAGGTAGCCGGAGAAAGCCGAGCCAATCGCAAGAACGATCATCGGGAAGGTCATGGAGAACGGAGCTTCATGAATCTGATCGTCACGCAGTTCGCCACGGTACTTGCCGAGGAACACGAGAACCATCAGACGGGTCATGTACACAGCCGTAATCACCGCGGTCAAAAGGCCGACACCGTAAAGGACCGGGCCGAGAACCGGGGAGAATTCGAAGACGCGTTCGAGAATCAAATCCTTCGAGAAGAAGCCGGAGAATCCCGGGAAGCCGATAATTGCGAGGTATGCAAAGAGCATCGTAATCGCGGTAATCGGAGTCTTCTTCAAAAGACCGCCCATCTTGCGCATATCCTGTTCGCCGGCAAGAGCGTGCATCACAGCACCTGCGCCGAGGAAGAGCGTCGCCTTGAAGAAGGCGTGGGTGAACACGTGGAAGATCGAAACGTCAAACGCCGAAGCGCCTGCCGCCATAAACATGTAACCGAGCTGGGAAATCGTCGAGTAGGCGAGAACCTTCTTGATGTCGTTCTGGAGAAGACCTGCGACAGCTGCCCAGAAAGCGGTCAGCATACCGACAAGTGCAATCACCGGAAGCACGCCCGGAAGAATCACAAACAGCTGAGAGAGACGAGCCACGAGATAAACGCCAGCCGTCACCATCGTTGCAGCATGGATCAACGCAGAAACCGGAGTAGGACCCGCCATCGCATCCGGGAGCCAGGTGAGGAGCGGAACCTGAGCGCTCTTCGCCGTGCAAGCCCAGAAGAAGAGAAGTCCAGCAGCCGTGAGGAGCGGAAGGGCCGACACGATCATTTCTGCCGAAGCCGGATTCACGATCCAAGCGATGAGATCCGTGTAGTTCAAAAGGCTCGAACCGCCGACCGTCACGAGAGCGGCCATACCGAGGAGGAAGCCGACGTCACCGACACGGTTCACGAGGAATGCCTTGTTAGCAGCCTTGCAGTTCTTGAGATCCTTGTTCCAGAAACCGATGAGGAGGTAAGAGCAAAGGCCCACGCCTTCCCAACCGAGGAACGTCAAAAGCAGGGAGTCCGAAAGAACGAGCACGATCATGCTGAACACGAACAGGTTGATGTAGGCAAAGAACTTGGCAAAGCCGCGATCCTTGTGCATGTAACCCGTCGAATACATCGTGATGAGCGTCGCAATGCCCGTCACAAAGAGGAGCATCGTGCGGGTCAGCCCGTCAAAGAGGAATCCGAAGTGCGCCTGGAACAACGGAGTGTCGATCCAGTTGCAGAGCGTTTCGTGAATGCCTTCCGCCGGCATGTTCCAGCCGATGAACGCAGTCGAAACAAAGGCGAGGAGCGGGAAGATCACAGAGATCGTGCCCACAAGACCTTCATCAGGGCCCTTTTCACTTTCAGAAGAAGCGAGGGCGATGAGCGTAAGCACCACCACGCCAACGAGAGGGAAAAGAGGGATTAACCAAAGAGGAATCATTTTCTGTTACCCCCTCATATTGGAATAGTTATCGACATCCGCGCTATCCTGATTTCTAAAGATCAAGATGATGATCGCAAGGCCGACGCAAGCTTCTGCCGCAGCGACCGCAATCGTAAAGAGCGGGATAATCTGACCAGTAACGCTTGCCACTTCGGCAAACGTCTTGGAGAATCCGATAATGCTCAGGTTCACCGCGTTCAGCGCAAGTTCCACGCCCATCAGAACGAAGAACACGTTACGACGGCAAAGAGCCGTGGCGATACCGAGGGACATGAGGATCAACGCCAAAACTTGAACGTAAATCGCTTGCATTAGTGAACCTCCTCAAGCTTCGCATTCTCCGGATCCGAAGCAATGCGCTTGCGGGCGAGAATGACCGCAGTCGCCATCGCGGAAAGCAGCACAAGGCCGACCGCAAGGACGAGCAGGTAGTAACCGTTACCGCTTGCGCTCACGTCAAAGAGCGTATGCGCCGTGACATCAACACCGCCACGCACCGTATCCGGGTTAAAGTCGAACGAAGCATGGCAAAGCACGATCGAAGTGAGAGCCGCCACCGCCAAAACGGAGAGCAGCACAAAAATCGAAACCTTGTCAAAGCGTTTTGTGCGCGTGTCACGCGAACCGTTCAACACGAGAATGATGAACATGAGAAGCGTCATGACTGCGCCGGCGTAAACCATGATCTGAACGACACCCACGAACGGGCTGCCCAAAAGACCGTAGATACCGGCCAAGGAGAGCATCGTCGTGACCATCGCGATCGAAGCGTAGAGCGGGTGCTTCGTGAAGAAGATGCAAAGGGAGCATCCCACCGCGACCACCGCCAAGATAATGAAGTAAATGAGAGCTAGCATTTGACTTCTCCCCAGACTTCGAGAGCCTGCTTATTTTGCGTTCCGCCCGGAGCCACCTGGCTCTGCGGATCATCTGGATAATCCTTCGGATTCCAGCTTGTCAAATCCGTGAGATTGACGATGAAGTCTTTGCGCTTCGGATGGACAAAGCTCGTTTCGCAGGTATCCATGCGAAGAGCGTCAACCGGGCAAGCTTCCACGCAAAGGCCGCAGAAGATGCACACGGAATGGTCGATTTCAAAGCGAGAAGCCTTCTTTTCGATACGTCCGTCCGCAGACTGAGCCGCTTCGATAAAGATGCAGTGAGCCGGGCAAGCCGATGCGCACATAAAGCATGCGACGCAACGCGGAGAACCGTCCGGACGCACCATCATACGGTGCTTGGCACGGTAATCACGCGGAATGTAAGGCTTGACTTCCGGGTAACCGGTCGTCGGGAGCGTTTCATAGCGGAAGAAGCCGCGCAAAAAGTGCTTGATCGTCGTGTAGAGACCGCGGAACGCTTCAAAGATGTAGAGGCGTTCGATCAAGTTCATTTCTTTGTGTTTAACAACGCGAACCATTAGTTGCCTCCCATGACGAGTTTAGCGATAACAGCCGTCACCACCAAGTTCAGAAGGGCGATGTTCAACAGGATCTTCCAGCCGAGATGCATGATCTGGTCATAGCGGAAGCGCGGGAGCGTCCAGCGGACCCAAATCCAGACCCAGCAGAAGAACACGGTCTTGACCATCAAAACGAGGAACTGGACCGCTGCGGTACCGAGAGCCGTTCCAATGCCGTACACCGGAGCGCCATTCACCATGGTTGCTTCCGGATGCAGGAAGAGGCCGCTTGCAATCGCCAGTGCGATGAACACAGGGACAGCCACCCAAGCGATGATCTTGTAAAGGAGATATTCCTTATTGATTTCATCCTTGTTCGAAGCCTTGCCCTTGTTGAATTCACGGAGCCAGCGATAAACCATGTGGAGGAAGGCGAGAGCGAGGAAGGCGCAAATGCCGAAGAGTGCTGCAAGCACACCGCCGAAATTCGCCTGCACATCCGCAGTCGTCATGAACGGAATCGAGTAACCACCGAGGAAGAGGGTCGCCATGAGAATACTGTTGATTCCCACGTGGCCATATTCACCCATGTAGAACATACCGAACTGCATAGCGCCGTATTCCAAATGGTAACCGGCGACGAGTTCCGGGTCACCTTCCGAAACGTCAAACGGAGGACGTCCCGTTTCGGCAATCGCAGAAAGAAGGAAGCAGAAGAATGCAACCGGCTGGACGAAAATACCCCAGACGTGATTTTCCTGCCAGCTCACGATCCCTTCGACATTGAAAGTCCCTGCGAGAAGGACCATGCCCATCATCGAAAGACCGAGGCAGACTTCATAACTGATGCTCGTAGCCGTTGCACGGAGAGCGCCGAGGAGCGGGAACTTCGACTTGGATGCCCAACCCGAAAGAACCGTACCAAAAACAGAGAGGGAAGAAAGGCCGAACATGAGCAAGATGCCGATGTCCGTATCCACGTTTGCCGCCGGAATGTGCACCACCGTATCGCCGAACGTAAAGTTCAAGGAAGCGAAATACGGAAGAACGCAAGGCGTGAGCAGCGTAAGGCCAAACGGAATTGCCGGAGCGAGCGAGAAGAGAACCTTATGAACATTCTTCGGTTCATAGAGTTCCTTGAAGAACAGCTTCAAGCCGTCGCAGCAGTTCTGAATCCAGCCAAAGGCGCGGATCTTTCCGAAGAACGGAATCTTGATGTAGGAGCGGTTCGGACCCTGACGGTCCTGAATGAAACCTGCACCACGGCGTTCCATCGGAATCAAGAGAAGAATGAAGAGCACTGGGATGAATGCGAGCGCAAGCTTCGCAATCGTCAGAAGCCATTCAATCCAGGTTTTGGATTCAATAAATTCCATCATACAGCAGCATCTCCATCGAGCAATTCGCCCGTGCTATGGATGGCATCAAAAGAGAGCTTCGCAAGCTTCGGAGCGAACTCGCCCGCTTTCTTGAAAGCGATCGCCGCGCTCGTCACATCTTCACCGGCGAGGGCAAAGAGCACCGAGAACAACGGAGCAAGTTCCGCATCCGGAGAAGTCGGAGCGGCGTTCAACTTTTGAAGGATCGAATTCACGTTCACCATGGTACCGCTGACTTCGGACCAGTGGTTCACGCCGTAAACCGTCGAAGACTTCTTCGCGGTTTCGTCATTCTTTGCCGAAATCGAAATGCGGTCCGAAATCACTTCGAGAGCCTTTGCCTTCGAAGCGTCGCTGCCCCACAGGTCTGCAGAGAGCGAAACGAGCGTCTTGAATTCGGAAGCGCGCTTGGCGAGGTCTTCTGCCGTCTGGGTAAATCCAAACAGGGCAAAGCCTGCGCGGTTCGCCACCGGGTCACCGCTCTTCGAAAGTCCGTCCGGAGTTCCCACCGGAGCGAAGGTTCCCACAAAGACTTCTGCGCGGTTGCCGAGCTTGTTCACAAGCGTCTTCAAAGCGGCAGCGTCTTCGTTCGTCGCACTTCCACCGAGGACGAATGCGATCTTGCCTTCGCCTTCGAGAGCCTTCTTCAAAGCGTCCAGGTTACCGACCGGCAAACGGTCCTTGGTAAACTGCTGGAATGCGAGACGGCTCGTATTCGAAATCCAGGTGCGGTTCACTTCCGGATTGCAGCGCGGCATCACGCGCCAAATGTATCCGTTGTTGTGATCGAGCCAGATGTTCGCGCCGAGGGAATCATCCATGGAGATGGTCGCCGTGCGGGAGAGCATCCAGACGCGCTGCTGGAAGCGGAAATACTTTGCAGTCATTGCGCCGGTCGGGCAAACGTCCGTGACGCAAAGGTCGTATTCGTGATCGAGCTTACGGCCCGGGAAGGTCGTAATGTAAGTCTTGTCGGCACGGAGTGCGAGCTGCAACTGTTCATCGCCTGCGACATCGCGCATAAAGCGAACGCAACGGTCGCACTGCACGCAGCGTTCTTCGTCGAGGAAGATACGCGGGCCAATGTCCACGCGCTTACCGCCGCGGAGCTGACCCTTGGTGTCGTAGAACTGATGATCCGGATTGCCGTGGTAGTTCTTACCGACTTCCGGGAAGAGACGGCTCGTATCCTTGCCCGCTTCCACGTAGTTTTCCTGGAGCGTGCATTCGCCCGCCTTGTCGCAGATCGGGCAATCAAGCGGGTGGTTCAGCAGCATGAATTCAGAGACTGCTGCACGAGCGTTCTTCACGCGTTCGCTCGAACGCGGTGTCGAAATTTTCATTCCTTCCTTCACCGGGGTGAAGCAGGAAATGATCAGAGCCTTTCCGCGCGGGCCTTCCGTTTCGACGAGGCACTGGCGACAGTTACCAGAGACC
This sequence comes from Fibrobacter sp., assembly GCA_024689485.1. GTDB lineage: Bacteria > Fibrobacterota > Fibrobacteria > Fibrobacterales > Fibrobacteraceae > Hallerella. Next base: position 9,024 of record JAILDK010000037.1, read on the forward strand.
GGCAAATACGGATGATAGCAGACATGCGGAGTTTCAATGCCGACAGCTTTCAAAGCTTCGAGCAGGTTAGTATCGCCCGGCACTTCCACATTCTGACCATCGACCTCGATTGTGACTCGAGGACTTTTGGCAGTCGGAAGATGAGGCATGTTATAATGATTGCTCATAAGATTACCAGTATGCTCCCAGACGAACGGTCGGTCTCAAGCGGGGTTCCGCATGATTCGGGTTCTTCGCGATATATTCCTCAAAGTCAGCACGATACTTTCTCGTGTAAACGTTCAGCGGGCCGCCGAGAGAAATCGAAAGCGGGCAGATCGTCGTTCCGCCGAAACCAGCGGAAATTCCCTGCAACAGTTCGATATCCCCATCGTGACCTTCGCCGCGCATGATCGAATCGAGAACGCGCTTGGCAAAGCCCGTACCTTCACGGCACGGCGTGCACTGACCACAGGATTCATGTGAATAGAAGTGACCGAGGACATCCAGAATGTCGACCGCATTATGCGTATCGTTGAACACGATGATTGCACCCGAACCGAACATGGTCTTCAACGAAGCCATGCATTCGTAGTCGAGCGTTGCATTCTGGCATTCTTCGGGAAGGAGCGGCGGGCAGGAAGAACCACCCGGAATCACACCCTTCAGGTTACCGATAATACCCTGACAGTATTCTTCGCTCGTGAGCATTTCCATGAGCGGCGTACCGAGAGGCGCTTCATAAAGGCCCGGACGCTTCACGTCACCGGAAACGCAGAAGACCTTCGTACCGTGCGCACGCGGAGTACCCATCTTCGTGTATTCTTCCACCGGATGGGAGAAGATCCACGGAAGCGACATGATCGTTTCCACGTTGTTCACGCAGGTCGGAGAAGCCCAGGCGCCAGCGACCGCCGGGAAAGGCGGCTTCAAACGCGGCTGGCCCTTCTGGCCTTCGAGCGAGTTGATAAGAGCGGTTTCTTCACCGCAGATGTAAGCGCCAGCGCCACGGTGCACAAAGATATCGAAGCTGAACTTCGTACCCATGATGTTTTCACCGAGATAGCCAGCCGCATAAGCTTCATTCAAAGCCTTGTTCACGCTTTCGATGCACGGCAAAAATTCGCCACGTGCATAGATGTAAGCCGTGCGAGCGCCGAGAGCCCAGCCCGCAATGATCAAACCTTCGATCAAGCGGTGCGGATCTTCCAACAGAAGGAAGTGATCCTTGTACGTACCGCCTTCGCCTTCGTCAGCGTTCACCACGATATACACAGGCTTACCCGTGTTACGCGGAACGAAGCTCCACTTCATGCCGGTCGGGAATCCCGCACCGCCACGTCCGCGGAGACCGGCGCGCTGAACGCGATCGATCACTTCGAACTGAGACATTTCGAACAGAGACTTGGAAATGGTGGAATAGCCGCCGAGCTTCTTGTAAGCTTCGATGCTCTGAGCGTGCTTTCCAAAGTTTCCTGTGCAAACCTTCATCGAATCTTGCATCGTTAACCCGCCTTCTTTGCTGTTGCAGGAGCTGCTGCAGGAGCTTCAGGTGGAGGAGGGGGAGGAGGCGCAGCCTTCGCCTTGCAAACCTGGGACGGTTTTGCCGTGCGAGTTCCGCTGACCGCGATCATGCGGTATTCATCCCCGATCTTACCTTCGGGATCCACGAACTGTTTGTCTTTGACACCCGGCTTACCCACTTCGGTCCAGGTTCCGTTCGTATTCTTTTCTACGGTGATTTCCGTAAATTCAGGAGCGCCCTTCCAAGTGAGGGTTGCGCCATTGTCGTCGACGAGAGCGTTTACGCCGAGCACCGGAGAAGGCGGAGCGTAATCCGAGACCTGCGGCTTTGCCGTTGCGCCCGGAGCACCCGGGTGGCCGCCGTGGCCCTTCACCATGCCGCCGAGAACTTCACGCGGAGGTTCCTTCGGATACTTGGCGGCGCGATCTCTGCACCACTGCAGAATCTTGTCGAGACGTTCCGGAGTGAGGCATTCACCCGGCTTCAAAGTCAGTTCGCCATTTTCGACGTTCGTAGCAAAGTCGTCGTTCACGATCATCGCCGGAGCGTTACCGCAAGCGGCAAGGCATTCGACTTCGACGATCGTAAAGAGACCGTCCTTGGTCGTTTCACCCGGCTTCAAATCGAGCACGCGGCGTGCATACTGGAGCATGCTTTCGGCACCGCGCAAGTGACAGCTGATGTTGTGGCAGAACTGCAACAGGAATCTTCCCGTCGGAGCGTGCTTGTACATTGTATAGAACGTGGAAACACCGTAAGCGTGAGGCGCAGAGCACTGGCAAATATCAGCCGCCCAGCGGATCGCTTCGTGCGGAAGCCAGCCGATCGCATCCTGGGCGACCCAGAGCACTTCGAGAAGAGCGCCCTGTGCAACCGGATAACGGGAAAGCAAATCCGCGACACGGATCTTGACGTCTGCCGTTTCAAGCAGCGGAGCGATTTCGCCCCAAGTCGGCTGCTTCTGAATCTTGTTCGCATGACCGCACTGGTCCACTGCGCCCGGAAGAACTTCAACAGGGGACGGACCTTTGGAATAAGAAAGAATGTTATTCGCAACGTCCTGAATTGCACCGGTAATATGACTCATCTGTCCAATTCTCCCGCGATAATGTTGATGCTCGAAAGGCAAGCGATCGAGTCTGCAATCATACCGCCTTCCACAAGTTCATGGAACGCAGCGAACTGCGTAAAGCAAGGCGGACGGACCTTCACGCGCCAAGGATGACCCGAGCCATCCGAAACGAGGGTGAAGCCGAGTTCGCCGTTAGCCGTTTCCGTTCCGCAGTAATATTCACCTGCCGGAACGCGAATGCCTTCGAAGACGCTCTTGAAGCGGCCAGCCAAAGCTTCCATGTCCTGATAAACACGTTCATGAGACGGAACGCGCACGCGCGGATCTTCGACGCTCACAGGACCCGGAGCAAGACGCTTCAGAGCCTGGCGAATGATCTTCAAAGATTCTTCCGCTTCGGCGAGACGGACCATGAGGCGGTCAAAGACGTCGCCACGGGTACCGGTCACCACGTTCCAGTCATAAGTTTCATAATCCCAATACGGTTCGTCCTTGCGAACGTCACTTGCGACGCCCGTTGCACGGAGGCACGGACCCGTCCAGCCGTAGCTGATCGCCTTTTCCGGCGTCATGCAGCCGACGTTCACCGTACGATCGAGGAAGATACGGTTGCGGTCAAAGCAAGCGTGCACATCGTGCAAGTTCTTTTCGACCGTTTTGCAAACCGCGAGAACATCTTCTTCGAAGCCTTCGTAAGTATCGCGGTAAAGACCGCCGATACGGCCGTAGCTGTTCGTCAGACGGGCGCCGGTCAACTTTTCCCAAATGCGCATCGTCTGTTCACGGGAATCGAACAAATAGAAGAAGCCCGTCGTCGAGCCCAAGTCCTGGGCCGCAGCGGCGTCACAAATAAAGTGGTCCGCGATACGGGAAAGTTCGTTCACGATCACGCGGATGACCTTTGCACGTTCCGGGATTTCGATGCCGAGCATCTTTTCCACAGCGCGGCAGTACGCGAAGTTGTTCATCATCGCGGAGCAGTAGTCCAAACGGTCGGTCAGCGGCAAAACCTGCTGCCAGGTTCCGCGTTCCGCCATCTTTTCAAAGCCGCGGTGGAGGTAACCGATTTCGCCGACAGAAGCAGCGATGTTTTCACCGTCCAAGGCCGTGATGTAGCGCAAGCATCCGTGCGTCGCACCATGCGACGGACCGATGTTCAACACCATCAAATTCTTTTCTTCGCCTTCAGGAGTCAGAACTTTCATTTTTTAATACTCCCTTGCAGATATTCTTCTTCAGACGGATTGATTTCTTCCGGGCGTTCGAGGATGCGGTAGCCCTTGGATTCCAAGCGCTTTTCCAATGCCGGATACAGGTAGTCGTTCGTCGAGAGCCACTGACGACGGTGAGCCGGGTAGTCCTTGCGGAGCGGATGGCCCACGAATTCCACGTGGTTCAAGATGCGGCGCAGGTCCGGATGACCTTCAAAAATCACGCCGTACTGGTCATAGACTTCACGTTCCTGCCAGTTGGCGATGCCGTAAAGATCCGAAATCGTCGGGACCTTCAGGTCGGCTTCTTCGACAAGAACCTTGACCATCATGCGCTTGGCCGGTTCGTAAACGCTCTTGAAAACGTATTCGACCGCAAAGCGAGGTCCGACATAATCCTTAAAACCGAGATAGTCGATGCCGACGATATCCATCAGCATGTCAAGTCCGAGTTCGTCACGCATAGCAAGAACCGTCGCATGCAAATTGCAACGGTCCACCACCACCGTCAGTCCCCACGGATTCTTTTCAGACCGAACGGCTCCGAACTTTTCGAGAGCCTTGAGCGCAGCTTCTTCGAAAGCCTTGGCAGCTTCCGGAGTCGCGACGATCGGCTCTTTCACATTGTCTCCAGATGTGGCCATTACGGATTCTCCTTCCAAAATTCCGCTTTGCGGATGGCGGTATTCTTTAAGCATTCCGCCTTTTCCTTGAGTTCCTGTGCCTTTGCACGGGAGTATTCCGAGAGCTCCTGCTTTGCCTGAGCGGTCTTCGCCTGAAGCAGTTCCCACTGTTCCTTCAAGCGTTCCTTGCGCTGAGCCATGTAGGATTCGTCGGAGACCTTCTTCTGGATTTCGAACATCGCGTCGAAGAAGGCTTCCGGACGGCTCGGGCAGCCGCCGATGTAAACATCGACCGGAATAATGTTATCGATACCCGGGACTGTGCAGTAGCAGTCATAAACACCGCCGGACGTTGCACAGGCGCCCATCGCAATCACCCACTTCGGTTCGGCGAGCTGTTCGTAAATACGCTTCAGAATCGGAGCCTGTTTGTAGGTGATTGTCCCCTGAACGGCCAAAACGTCAGACTGACGCGGCGTAAAGCGGACGTATTCAGAGCCGATACGCGAAAGGTCGTAGGGGCTTGTTTCTGTACTCATGAATTCAATAGCACAACAAGCTGTTCCGTAAGGGAACGGCCACAGGGAATTTTTACGTCCCCAGTTGACTATGAAGTCAAGTTTCGTTGTGAAGAAATTGGCTTCTTGGGCTTCAACTGCCATAGAACGATACCTCGTAAATGTCGGTTTGAAAGATAGAAATAGAATGAGGGGGGAGCACCGATTGCCCTCCAAAAGCACAAAAATGAAAGTTTAACACCCCGTTTTACCCCCCAAAAAAGCCCTTTTTCTTGTATTTTAAGTAAAATAGTCGGAATTAACCGAACCCAGATGACCCATTTCTCGGCCCCCAAAAGACGAGCGTTTTAGTCGGAATTGAACGACCGTTCAAACATATTCCGAGTTTTTTCACTCGACTCCCTTGACGCTTTTATTAGCCTTACCTAACTTTGTTTTAGTCAAAGCTAACTTTTATCCTCGTAAATGTGGCTATGACTCATTCAAGTTTAGGCATCCAGAAAAAAGCAGACTTCGGACTTGTCCGGGGTCTGTTTTTTTACTTTTCCCCAAAACAAAACCTTTCAAGGAGTATGGAATGGCGGAAAAAGAATTTCGCACCGGTCTTTCGATTTGCGGCGGGGGTATGCTCGGCATCGGACCTTTGACCCTTTTAAAATGCATCGAATCCGACCTTAGGGAAATCAGCGGCAACAAGACGCTCCAAATCCAGGACTTTTTCGACTGCTACGCGGGAACCTCCACAGGTTCGATCATCACCGCGCTTCTCGTTAAAGGCATTAGCGCAAACGACGCCTTCCAAATTTTTAAAGAAAATGTGGCGAGCATTTTTACCAAGTATCCGCTGTACAAGCGCTTGAATCCCAAATGCCCGACTTATGACCACACGAACCTTCTCCGTCTTTTAAAAGAGAAGATCGGCGACGTGAAAATGAAAGAACTTCCCAGCCCCACGTTCATTCCGACGACCCGCATGAACGGCAAGAAGGCCGTGGAAAAGGTCTGGGACGACCGTGACGAAGAACTGCTCCGTTTTGCAGTCGCTACGTCTGCGGCAGCGCCGACTTATTTTGACGTGATTGAAAAGGACGGTCAGAGTTACTGCGACGGCGGTCTTTGGGCAAACGACGCGACGATGGTCCTCGAATCCGGCATGAAGCTCCGATTCCCGGAAACCAAACTCCGCGTGATGGTTTTAAATACAGGCATGAGCGTTCCGAACAATGCCTACGGCAACATGAGCCTTCTCGGCTGGGCGAAGTATTTGATCAGCGACTGGATCGCGCGCACCGGAAACTCCAACTGCTTTGAAGCGATGGCGAACCTCGGCAAGGAAAACTTCATTCGCATTTCTCCGATTATCGACCAGGCAATCGAGCTCGACAAAGTGGAACGCTTGGACGAAGTGATCGACCTTTGGGAAAAGGAATACGTGAAGAAAAAAGAAGAACTTCTCGCCTTTATTCTGAACGAGAAAAAAGAGGCTTAGGTTTACCTCGGAGGATTGTACGGAAACTCTTCCGAAATTTCCTGATGCCCAATCATGGACGCTCTCACGCGTCCTTTTTCTTTCGTCGAAAACTGAAATTCCGGGCCACGGGAAATCACGTTTTGCACGTTCGCAAGGCCCGAGCCTTGGACGCTCAAATGTTCAAAAGTCCGGGCGTCGTAACGGCTCGTGTCGGGAAGTGCAAAGACCGTGTTGCTGAGCTGTAAAATGCCGCGGACGTTAAAGATTTTTCCGCGCCACGGAGCCTCTTTTGAAACGCCCTCCGGAAAGTTCAGAACCTCGGAATTCACAATCTGAAGCGTCGCCTGCTTCCCTACCGTGAACTGGTCGTTTTCCACATCCGACGCGGTCACGCCGAAGCTAAAGAATGCATTTGTAAAGCGGAGCGATCCGTAACAGCTGTCGCCGAGAATCACGCGTCCGAGCAAGTTGCTGTTCGAAAAATTCACCCCGACGCCCGTGTTCACATAGTTCGCTTCGACCGCCACACGGCAAAGGTCACAGCCGCTGTTCGAAATGTCGAACGAGGGCAGCGCACGCGTGCCGAATTCCCACTGCGAAGAATCCGCCGCGGTCATGGATTTTTCAAAGACAAAACCTTTGTTCGCATAAATGATGAACACCTGGTTTAGCCAACCCCAATCGGCCCGGTGAAATTCTATCCCCGTCAAATTTTCAAGGTTCTGTTTTGCCAAGCGAGATGTCGCCTCGCGATCCGAAGCTTTGATGCCGTAAAAAGGCCAGCAGTACTGATTGTGAATGTTCACATTCTGAATCACCCCGAGGGACGTGATGCCGTCGAGAACCATTCCCTTTTTAAATACAGACATGTTCACGCCGCTGATAAAATGGTCGTTCGCACTCCAGCGCATAAAGATGCCCGCGTAAGAATTCACCAGGGTCGTGTTCACGACTGCGCAACGGGACACTTCCCGCACCGCGTGATTTTCATCGTAATCATTGTTGCAAAAAACAGTCCACGCATACGGTACCGGATTCCAGACGTCTGCCTGTTCCGGGTAAACGAGGTTCACCCCTTCGAGAGTTGCCGAGCCTAAAAGGGTCACGCAGGACTTATAATTCCAAGGTTCCTTATCGATATCGGCGCCTCGCCCCACGTAACATTCGATGGTCGTCCCGGCGCCTTCCAAGTCCGCACGTTCCGCGATATGCGGGCGCGTATAAGTTCCCTTGAGCGTTAAACCGCGCGGCACATAAATGGGCTGTTCAAATTGCCAACGGCCCGCCGGCAAAAAGACCCCCTGCGCATTCTGTTTAGAAGCTTCTTCTAACGCGCTTTGCAACGCGGCATCATCCGGAGCGCCGTCGTTCGGAAACCCGCCAAAATCCTGCACGTTCAAAAACACTTGAGCAAAAGCACTCGAAGTCCAAATCCAAAACAGGGCAAAGGTCAAAAAGGCGCGCATAACCCTCCGAAAGGCGATTCAAAATAAATGTATATTAAACGGCGATGAACGACCCCAATACAAGACCGCTCGCCGAACGTTTACGCCCGACATCCCTCGATGAATTCCTGGGACAGAATAAGATTTTGGGCGAAAGCAGCATGCTCCGCCAGAGCATCGAAGCGGACACGGTTCCGAGCATGATCTTTTGGGGACCTCCGGGCTGTGGAAAGACAAGCCTTGCAAACGTCATCCATCTGAACACTCAAAAGCGGTTCGTCGCCCTTTCCGCGGTGGAATCCGGCGTAAAAGATGTGAAGGCGGTTCTTGCAGAAGCGAAAACTTACCAAGACCTCGGCAAGGGAACGATTCTTTTTATCGATGAAATTCACCGTTTCAACAAGAGCCAGCAGGACGCTTTGCTGAAAGCGGTGGAAGACGGTACGGTCACCCTGATCGGTGCGACGACCGAAAATCCGGGATTCGAAGTGAATTCCGCTCTGCTTTCCCGCTGCCAGCTGATTCTTTTTGGGCCTCTTTCGACGGAAGATCTTTCGCACTTGGCAAAGCTCGCCCTCAAGGAGCATCCCCGCGGAATGCAGCTTTCGGATGTGGAAATTTCGGACGAAACGCTTTTGAAGCTCGTTTCGCAGGCAGATGGCGACGCCCGCTTTTTGCTGAACCAGGTCGAATGGATCGCGAAGAACCTGAACGGTAAAAAGGTCATCGACGACAAGCTTTTGGACGCGATCCAGTACAAGAAGCCGCTCCGCTACGACAAGTCGAACGAAGAACATTACAACCTGATTTCCGCGTTGCACAAGTCGGTCCGCGGAAGCGATCCCGACGCCGCCGTATACTGGCTGCACCGCATGATCCAGGGCGGCGAAGACCCGCGGTTTATCATTCGCCGTTTAATGCGCATGGCAATGGAAGACATTGGACTTGCCGATCCGAACGCCCTGCTCCTTGCGACCGCCGCCCGACAGGCCTTTGACTTTATGGGCGTCCCGGAAGGCTTGATCGGCCTCGACGAAGTCGCGATCTACCTCGCGCTCGCTCCCAAGAGCAACAGCGTGGAACTCGCCGGCATGAAGGCGGACGCGATTATCAAAAAGACAGGCACGCTGCCCGTTCCCCGCGCCTTCCGCAACTCCGTGACCAAAGTCGGCGAACAGCTCGGCTACGGAAACGGCTACCAGTACGATCACGACAGCCCAGGCGCCTATTCCGCCCAGGAACATTTGCCAAAAGAACTCGTCGGCACAGAAATCTACAGCCCGACCGAATACGGCAGGGAAAAGAAGCTCGCCGAACGCCTCGCGGAACTGAAAGCGATCAAGGCGGCGAAGGGCTCCAATCCGTAGCTAGAACTTACATTCAACTTACAACATTCGTTTTTTGAAGAAAGACGCCCCGTTTGGAGCGTCTCGCCCGTGCTATTTCGTTGATTTTGAAGCATTTAGGGCAAAAGCGTATAAAAAAACATATCCGTTTTAAGGCTTTTTAATATAGTTTGGGGGAAAACTGAAGGAGTCCTTTCATGAATTTCAAATTGCTCGCCGCAGCGGCTGCTTTGTGCATTTCGCCGTCTTTTGCTATCCTCGGCATTGGCGTCCACTACGCCCCGAACTTTGGAACCAGTCTCGACAAGACTTCGAATGAAGAAATCGCCGGTTTAAGCTCGGGCGATCTTCAGCTCGGCAAGGTGGAATACCGCCATGGTTCTTTCAGCGGCATGCAGGGCTTCGGTCTTAAGCTTTGGGTCGACATTCTTCCGATTATCGATATCGAAGCGACTTACAACCTTCAGTGGGGTTCTTACTCTTCGACCTTGACCGTTACCGGTCTCGATGGCCAGGCGATCGAACGCGACATCGAACTCGAATTCAACGGTGTTCCGTTCGGCAAAACGACTCCGAAGTTTGTCGCCATGAACGGTGACCTTTCCATCACCTATCCGATTACTTCCCTTCCGATTATCCGTCCGTATATCGGCGGTGGTCTCACCTACTACTTGAGCACTCCGGTGATGAGCGCCAAGTTCATCAACAGCTACATGGAAGTTCTCGAAGGCGAACTCAAGGAAGCTCTCGTCTCCGGCACGATGACCGAAGAACAGGCGAAGGAACTCGCGAACAAGCTTTCCGAAAAATTGCAGGATGACGGCCTGAACACGAACATCGGCGGTCATATCATTTTGGGTCTTCGCGCCAAGTTGCCGATCATCCCGATTGCAGCCTATGTGAACGGCAAGTATTACTTCGGCATCGACTATGACGACGAAATCGACGCTTCCCCGTTCGTTTTGGAAGCCGGTGTCGGCTTTGCTCTTTAATTTGATCTGATTTGGGAGTTTTTCGCATGGATAAGAAAAACACGAACATTACAATTCTCGTCATCGAAGACGAAATTGCAATTGCAGAAGGTCTTGTCGATCTTCTGGAATTCCAAGGTTATCACGTAAAGCATGTCGCGGACGGCATTTCGGGTCTTTCCGAAGGACTCAGCGGCAAGTACGGTTTGATTCTTCTCGACCTGATGCTCCCGGGCATGGACGGTTTTACCGTTTGCGATAAGATCCGTGAAAAGGACAAGGACGTTCCTATCATTATCCTTTCGGCCAAGAATACCGACAAGGACATCATTGACGGTTTGAAGTACGGCGCAGACGATTACGTTCCGAAGCCGTTCGCCGTTCCGATGCTCCTCGCCCGTATCGAAGCTGTCCTTCGCCGTTCCCGTCAGTCGATGGAAGGCGACGGCAAGCTCGCCGCAGGCAATCTGCGTGTGAACTTCCGCGAATACAGCGGCTTCCGTGGCACCGAAAAGCTTTCCTTCACCCGTAAGGAAATCGAAATTCTCGAATACCTGTGGAACAATCGTGACCGCGCCGTTCCACGCGCAGAACTTTTGAACAAAGTCTGGGGTTACGAAAACGCCGAAACCGTCGATACCCGCACGGTGGACATCCACATTACCAAGCTCCGCAAAAAGATCGAAGACGACCCGTCGCATCCGTGCCTGCTCGTCACGTTCCGCGGTGAAGGTTACCAGCTCAGAGAAACACCGGACTGATGAATCGGCTCAAGCTGATTTTCACGTTTCTTTTCTTAGTGATCGCGATTCCCGTCGCGATCCTTTTAGTCAATTCCTATAAACATTTCCAAACGGAGTCGCAGTACGCTTACAAGGAACAGGCGTACTTTATTCTGCAGATGCTGAACCAGCGCATCTACGACGACCTTGCCGTCGAAGAACAACGCTCCTATTCGGAATACAGATTTATCCGCGCCGTGCCTATTATCGGCGGTGAAGAAGTCACCATTTCCAAGCTCGCCGAACTTCCGATACGCAGCCATTACGGTGGAATGATCGGCTACTTTCAGCTGGATCCGGACGGAGGCATGCACACGCCGGTACTTCCCGATGGCATTCTTGAAAAGATCCCGGTGGAAGACCGTTCCAAGCGCGAAGTCATCCGTGACAGCATCCAGAACGTACTCAAGCAGCTAGACATTCACAACGAAGGTTTGAGCCGTAACCAAGTTCAGGCAAGCACCCAAGACAGCTTGGACAGACTCTACGGCAAAAACTTAAAACTCGCGGTGAAGCTGAACGACAATAAAAAGTTCCAGCGCCGTTACGAACAAAGTTCCAAAACCGAAAGTTTCCTCTTTGACGTGGAATCGGCCCGCATCCGTCGCATTTCGGAAAACGGCAGCGAAGACGAAAACTTAGACGATTCGATCGAAGTGCCGAACCTGCTCGAAGTGGAAATCGATCCGTTCCAGGCGAAGTTCGACAACAATTACATCGTTTACTACCGCAACGTTTGGCGTAACAACGAGCAGTTCATTCAGGGTTACGCGGTGCGCCTGCGCAACTACTTAGAAAACCTCGTCTTAAACGAATTGCAGTTCAACCCGGTGGAACAGGGCATTACGCTCGCCTTCGGTACAAAGTCCAACGAATACGTCACCTTTGGAAGCCTTGCGAATTCGAAGGGCGAGCTTTTGAACATTCCGCTGCAGTTCCCGTTGAACGATATGATTTTGACCGTCTATTTGACGGAAGAAGAATCCAGTTCGAACCACATGATTCTTTTGCTGATTGCCTTTATCATGTTCGTCGCTCTCACCGGTGGATTCTTTGCCGTTTACCGTTCGACGAAGAGCCAGATTCTTTTGGCGAACAAACGCCAGGACTTTGTTTCGGCAGTGAGCCATGAGCTGAAAACGCCTTTGACCGCGATTCGCATGTACGCGGAGCTGCTCCAGAATTCCTGGGTGGCGAGCGAGACGAAACGGCAAAAGTATTACGGGCTGATTGTGAACGAAACCGAGCGCCTTTCCCGCTTGATCCAGAACGTGCTGAATCTTTCGAAGCTGGAACGCGGCAACTGGAACGTGCAATTCAGCAAGGAAAATCCGAAGACGATTCTCGACACTTTTGTTGCCACGTACACGCAGAACATTGAAAAGCACGGTTTTGATTTGACGGTCACCAGTGACATTTGCAATCTGCAGCTGACTCTCGACAAGGATGCGGTGATGCAGATTCTGACAAACGTCGTAGACAACTCGCTCAAATTCGCGAGAGATTCGGCGTACAAGATGATCGCCCTGGAGCTGCGCGTTTCGGAAAACGACGTGTACTTTGTGGTGCGCGACTACGGTCCGGGCATTCCGCAAAAGGAAATCAGCCACGTCTTCGAAGAATTCTACCGCGTGGGCAACGAAATGACCCGCACGACCGCGGGCACGGGCATTGGCCTTTCCATGGTCAAAAAGCTCTGCGATATGACAAATATGAAGATCGAAATCGAAAACGCGAATCCGGGTCTTCGCACCAAGTTGCATTTGCCACTGCTAAATATCTAAAAAGTACTTTCCCATACTCGGCTTCGTTTTCTAAATTCTTAAGTGTAACTTAAGGCGAGGCCCATATGACTAGAGAAGACATTCTTGAAAATCCGGACAACTACGATCTGACGATTGAAACCGTTGGCAAGTGCACTTTGGTTTCTCCGATGAAGGGCTTGAAGTTTGTCAATGACACCAAGCAGATCAGTTTGACGACAGACGTCGCCACCGTCGAAAAGTTTGCCAAAGCCGGCAAGCCGATTCCCGCTCTCGAAGCGGCTGGTCCGCGTGAAATGATTTACCACGATCCGTCTTGGACGCGTGCGGCAATCGTCACCTGTGGCGGTCTTTGCCCGGGTCTGAACAACGTCATTAAGAGCCTTGTCCGCGTGCTGTGGTTTGACTACGGCGTACGCAATATCTTCGGTATTCCGTATGGCTACCGCGGACTGAATCCGGATTACGGCTACGCGCCGAAAATTCTCGATCCGGATTATGTGGATAACATTCAGGAAGATGGCGGTACGATCCTCGGAAGTTCTCGCGGTCAGCAGTCCGCCGAAACGATGGTCGATACGCTCATGCGTTTGAACATCAACATTTTGTTCTGCATCGGCGGTGACGGTACACTCCGCGGCGCCCGTGACATTGCAAACGAAATCAAGCGTCGCCATCAGCCGATTTCTGTGATCGGCATTCCGAAGACGATCGATAACGATTTGAACCTCGTCGACAGAACCTTCGGTTTTGAAACGGCTGTGCTTGCCGCTTGCGACGTGATTACGAGCGCCCACTGCGAAGCGAACGGTGCTTATAACGGTCTTGGCCTTGTGAAGCTCATGGGCCGCGACTCGGGCTTTATCGCTGCGGACGCTGCTCTTGCAACGACCGTGGCAAACTTCTGCCTCATTCCGGAAGTTCCGTTTGAACTTGAAGGCGAAGGCGGTCTCTTTAGCGCTCTCGAAAGCCGTTATGCAATCGGAAAGAAGCACGCGGTGATGGTGGTTGCCGAAGGCGCCGGACAGCATCTGTTCAAGGACCTTCCGGAACGCAGAGACGCTTCGGGCAACATTCTCAAGTATGATATCGGCGATTACCTCGTCGAAAAAATCAACGAGCACTTTAAGAAGATCGGCATGGAAATCAACATCAAGTATTTCGATCCGAGCTATACCGTGCGCAGCATCCCGGCAAAGGGTACGGACGCGATCTTCTGCTACCAGCTCGCTGAAAATGCGGTTCACGCCGCCATGGCCGGCAAAACGAACATGGTCGTCGGCAGCATGAACGGTAAGTTTACCCATGTTCCAATTGATTTTGCAGTTAGCGAACGTCGTAAGATCAAGCCGGATAGCCCGCTGTGGCACGCCGTGCTCGGTTCGACTCGCCAGATGGATTACTTCTCTGGTAAGTATGCTAAACGCAAAAAGCAATAATTACAAAAGTAAATCCTGGAATTTTTTAATCTAGGTTTAGGATAGTTATGCTGAAAAAAGAAGAAAAAGTCATTATTCGCACCGCTTTGATGGAATATCGCAACCTTCTTTTCAAGGCATTCCATGGAACAGACGAAGAAAAAGAAAGAATTGCAACGGTGAACAAACTCCTTCAGACTTGGAAAATCTAATTTGATGGAGTGATGTTCCGCATTCTGATTTTACTTCTTTTGTTGGGAAGTTTAAGCTTTGCCAACAAAGACTTGGACGAGGGAGAGTACTGGTTTAAGAACCGTGCCCGGAATTCCAAGAATGACCATGCGGATTCCTTGATTGTCGAAAAGATGATCCATGCGTACAAACGTGCGCTTAAAGACTCTACAGTCGAAGAAAAGGCTGCGGAGCGTCTTTTGTATGCCTATTACTTTAAAGGCTGCTACGTCATCGATTACAAGAATCACGATGCGCGTTTAAAGCTTTTTGCCGTTTCCAAGGATTTCGGTGAAAAGATGCATGAGAAGTTCCCGAAGAACCGTCAGATTTCTTCGCTTTACGCTCAAAATCTTTCCCTGTGGTCCCGCGAATATGGAGCCCTGCAAGCGGTCAAGGAAGGCGTCGCCCAAAAGATTCACGACCTTTCGACCGAAGCCGAAAACTGGCAGTTCCTGGGACGCGCCCATCAGCTGCTCCCCTACATTCCCATTATTTTAAGCTGGCCCGACAAGGACCTCGCCGACAAGTATTTGACGATGGCCCACAAGCAGGATCCCGCCGACTTAAACACGATCCTCTTTTTAGCGGAACTTCGCCTGGACCAGAAGCGTTACAAAGAAGCGCTCAAGCTCGTCGAGGACGGTTTAAGCCGTGGAGTCCGCAGCACTTACACCGTCGAAGATAAGCGTTCCCGTTGGAAGCTGAAAGACCTGAAAAAGAAGATCAAGAAAGAGATGGAGTGAGTTTAGAGCTCAACTCCTGAATGATGCCGTCCGCAAGTCCAATCGTTGGAACGATGATTTCCGAAGCTCGTGTCGCCCGTGCAATCGAAAGAAAGATCTGGGCTGCGGGAACGATGACGTCGGCACGATTCGGTCGCAGATTAAACTTTTCCATGCGTTCCGCGTAATCGATGGACGAAAGTTGGCGGTAAAGCCCTTCCAACTGTGACACGGTAAGACGATTGGTGCGGCGCGCTTTTTTCGGCACCAAGCGGTAAAGCTTGTTGATGTTTCCGCCCGAGCCGATAATCGTTACACGGCTCTTGGTACCGACCATCTGACGGATTTCATCGCTCATATCATCGACGGAATCCAAGTCGACAAGACCGCTCAACAGTCGAAGCGTCCCCACGTTAAAACTGCGACTTCCCATAAATTTGTTTTGGGCGATAACGCTGATCTCCGTAGAACCTCCACCGACATCCACACATAAAAAGGTACCCTCCGGCTTGCCTTTCTTTTCGGAAGACGAGAGGAACTTTTCGGTATGATTGTCGTAGATGACACGGGCTTCTTCGTCCCCGGAAATCAGTTCGATATCGATCCCTGTGCGACGACAAATGCGACGTAACACCTTACGCCCATTCTTGGCGTCACGCAGGGCAGAAGTCGCACAGGCACGGTATTTGGAAACTCCGTAAATAATCATGAGCTGTTTAAAAGCTTTGATCATTCGAAGGAAGAGCTCTTCGCGTTCTTCACTGATTTTTCCATTTTGGAAAACATCCATTCCAAGGCGAAGCGGAAAACGGATAAACTGTTCCTTTTGAAGATTCAACGAACCGTCACTTTGGAACGTTGCCGTTTTAATGAGCAGGCGGGCGGCATTGGAACCGATGTCGATAGCGGCCAAACGGACTGGATTTTTGGGTGTCTTATTTTTCATTCTTGTTTTCCAGAGCCTTGTAGTGTTTATAAAGTTCTTCCTGCGATCTAAAGGTTCCATAGCGATTGCGCATGCCCTGCTCGACGATTAGGCGCGCCTCCCGCTTGATCGCGATATCGTAAACCGGAGAATAGACTTCTATCCGATGATCCAAATTTCGCGGCATCCAGTCGGCAGATCCGACAAAGACTTTGTAATTGTGATAGCTGCCGTCTTCTTCACCGATATCTAAATGTTCCAAGTCCACGCCATTGGCAAAAATCAAGATACGGGAATGTTCTAGGTAGCGGTCGATGATCGCATTCACGCGCAGATTTCCGCCGAGTTCCGAGAGCGAAGGGACAAGCGAGCAGTTGCCACGTACCAAAAGATCCACTTTAACACCGGACGCGGCCGCTTCGTAAATCTTTTTCACCATCTTTTCATCGGTCACATGGTTGAGCTTGCAAAGGATATATGCGGGGTATCCCAACTGGTGATTGCGAATTTCTTGCTGGATAAGCCGCGTCAATTCTCGGCGCATATCGTTCGGCGAGACCAGTAGTTCCTTGAACTTGACCGACATATAAGGCTTTTCGATAAATCCAAACAAACGTTCGACATCCTTGACGATCGGCAAGCGTGCCGTGAACTGCAAAAAGTCCGTATAAGCGCAAGCGTTCCCTTCGTGGAAATTCCCGGTAGAAATGCAAGCGACGTTTCCTTTTTTTGCGGTAATCAGTGTAACCTTGGAATGGATTTTTAAGCCTTCCACTCCCATGATCACGTGGATGCCCGCGTCCGCCATTTTTTTGCACCAGTCGATATTCGATTCTTCATCGAAGCGAGCAAGCAGTTCTATAACGACCGTCACCTTTTTTCCGTTGCGAGCCGCGGCGATCAATGCGCCGATCACCTTCGAATCCTTGGCGAGCCTATAAAGGGTCGTTTTGATTCCTTTGACTTCCGGGTGTATGGCGGCTTCGCACAAAAGGTTGATGTAGGCATCAAAAGATTGATACGGTACATGAAGGAATCGGTCTCTTTCGCGGACCGCATTCAACAAGACCGGTTGCATCGCCCAGGCGGGCATGACCGAAGGCCAGGGAGAATATTCAAGTTTTGCGCCTTTCAAAGATCCAAAACGGGGGAACTTCATCAGGTCTTTGTGATTTTGATGACGGCCAGAAGGAAGCATCGCATCTACGGAAGAAAGCTTCAAGTGCACCAAGAGTTTTTTCAGCACATCGCGAGGCATCTGTTCTTCATAAATGAATCGCACCGGTAGGCCGTTCTTGCGGTTCTTCACTCCGCGAGCAATCTTTTGCAAGGTGCTGCCTTGAATGTTGCTGTCGAGTTCCATTTCTGCATCTTTCGTCACCTTAAACGACCAAGCTTCCACCTGGTCAAAATCCGAACCCGGGAAAAGATACGGCAACGCGCAGCGGACAACATCGTCCAAGTACATCACGGAATGTTCCGTCGTCGTTCCGGATTTTGCATCGGGGAGCGTCACAAAACGTCCAAACTTTTTGACCGGGATTTCCACGATGGCGTAATTTTTACGGCAAGCCTGACTTCTCTTGGATTTTTTCATCAGTCGGATGACAAAATGGATGGCATCTTCCGATAAGGAATTGACGCCTTTGACAGAAGAAAGCCATATCGGGAAAAGGCTGCCGGCGAGTTTAGAGAGGCAGTATGTTTTCACCGACTCTTGTTGGGATTCATTCAGTTCTTTTTCGGAAAGAAGGTGAATGTGCTTTTGGCGAAGCCCTTCGAAAACATCCGAAACCGTCTTCTTGAAAACCTGAGAATATTTCGCGTTGAGTTCGGCGATTGTATGAAGAGTCTGTTTGCTACGTTGTCGCAGTTCTTTCGAATTTTTACCCGTAAGATCCGTGATGCGGTTGAGCGTCGCGACACGGACTCGGTAAAATTCATCCAAGTTGTTGCTGTAGATTCCCAAAAATTGCAGACGTTCCATCAGCGGAATTTCAGAGCGTTCCGCTTCGGCGAGGATACGCCTGTTAAAAAGCATCCACGACACATCTCTTTCGATATAGTTTTCTTCCGTTAATTTCATGTCCACTCCTGATTTACTTTTGAATTAACAAGCCCGCTGTTTGGATTTGATCCAGATAAAAGCGCGTTCGATGCAGAACGCAATGGCGAATACGCAAAAGATAGCGAGGCCCGCTGTTCCGTATTCATAGCCTTCGATATGAGTCGAGATTACATATCCGATACCACCCGCACCGACCATGCCGAGAATGGCGCATTCCGAAAAATTGATTTCAAAGCGCATACCCGTCCAAGCGACAAGTTCAGGGGTTGCCGAAGGCAAGACCGCATTCAAGAAAACAGAAACCTTGCTTGCACCCGCCGACTGCAACGCTTCTATCGTTTCGGAAGGAACCGCTTCAAAGCTCTGAGCGAATGCCCGTGTAAAGAATGCGGTGGTATGGACGCAAAGCCCCGCAATGCCCGCCGAAGGCCCCATTCCAATGCAGATCATCATCAAGAGGACCCACACCGGAGTGGGAACCGCACGGAGAAATGTGAAAAAAGCCTTGACCGCAGACGAAAGGACCCGGCATTTGAAAATATTTTCCGCCGCAAGCATCCCAAAAAAGAGGGAAAGAATCAAACTGTAGATTGTCGAAAGCACTGCGATGGAAATCGTTTCCAAAAGCGCCGATCCTATCAAGTCAAAATTCGAAAAGTCAAAATGGCCGAGCTTCCAAAACACAATTCCCATTTGCGGAACTCGGGCAAGCATCTTGGACCATGGAATATCCAAATAGAGAAAGCCGAGAGTCGAAAGTACCGCTATCCCTATTAGAAAGAAGCCCGCCGAACGGTTCTTATCGACACAATCGATCCGCATTTTTCCCGAAGCGGTCCTGCGAATTACAGCTTCCGTCATTCTAAATCCAACTCCTTTCGCAAATAATTGGTGAGAGCATCCACCAACAAAACCATCACAGCGATGGCGAGGATGATCGTAAAAGACATGTTGTACTTGAATCCTTTCAAGTACGAAAGCAAAACAAGGCCGATTCCCCCGCCGCCGACCATGCCGACCACCGTCGAAGAGCGCAAATTCACCTCGATGCAGTACAAGAACCAGGAAATAAACCCGCGCAAGCAAGACGGCAGAATTCCGTGAAACACAACCTGGATAAACGAAGCTCCTGCCGCTTGCAAGCTTTCCAAATTATCTTGGGAAATATCATCGATCGTTTCGGCAAAGGCACGCACCATAAAAGCGTAACTGCTAATGCAAAGGGCGATAAAACCCACTCCCGTGCCGATGCCCAAAGACGAAAACAGAATAAAGGCCCAGACGAGCGCCGGAATATTTCGAAGGAACGTCGCAAAGCCTCGCACAAACTTCGGAGACTTTTGAATCGGGGAAACGCGCTTGCTCGCAAAAAGGGCAGTCACAAAAGCGAGTACGGCAGCGACCGATGTCGCGGAAAGCGCCATGCAGATCGTTGTCAAGATTCCCTGAAAAATCGCTTTCAGCTTTAAGCCGGTCGGGATTGCGGGCGGAAAGAAATCGTCCACAATAAACGCCTGAAAATTTTCCAGGTTGAAGAAAATTTCAAAGGGGTTGTAGCGCGCAAAACAAGTGCTCGCCACAAAAAGGCCCACGATGCAGAAGAAGAGAATGGAATACAAACGTTTTTCAGACTGCATAGGCCTGCTGCCAATCCTTTTCATCGGAAGTTCCTGCAACCAAATTCGTAACCGATGTACCGTAGATACGTTCCAAAACCGAATCCGAAAGGGATTCCGGTTCTCCGTCAAAGACGATTTCCCCGGCATGCAGCCCGATGATTCTTGTGGAATAACGCATGGCGACGTCCACCTGATGCAAATTGACAAGGCATGGAATGCCCCGCTTTTGCGCAGTCGATTTCAAAAGATCCATGATGACTTTTGCACTGGACGGATCGAGGGAAGCAATCGGTTCGTCGCACAAAAGGATCTTCGGATCCTGAATGATCGCACGGGCGATTCCCACGCGCTGCTTTTGTCCACCGGAAAGGCTTCCCGCTTTGTTGTAGCAGAATTTTTCAAGGCCCATTTCTTCCAAAAGAGTCCAAGCCTTTTCCTTGTCCTCTTCCGGATACAGTCCTAAAATTCCGCGTATACCGCTCATGTGTCCCAAGCGTCCGTGAAGCACATTCTGCAAAACGGAAAGATTGTAAACCAGATTGTAATTCTGAAAGATCATTCCGATTTTAGAACGGTTCTTGCGAAGCCTGCCGCCACGAAGCGCAGAAACATTTTCGCCATCAAAAAAGATGTTCCCTTCGGTCGTCGAAATCAGCTTGTTAATGGACCTCAAAAGGGTGGACTTTCCCGATCCCGAAGGCCCGATGATGGAGATAAATTCTCCCGGGCGAACGGAAAGGGAAACGTCTTTCAAGGCGCAAACTCCATTCCCATAGCGTTTCGTCACATGGTCAAAGGTTAAAATCGGTTCCATCTGATTTTCCAAAAGCACTATTGATTGATATTGTGATTGAGCGTCACGATGGCTTCGTAATCTTCCTTGGAAGCCGAGACAAATCTTGCGCTCGGGACCTTGATGACCTTCGCAAAGTAAGACGCGTTATCGTACGTCGTCAAAAAGCGGACAAGCTTCGTTTTGAGTTCCGGAGAGACTGTCTTGCCGATGGTCATCGCCTCTGCAGGAATCGGTGCCGAGGAGTGGATGATTTTGACAGAGCCTTCTTTCGCATTGCCGTTTGCAATTTCCGAAGCGAGAATCTGGTCGGAAATCGGAACGACATCGACGTCCCCCTTGATAACCGCCTGCAGACCTGCCTGGTGTTTACCGGAGAAGCTGACCGCTTCAAAGAATTCCCCATTCGTATGGATGATATCGGAATTCAACTTTTCTGCGGGGAACGCGTTCATGATTTCCGATGTCGGCACCAAGTTTCCCGATGTCGAGTTTGGATCGACAAAGGCGATCTTTTTGCCCTTGGCATCGCGGAGGGTGTTGATTCTTTCATTGTCGCTTTTCGCGATAAAGACGGAGCGGTACGTGGCGAGCTTTTTGTCTCCGTTCGGAGCCTTCATCACGATCGGTTCCGCGTTCGCGCGTTCCATGGCAAGGGCGACGGAAAGCGCTCCGAGATAAGCCATGTCGGCCTTGCCCGTGCGCAGCGCTTCGATGATTGCGTTATAGTCCGAAGCCTGGATTTCCTTTACTTCCATTCCGAGGGCCATGCCGAGGTCTTTCGCAAGACCGTTGCGCGCATCGGTACTCTGTTCCGTGGATTCGTTCGGAGCATAAGCGATGGTGAACGTCTTTTTCGCGGACGTTTCACTGCAACCGTAAATGGAGAAAAGGCAGGCCGCCAAAATGATTGCCGATTTCAGCAGAAAGATGGCGAACAGTTTTAATTGGGTAATAGAATTCGAATTCATGATTTAATCCTTTATCCTGTTGAGGATCTGTAAAACGTTTTCTTTGGTCAGCGGAATGGGATTGTTGTCCGCACGCCCCTTGGTCATACTCTTTTCTACGACTTCCATTAAAGAGTCGTCTGTCGCGCCCCATTTGGAAAGTCGCGTTTCGAAGCCCGCCGCGGCGAGATACTTTTCGATCAAAGATTGAACTTCATCGATCGATTCGACGCCAAAACTTTCCAAAAGACGGGGAAGGTTGGAAATCATCGGTTCGTTCAATTTGAAGACTCCGCCGAGAAGCAGCGCCACGGCGACTCCATGCGGAATGTGATAAAGCATCGTCAGCGGATACGAAATAGAATGGCAAGCCGTCGTGTGCGTATTGCTAAAGGCAAGCCCTGCGAAAAGGCTGCCTCGGCTTAATATTTCTGCCGCAATTTTCAGATTTCTCTTTTCAATCACCGCCGGAAGAGCCGTAAACACGGCCCGAATTGCGTCTAACGCGTATATCTTGGAAATATCGTTTGTCGATTTCGCCCAGTAACTTTCGACGGCGTGGCAGACAGCGTCCAAGGCAGAAGAGACGGCGAGCTTCGTCGGCAGTTTTTCTGTCAGTTTCGAATCCGCAAAGGCGGCGTAAGCATAATTATCCGTCGTTTCGATCGAGAACTTTTTCAGATTTTCCGAATCCCAGATGGTCGCCCAGCAGGTCACTTCGCTGCCCGTTCCCGAAGTCGTCGGAACGCCGATCCAGCGGAGAACGCCTTTTTTGTAATCCTTCTCGGCAATTTTCTTGCGCAAATCTTCGACCGTCGCAATTTCTTCGTCACGGATCATGCAAAGCGACTTTCCAAGATCCAAAACGCTCCCGCCACCTACGGCGATGACCAATTCTACATGGAATCGAAGCGTCTTCTGGTAAAGCGCAAAAAGGTCTTCGATTTCCGGATTCGAAACGGAACATTCTTCCACCACGGTATTCGGAAAATCTTCCAACAGTTTCTGAAAGCCCTTCTGTTCCAGAACCGACTTGTCCCAGACAAGGAGCAGAATGCCGGAATTCAAATCTTTTCGCAAAGCCTCTTTGCAAACATCCGAGAGTTCCGAAAGGCAACCTCGCCCTTGGTAAACGCGTACCGAATTGTAAAAGTAATTCATATCACTACCTCAACTTTTCATCGATTTTTTTCACCAATTCCGGAAGATCCGCAATGGAATCGATCACGAAATCGGCTCCCGCTTCCAAAAACTTTTGCTGCGCCGACTGTTTTGCATACCAACGTTCACCGCTCGAAAGCTTGTCGTACTGTTCCTTTGAAAAGCCGAGAACGCTCGAACCGGTCAAAACACCCACCGACCAGGCTCCCGCATTTTTTCCTTCCGCAATATCGACAAGCGTATCGCCCACCTTGATAACGCACTTCGGCGGATACACCTGCAAACGTTTCATGCATTCAAAAACCATAAAAGGCTTGGGACGGCTAAAGCCACAGACATCAGGCGTTACGCAGCAATCCACCTCATAACCTTCCTGTTTTGCCTGCTCGAGAATCGGCTTCATGATTTCCGACGAATATCCCGTAGTACTTCCGATTTTAATGCCTCTGTCTCGAAGTTTTTGAATCGTTTCCGGGACTCCTTCCATCACATGGCTGTAATTCTGAACGACCGTTTTCAGGTTCGCTTCAAAGAGGTCGTAAATCCTTTCCACATCGGTTTCATTCCAATCTCGATTCTGTGCATTTTTCCAAAACCTTTTTCCCTGCTCTGTAGAAAGCAGAGTGCGGATGTGGTCCATTTTTTCCATTCCCATCGGACCCGCGATTTCCTCTAAGGTGAATTCGATTCCGAATTCACGAAAGGTCTTGTCAAAAATTTGCAGCGGAGCCTGGGAGCCAAAGTCGACAGTGGTTCCGGCCCAATCAAAAACGACCATTTGTACGGAGTGAACTTTTGTATTCATCATAGCCTCTACATTTTCTCTTTTCACGGCTTAATGTAGGTTGCGAATGTAAAGTTCCCATGATTCTGCAGTACGCTCTCTGTAAAATCGTTTTTCCCCGGTATGGACTGTATTTTTTGAGGATTTAAAACAAAAAAGGTTCCCTTCCGCTGGAAGAGAACCTTTCATTTTCACGAAGCGCGCCGGGTGGCGCGCGAAACGTTTTACTTGGCAGCCTGAGCCTGGATAGACGTCAAAGCGATCGTGTAAACGATGTCTTCGACGAGAGCGCCGCGGGACAGGTCGTTCACCGGCTTTGCAAGGCCCTGGAGCATCGGACCGACAGCGATCACGCCCTGAGCGGAACGCTGGACAGCCTTGTAGCAGATGTTACCGGCGCAAAGGTCCGGGAACACGCAAACGGTAGCCTTGCCAGCGACAGCACTACCCGGAGCCTTGAGCTTTGCCACGCTTTCGGTCGTTGCAGCATCGTACTGCAGCGGGCCATCGATTGTGATGTCCGGACGTGCGTCACGCACAGCCTGCGTAGCGGCCATGCAAAGTTCCACGTCGTCGCCCTTGCCGCTCTTGCCGGTGCCGTAGCTGAGCATAGCCACGCGAGCCGGAAGATCGAAAGCCTTTGCGGTATCGTAGCTCTGGATGGCGATGCCTGCGAGTTCTTCTGCAGTCGGGTTCAGGTTGATGGCGCAGTCGCCAAACACAAAGACCTGAGACGGGAGGCAAACAAAGAAGACCGAGCTAATAGACTTCACGCCCGGAGCGCACTTGATCACCTGCAGAGCCGGACGCACCGTGTCTGCGGTAGAGTGGACAGCGCCCGAAACGAGACCGTCGACTTCATCCTTCTTGAGCATCATCGTGCCGAGGAATACCGGGTCCTTCAAAACTTCGCGAGCCTTTTCTTCGGTCATGCCCTTAGCCTTGCGGAGTTCCACGAGGAGCGGGACATACTTTTCGGCGAGTTCTGCGGTCGGTTCGATGATTTCAAAGCCTGCCGGAACCGTGAGGTTCTGACGAGCGGCTTCGGCTTCGACGTCGGACTTTTTCGCGATAAGGACCGGGATTGCAATCTTGCGTTCGTAGGCTTCGATAGCGGCCTTGAGCGTACGCGGTTCTGCGCCTTCCGGGAGAACGATGCGCTTTAAGTTGCGAGAAGCGAGCTTGATCAAATTGCGGCGGAATTCCGCCTGGGAAATGCGATGTTCGCATTCTGCGGAAAGGATCTTCCGGACCGCTTCTTCGTTAGCGGTGTCGCCGTCGGCGAGCACAAAGGCAACGCGGGTCTTTGCAGCAGCAAAGTCTGCAGCGACGATTGCACCGTTTTCATCGGAATCGGCAACGAGAATCACGTCGGCATCGAGAGCGGCAGCGATCTGGATATTCAAAGTTTCGCTGCGAACGGACTGTTCGAGCGCCACACCGGTAACGACAAAAGCTTCTGCAGCGGAATCCTGCACAGCGCCCACGAGAGCTTCCATCGAAGCGTCTGCGCCCTGGGACTGCAAAACGGTCGGCACCTTTTCCGTGGCGACGAAAGATTCTGCGGAAGCGACATTCTTTTTCACAACACTCAGGACAGATTCAGCAGCCTGGGCAAGATTCACACCGGCGGAAGCCGGGACAACGAGAAATACGTGTTTCATAACTAACTCCATTTCGTATTCTTGCCGTAAAAAATAGCATTTACGAGGGCTTTGGACGAGCGGAATTCTTCTTTAATTGGTAGCAGAGAGATCCCCGGCTGATTCCCAGGATTCTCGCCGCACGGCTCTTGTTGTTGTGACATTCTTGTAACGCTTCAAGAATGGATTTCCACGACGGCGTATTGCCGGTTCGGTAAACCGTTCGCGACTCCCGCGCATAGGCTCCATACAGGGAATGTAAATCCCAAGGCTCCCCGGCGAGGATTTCTTCCAAGGAATCCCCCAGGTTCTGTAACAGTTGGTACCGCTCCAAGACATTCTTTAACTGGCGCACATTTCCCGGCCACGGAAAGCGGCAAAGGCTCTTCAGTTCGTCCGCGGAAAGCGGCCTTGCAGAAAGTCCCTGCCAAATTTCTAGCGCGATCGTTTTGAGATCGTCCAAGCGTTCCCGCAGCGGCAAAAGGCGTATCGGGAAAACGTTCAGACGAAAGAAGAGGTCTTCGCGAAAGCGGCCCTGTTTGACCGCCGCCTGTAAGTTTCGGTGCGTCGCACAGACAAGCCTAAAGTCCACGGGAATGCTCTGTTGCGTTCCCACGGGCGTCACCGCACGTTCCTGCAGAATGCGGAGCAGCCGCGTTTGGCTTTCCATGGGAAGCTCCCCGATTTCATCTAAAAAAAGCGTCCCATGGTCTGCGGCACGGACAAATCCAAGCTGATTTGCAACCGCTCCCGTGTACGCTCCGCGGCAAGAGCCTTCGAACAAGCTCTCGACGAGCCCTGGACTGATCGCGCCGCAGTTCACCGCGACAAACGGTCCCTTGGAGCGGTCGCTCATCGTATGCAGTTTTCGAGCCATGACCTCTTTACCCGTTCCCGATTCCCCGCAGACAAGAACCGGAACCGAAGACCTGGAAGCGATTTCCAAAAGATGATTTGCGTCTGTCATTCAACCTCCCAAAACCAATGTTTTTAAAATGACGCGAATGCAACTAATAAGACGTTTGAAACCTTAAAAAATCCACCGCGGTTTGCTATTTTTTACAAAAAACTTCTTTTTTTACAAAAGGACTCTCAGATGGCTGAACGTATTGTGTGCAAATTCGGCGGAAGTTCCGTTGCAGAAGCCAAGCAGTTTCAAAAGGTAAAGGCGATTGTCGAAGGCGACAAGCGCCGCAAAGTCGTGGTCGTTTCCGCTCCGGGCAAACGCAACCCGAAAGAAACGAAGCTCACCGACCTTCTCTACACCACATACGATCTCGCATCCAAGCATCTCGATTTTTCCACTCCGTGGAAGATGATCTGCGACCGCTATCTGGACATTGCCAAGGATTTGAATCTGGCCACAAAGATCGGTGACGACCTCGCCGCTCTCGAAAACAAGCTCAAGAACGAAATCGACACGGTCACGACGGACTTCCTCGTTTCCCGTGGCGAATTCCTCTGCGCCCGTTTGATGGCGGAATATCTCGGTGCCCAGTTCGTCGATTCCTACGATTTGATCGCCTTCGATGAACGTTACCGCATTACCCCGAAGAGCTATGAAACGATCGCTCAGAAGCTCTCTGACGAGAATCAGCTGTTCGTCGTCCCGGGCTTCTACGGCGAAGGTCCGCGCAAGCAGGTGAAGACATTCTCCCGCGGCGGTTCGGACATTTCCGGCGCAGTCCTCGCAAACGGCATCAACGCGATCGTCTATGAAAACTGGACAGACGTTTCCGGCATGCTCATGACGGACCCGCGCATCGTCGAAAATCCGAAGCCGATCAGCTACGTCAGCTACCGCGAAATCCGCGAACTTTCTTACTCGGGCGCAAGCGTTCTCCACGACGAATCCATCGCACCGTGCCGCGCAAAGAACATTCCGATCAACATCCGCAACACGAACCGTCCGGAAGACGCCGGCACGATCATCGGCCCGACTCCGGAAAAGACCGACTACCCGATCACCGGCATTGCTGGTCGTAAGGGCTTCTCGATGATCTACATCGAAAAGAGCATGATGAACAAGGAAGTCGGTTTCGGTCGCCGCGTTCTCGCGATTCTCGAAGGCGAAGGCCTTTCTTATGAACTGAGCCCGAGCGGCATCGACTCCATGTCCATCGTGGTGGATACGAAGTCCTTGGAAGCTGTGCAGGAAGCCGTTCTCGAAGACATTCTCCTGCAGATGCATCCGGACCGCGTGAAGGTCTTCCCGGGCATCAGCCTTGTCGCTACCGTGGGTCACGGCATGACGAACAAGGTCGGTATCGCAGCGAAGCTTTTCAACGCGCTCGCCGAAAAGGAAATCAACATCCGCATCATCGACCAGGGATCTTCGCAGATCAACATTCTCGTTGGCGTGGATGAATCGAATATGGAAAATGCAATTCGTTCCATTTACGATGCCTTTGTCAAATAATTAATTTATATTCAATCAGGCCTGTCGGGTATGGCGGGCCTTTTTTCCTACATTGGGGACTTATTTTTATGTTTGAATCTTATTATCAGGATGATATCGACGCAGTCAATGCGAAATTCGAAGCGCAGAAGATTGCATTCGCGCCGCTTTCTTTCCAAGCTGCCCGCGCCCTCCGCGACTTTGGCATTTTGGAACTTGTGAGCAAATCTCGCCGCAAGGGCATTACCGTTAAAGAAATTTCCGAAAAGACCGGCCTCTCCGAATACGGCGTCGGCGTTCTGATGGAAATGGGCCTTGGCATGGGCATGCTCAAGCTGAAAAAAGATTCTCCAGAAGATAATCTCCTTTACACGCTCAGCAAGGTCGGCTTCTTTGTGATGACCGACGACATGACCCGTGTGAACATGGACTTTTCGGAAGACGTCTGCTACGCAGGTGCAGATGACCTCGCCGATTCCATCAAGAACGGCAAGCCGGAAGGCTTGAAGCATTTCGGCAAATGGACGACCGTTTACGAAGGCCTTTCCCAGTGCAGCGACCAGTTCAAAAAGAGCTGGTTCGGATTCGACCATTTCTATTCCGACCTCGCTTTCCCGGAAGCCCTTCCGATCGTTTATTCGAAGCCGGTCAAGCGCCTGTTTGACATCGGCGGTAACACGGCAAAGTGGGCCATTCAGTGCTGCAAGTACAATCCGGACGTTCAGGTTTCAATCATCGACCTTCCGGGTCAAACGGCTGTGGCCGAAAAGAATGCGAAGGCTGCCGGCTTTGAAGATCGCATTTCCACGATCCCGTGCAACGTTCTCGACAGCACCACGGAATTCCCGAAGGGTGCCAACGCCATTTGGATGAGCCAGTTCCTCGACTGCTTCTCCCTGCATCAGATTACAAAGATCTTGAAGAAGATCCACCCGGCAGCGAGTGCCGAAACTGACATTTACGTTCTCGAACCGATCTGGGACAAGCAACGTTTTGAAGCCGCAGCCTATTCGCTCCAGGCGACTTCGCTGTACTTCACCTGCATCGCAAACGGCAACAGCAAAATGTACCGCTTCGATGAATTGAAGAACGCCATTGAAGAAGGCGGCTTTGAACTGAAGGAAGCCCATCACAACTTGGGCATCAACTGCTACACCCTTTTCCGTTTCCGTAAAAAATGAGTATCTACGTCAAAAAATTCTCCGCATGGACTGATGCAGAAAATCTGCCAAAGCTCGCCTTTGTGCCGATGCTCTTCCGCAGGCGTTTGAGCGGAGCGACCAAGATGGTCGTTTATACGGTTCACGAAGTCTCGGAAGGACTTCCTCCTGTACACATGACGTTCGCCTCCGAGTTCGGAGAAATTGAACGTCAGTACAAGATTTCGGAAGGCATTCTCGCCACGGGTGAAGTTTCCCCGGCGCAGTTCAGCCTTTCGGTTTTTAACGCCCCGGTTTCTGCGGCGTCGATTACCGAAAAGAACATGGCGGGCTACAGCGCGGTCTTCGCAGGCAAAAAGTCCTTTGAAAACGGTTTGAAGGAAGCGGCAGCGCCTCTTCTTTCGGGTCGTGAAAAGGAACGCATTTTTGTTTTTGCCGACGAACGTTTGCCGGAAGCCTATGCCTCCATTTCGAACTATCCGAATACCGTATGCGCTCTTGCATTACGTCTTTCGACGGATGCGCAAGATGCGATTTGCGAACTCGATTTGTCGCCCCTCCCTGAAGGAAATTCTGCAGCAGACCAAGCGTTGACTTTTTTGAAGACTCGCCTGCCGCAATGAAACCTATTCAAAGACTCGTCTATGTTTGGCGACTGTTCGCCAAGGTAATTTCGTATGCTTCGTTTGGCGGAGCCAGCGCCCTGTTCTCTTGCTTATTCCCGATCATCTTTGTGCTTTCGGGCTTTAACAAGGAACGATTCAAAAAGATGTCCCGCGCGGTGAACTTGCGCTGGTTCAAACTGTTCGTTTGGGAAATGACCGTTCTCGGCATTTTAAAGCTGAACGTGAAACATGCGGAACGCATTCAGGATATCCATTCCTGCGTCGTCGTGGCCAATCACCCGTCGCTGTTAGATGTCGTGATGCTCTTTTCGATCGTGCCAAACGTGAACTGTATCGTCAAAGGTTCACTCGGGAAAACGCCGTTCATTCACAACGTGGTGAACACGCTCTTTATTCCGAATTCGTATTCCTTTGAAGAACAGATGGCTCGTGCCTCGGAAGGAATGAAGCGCGGAGAATCGCTGATCATTTTCCCCGAAGGAACGCGTACACGTCCGGGTGAACCGTTGCAATTGAAAAAGGGCGCAGCCCGATTCGCCTTGCACGGTTACCACAACGTGCAACCGATCTACATCGGCGGAAACGAAAAGATCGGGCTTCGGAAGCATGATAAATACTTTAGCTTCCACCCGACCGAACGTTACCACTACAATCTCGACATTCTCGAACAGATCGATACCAAAAAATATAGCTCTCATCCGGAACCCGCAGCGGTCAATCTCTTGACCGAAGAACTGCGAAAAACCTTTGAGAGCTATCGAGAGAACGATCCGGAAAATCCGGCGAATCTTACACGCGCTTAAAGATCAGCGACGTGTTGATTCCGCCGAACGCGAAATTATTCGACATCACATATTCGGTGTCGATTTCGCGACCTTCGCCCACAATGTAATCGAGCGGAGCGCAAGCCGGATCCACATTGTTCAAGTTCAAGTTCGGAGCAAACCACTTGCGATTCATCATCATGATGGAAAGCCAAGCTTCGATACCGCCGCACGCGCCGAGCGAATGGCCGATGTAAGACTTTAAGGTGCTGAGCGGAACCGCACGGCCCTTGAAAGCTCCGAATGTCGCCTGGGATTCTGCAATGTCGCCGCTCTTCGTCGCCGTACCGTGGCCATTCACATAGCCGACCTGTTCCGGGCCGATTCCCGCTTTTTTCAAAGCAAGTTCGAGAGCGATCTGCATCGTTTCCTTCTTCGGATTCGTCAGATGGTTGCCATCCGTATTCGTGCCGAAGCCGACGAGTTCTGCGTAGATGTGAGCGCCGCGAGCCTTCGCGTGTTCATATTCTTCCAAGATCACGGTACCTGCGCCTTCGCCGACCACAAGGCCGTCACGGTCGCGGTCATAAGAAGCCGGGGTAATCTTCGGCGTATCATTCTTGACGCTCGTGGCAAAGAGAACGTCGAACACGGCAGAACCTGTCGGGTTCAATTCTTCTGCGCCGCCAGCGATCATCACATCCTGTTCGCCACTTGCAATCGCTTCTGCGGCGTAACCGATGGAAAGGCTTCCCGCGGTGCAAGCGGTGTTCGTCGTAATCAAACGGCCCGTTAAGCCGAGCAGCACGCTGATGTTCACCGCGCAAGTCTGCGGCATGCAGCGGATGTAAGACGTTGCCGTGATCTTGCTCGAATCATTTTCCATGATCATGGACATGAATTCTTTGATCGCTTCGAAGTTACCCATGGAAGAACCGTAGGCAACACCCACACGGCCCGCTTTGAGTTCCGGGTCGTTCAGGTCGTAACCGGACTTGATCAAAGCCTGTTCCGCAGTCGCATAAGCCATCTGCGCAACGCGGCCCATACCGCGCATCATCTTACGCGGGAATTCCGGAATGTCGAAAGGAATCGGGGCCGCAAGACGCGTATTGATCTGTTCGTATTTGTCCCAATCCGGCATGCGGACAACGCAGTTTTCATACTTATGCAATCTTTCGAAGATGGCATCATCATCCATGCCGAGAGGAGAAAGAGTCGAGCCACCAGTAATCACAACACGACGGGTCATGCGAGACCTCCATTCACAGAAATAACCTGGCGCGTAATGTAAGCCGCGCCTTCCGAGAGCAAGAACACAACAGTTGCAGCCACTTCTTCCGGCTTACCGACGCGGTGCATCGGAATCGACGGCAAGATCATATCAACCGGAGCGTCCTTGATCATTTCCGTTTCAATCACGCCCGGAGCGATGCTGTTCACGGTAATGCTGCGGCTGCCGAGTTCCACGGCAAGAGCCTTGCTCGCCGCGATAATGCCGCCCTTACTTGCGCTGTAGTTGACCTGGCCACGGTTGCCGATCACGCCCGAGACAGAAGCGATCGTAATGATGCGACCTTTGCGCTTGCGGCACATCGGCATCACGAGCGGATGCAAAACATTGTAGAAGCCGTTCAGGTTCACATCGAGAACCTTGTCCCAGTATTCATCCGTCATCGCCGGGAATGCAGCGTCACGGCAAATGCCCGAAGAAAGGACCACGCCGTAGAAGGCGCCGTTTTCTTTGACGTCATTTTCGAGGATCGTCTTGCAGTTTTCACGATCCGCAACGTTAAACTGAATCAGCTGAATCTTGTCACCGTATTCCGCCTGAAGTTCCTTCAGGGAATCGGCATGGCTGTTGTAATGCGCCACAACCTGATATCCCGCAGCGAGAACCGCTTTGACAATCGCAAGTCCAATTCCACCGCTTGCGCCGGTGACGAGAACGCGTTTTACATCATCCATTCTTATACTCCTAAAGTCTTTTTCGGATCGTCCACTTCGATCGTGTTCATCGTAGCGGTGACGACCAGTTGATTATTCACAAAAATCTTTCCTTCAAACGTGACCGCCATATCCATGCGGACCGTCTGATGCACCCAAATGTGGGCCGTCGAACCTGCCGGGAAAACGTTTGCTTCCGACTTGAAGTTCGTGACGCTCAAAATGAAGCCCATCTTCGGCGGGGTATTCGTTTTGAGTCCGACAAGGCCCGTCATCACGGAAACGCTCTGAGCCATGTATTCAAAGCCGATCCAGACCGGAACTCCGCCGTAGGATTCTTCAAAGAACATGCTCTTTTCGGTAATGTCCACTTCCGTTTCAACTTCCGTATTTTCAAGGCTGTAAGAAATCACGCGATCAAGCAAGTGCATGTGTCCCTTGTGCGGAACAAGCGCTGCAACTTTTTCATGGGTATCAAATTCAGTCATTAGACATTCCTCGAAAGGATGAGCGAGACATTGCAACCGCCGAAGCCAAAGGAATTGCTCATGCAGGTCTGCAGGCGTTCCACGGTTTCACCGGTCTTCACAAGGCGAATCTGCGGGAGCGCCGGATCGCGTTCACCGTCAAAGAAGTGCATCGGGAGAACGTGTTCCGCATTTTCATCCGAAAGGGTGAGGCAGCAGAAAGCGGCTTCAAGAGCGCCAGCGGCACCGAGCGTGTGACCGGTCAGGCCCTTTGTGGAGCTCGCCGGAGTGTCGTTACCAAAGACGCGGTTCACGGCGACGCTTTCCATCGCATCGTTCAGCTTGGTACCGGTTCCGTGCAAATTGATGTAGTCGATATCGGCTGCGGAAATGCCCGCATCCTTCAAAGCCTTGTCGATTGCCTGCACAGCGCCTTCGCCGTCGGCACGCGGAGCCGTCACGTGATCTGCATCTGCACTTTCGCCGATGCCGACGACTTTGAACTTTGCCTGCCCCGGCTTTTGAGAAATGAGGAAGTAGGCCGCGCCATCGCCAATCGTGAGACCGGTTCTGTTCTTGCTAAAAGGAATCGTCGGGGAAAGCGAAACCGCTTCCAAGGAATCAAATCCGAGAACGACCGTTTCCGTCGCAATGTCCACACCGCCGACAATCGCCGCGTCGCAGAAACCCGCTTCGAGCCAATTTCTTGCCGAAGCAAAGGCGCTCGCACTCGAAGCGCAAGCCGACGAATGGGTAAAAATCGGGCCCGTCAAACCGAAACGTTTGGCGATGTATTCCGCAGCAAAATCTGCCTGCTGCATTTTCAGTTCGTAATTTTCCGGATAAGCGCCCGTCTTTTGAAAAGAATCGAGGCCCGCGAGAGAAGCTTCCGAACCGTTATCGCTTGAACCGATAAACACACCGATGCGGTCTGCGCCGTATTCCTTTACCGCTTCGCAAACCGAAGTTTCGATCTGCGCAAGAACCACTTCCGAAAGACGGTTCACATGGTTGTCGTAATAAGCGTCCTTTACCTGCGGCAAGGAGCTCTGCGGAATTTCGACGACATAACGTTCCTTTTCGCGGAACTTCTTCTGTACAAATTCCGGGCGGGTGCCATTCTTCAAAGCCTGCCAAATGGTCTTTTTGTCAGAACCTAAAGCAGAGCAAAGTGCAAAGTCATGAATGTACAAGGGAGCGTTCATTCTTTTATCTCGGATTCAATTTGGTAGCTGTAATGGCGAAGCAGATTCTGCAACACGATCTTATTTTCGTTCTTTTCCATTTTGAGGATTGCCGTTTGACCGTCAAAAAGGGTGCGCACCAAAACGTTCCCTTCCTGAGATTCGGCAAACGTGAATCCCGCGGCATCAAAATTTTTTTGCAAGACCGAAGCGGGATAGTAGCAGAACTGAATATCTGCAATCACATATTCGGGCTTCATCTTTTCCGCGTTCATCCATTTGCTGTTGAACGCAAGAGAATCTTTCGTGTAAACGAGTTCCGCGATCGTATTTCCCATGGAGCTGAAAAGCATCATGTGCACGGTCGTGTCGTTCAAGAGCATCCAGGATTCACCGGAGAATTTCTTTTCGCCGTAAGAGCCTGTCATCAGCTGGTTTTCTTCGATGGAAATTCCGCTGTTTTGCGGCTCGATCAGCTGAATGTAGCGGGCGTCCGAGTAGTAGATTTTAGCAGAATTCCCCGCCACCGCAGAATGCGACGTGCACGCCGTCAGGGCAATAGCTCCCAACGCAGCCAAGGCTTTTACGAAATTCTGAATCTTACCTACCCACATTTTTGTAGCAATATAGAAAGTGAATTAATCTCGTGTGAACGGTGAAAGGAGGAAGCACGCGGAAATGCCGAGCAACACGGCCAAGCCCAAAACCGACACAGGGGCAAATCCGCTGAGCGAAAGAGTCCCGAACGAAATCAAGGTCGTCGCTGCGGAAAGCATCACGGCAAAAGCCGTTGAATCCGTGTGATTTCGCGCATCCTTAAAGAAAAGCGCGTAGTCGATTCCAATGCCGAGAACGAGAATCAAGCCGGTAATTGCAAAGAAATTAACCGGAATTTGCAGATAACCGAACATCGACAGCGTAAAGAGGCAGGCGAGCACCGGAGCGCGCACAATTCGCAAGGAATTTCGCCAAGAAAACACGAACGAAAGAATAAAGCAGACCGCAAAATACGCAAAGGCGACGAGCGAAAGCGCCGTGAGCGAAAGTTCCGTCAAAGCGGAGTTCACTTCCTGCATCTTGTTCACCGCGTAGATGCCGTTCGACGGATCTGCGTAATCCTTCGGGTTGAACATTTCGGACGCGTGCATCGGAAGGACGGCGCTGTAATACTTGCCCGAAATTTCTCCGATCCAGAGCATGTCGCGGACGCTCGCCAGCTGTTCCGGAAGAGCTTCGAATTCCGCAGTGTTTTCATCCATTTCCACGGCGGCAAAGAGCTTTTTGCGCGGATTTTTGACAGGCTTGATCTGGAGCTGTTTGCAAAGGTCCTTGTAGCGGAGAGGAAGCGCTCTTGAAAGCAGAGAATCCAGAGCGGTCCGTTTTGCCGAAGACGGTGAAAAATCCGAGAAGGCGAGGTGCGACTTCAAAAGGGTGTCCCGTTCCGCTTCCCGGAGCTTTTCCGTCAGCGTTTCTTCCTTTTGCAGCACTTCTTCGACCGAGCTTCCGCTGACGATGAAATACGTCGGAGCGATGCCCGAATTCATCCACTTCGCAACCTTCATTTCCGAAGCGCCGAGTTCCGGGGCGACCGTGTACATGGAGCGGATATCCGTCTGCACGTTCAGCTGAACAAAGCCCGGAACAAGAGCACCAGCCGCTACCACAAAAATGATGTAACGGGCGATCTTCGGAATGCGTTCGAGCTTGGAGTACCCCGCAAGAATCACCTGGGCGATCTTCAGCGGGAACTTCTTTTCGTTTTGCAACTTTTCCGACACGACCGGGAACACGAGCAAAACAGAAAGGAGCGCACTGGCAAGACCCACCATCGAGAAGAACGCCATCTGACGGAGAATCGGAAAGTCCACAATCACGAGGGCGATGTAGCTGAGTTCCGTCGTCATAAAGCCGAGGAGCATGCTCTTGACCTGAGCTTCCTTATCGGCAAAATGGTGCAGGGCGTAGTCGATGCTCACACCGATCACGCTCGTTCCAAAGATAAACGTAAAGATGTGAATTTCATGGAAAGTCGCAAGCGTTGCGCCTGTCGCCGCAAGAATCGCCACCGCAATCGAACTGAGGGTCGTTACAATGGGAATCGCCGAACGGAAAACAAGCAGCAACAACAAAAGAACCGCCGCCGTCGAAATCCCCGAAATCCAACCGATTTCAACCTGAGCCTGTTTGGAACTCGAATAGCTGTGGAACGGAACGCCGGATTTTTCTACGCGCAAGTTGGGGAATTCTTCCTGCAATTCTTCGATCGTATCATCCAAAATGCCAAGAATGTGATCACCCGAAGCAAACGCCGAAGCGTCTTGGGAAAGTTCCGCATTGATGAACACATAGGTTCTGCCGGAATCCTGCACGGTCAGCCTATCATCGCGGAGCGTCAAAGCGCTCGAAGACATCGGCGTCATCGAAAGCAAACGTTCCTGCGCCGACTGTGAAAGCAAATACGGATCTTCTTCGAGGCGCGAAAGATCGCTCATCGGGAATGCCCCGTAAACACGGGACAGCGCCTTGTTGTAAAAATGGTCCGCGACTTCAGCGTCTTCCATCGCAAGGATCGCCGGATCCTGCATCGAAAAACGACGGTCAAAAAGGAACTTGGAAATTTCGTCCATCGACAAAGCGTCCACCATCCAAGAGGCGGAACGGATCTGCTTATTCGCTAAAAGCGTGTGACCGATGCGGTCCGCCGCCGTCTTTGCCACCGTGAAATCCGAGTCTCCGACAAAGAGCATCATCCGGGAAGAAGTTCGAGCCGTCAGGACATTTTCCGCCGCATGGATTTCCGGAGTCATTTCAGATTCCGGAACGATCGAATACAAATTCTTATCGATCTTCCACGGGTACGCAATCACCACCGCGACAATCAGCGCGATGTGCAAAAACGCCCAAAGGCCCACGTTAAAGTAACGCTTCTTACTTTCCGGACTGTTTAAATTCATAAGTCAGAATGTTTCCTTCACCGTCGACGAGTTCCACCTTTTTCAAATCCTTGTCCCCTTCGAGGACAATCGAGGCAATGGCTTTTTGAATGGTCTTTTCCTTGGGAACAAGGCCCACCTTCCAGCCTTTTTTCTGCTGCAGAAAATACAGTTCAAAGCGATTCTGCAAAACGGCGATGTTTCCACCGAGAACGGCGCGCATCGAAGTCGCAATTTCGCGGAAGATCACATTGTCCGCAGAAGCCATTTCCGTTTTGGAACCGTCCGGATTTGTCTGCACAACGCCCGAATCCGAAATCACGAGTTTGGACGCAAAAGGTTTTTCCATGTCCCACGTGATTCCGTTCTTCTGCGAAATTTCAAACTTGCCCGAAGAGGTAAACGTGCGTTTGATCTTGACCACGGTACGCTTTTGCGTAAAGGTTCCGCTGACCGTTTCCGAAGCGGAAAGGACCTGCATCACCTTTTGGACTTCCGGAGATTCCAAATTCGCCGGAGACTTCCAAATCGCTGCGTCCGCGGCAAAGAGTGTCGCTCCGCAAATCAAGAGTGCCGTTAAAAAAGACTTATGCATTTTCTTCCTTTGCCAAAGCCGCCTTGACCTTTTCCACAAAATCCGGCGGCGTCGAGAACATCGATTCCTTTGTCGAAATCTTGACCGCCATCTGCGTGCTTTCTGCCTTGGTAATCACCTTGCCCGTTTCAAGGTCGATGAATCTGTACTTGAGCTTCATGCAAACATCATATTCGATGAGAGAAACTTCCACGCGTACCTTCTGCATAAAGCGGAGCGGTCGAATGTACTTGAGGCTCATTTCGACGACAGGCCAAGCGTAGCCCGCCTTTTCCATTTCGTAGTAGTCGTACTTGATTTTGGTCAGCAAAGCACAGCGGGCGGTTTCCATGTACTTCACATAGTTTCCATGCCAAACAACATTCATCGGATCCAAGTCATAAAATTGGACTTCGATATCCGCGTAGGCTTTCAAGATTTTTTCGCTCATGTCGATTCTCCTTTCTGCCAGAAGTTGTAGAAATTATACCACTGATACGGATGTTCCAAGCAGAACTTTTCCAAGTGCGAAGCGTATTCCACGGCGAGATTTGCCATCTGCTGTTTTTGTTCGGAACGTTTTCCCCCGAGTTCTGTCTTGGAGCGGATAATGTGGAATTCATAGGGCGACGTGATGTCTAAATCTTTTTTGCGGAACGCAAAAATGAAATAGACAGGCGCCTTCAAAATGTTGGCGAGGGCAAAGGAACCTTCCGGGAACTCGGCGGCGTCGCCTAAAAAGTTCAACGGAATAAAACGGTTC
This sequence comes from Fibrobacter sp., assembly GCA_024689485.1. Taxonomy (GTDB): domain Bacteria; phylum Fibrobacterota; class Fibrobacteria; order Fibrobacterales; family Fibrobacteraceae; genus Hallerella. Next base: position 46,863 of record JAILDK010000037.1, read on the forward strand.
TGCGAATTCGCCGAAGTTCTGTCGCCCGCGATCGCGACGAGGTTTCCCGCCTGGATTTTTTCGCGCATGTCGATTGCCGTATCGACGCCGATCGAATTCGCGTCAAAGCTGTTCGTCATCAGCTCGGGATTCAGTTCGCGGAGAAGAGCGTTAAAGCACTTTGTTCCCGAAAAATCGACGACCGGGAAAACCTGAAAATCGCGTTTTGTATGCTCTTTGTGATAGCCCGTCAGGGAACGCATCGCTTCGATGTTTCCCAGGTGCGAGCAAAGGATAAAAGCGCCTTTACCGCTGTCGAGCAAGTTCACCAAATCGTCGATGTCATCGTTCTGCGTTTCGAGTTCTGAAAGAGACATCTTCCCAGCCCAGCCTCGAATCTTTTCGATCATCGAAAGGGCAAAGGCGAGAATGTGACGGTACACGGCAAAAGGCGGAATCTTTTTGCCCTTCATCTTCGACACATGTTCCAGGAACAGGCGCGAACGTTTGCGTACCGGAGCGGCCCCCAAGTAAAAGAAGAACACGACAACGGCGACAATCAATTCTACGAGTTTACGCGGCAGGTGAATCGTCACCCACAGCATAAAACGGAATTCCCACGCCGTCTTCGAGGCTTCTTCAATTTGAGACCAGTGTTCTTCAGCCATGTTTTCTCTTCTGCAATAAAAGCTTGGGAAGACGCAAAAGCATGCCGCAGCAAAGGCGTGTGTGCAGCAGCGAAATTTCCACGTTATCGTGCAACAGGCGGAAGTTCGAAACGCCGTTTTCCGGGTAAATCACCTTGACCGGGTAGAAGAACATCTTGACGTTTGCCCAGGAAAGGCGCACGAGGATTTCAATGTCAAAGCCCATGCGGAGCGTCTTCAAATTTTTCAGCACCGGCACCGTCGCCTGCAGCGGGTAAACGCGAAAACCGCACATCGCATCCGGAATCTGCTTTGAAAGCGTTTCGATTGCAACCCAGAAGTTCGTAATCTTACGGCCCATTTCGCGTTCCTTGGGAACGCTTGCGTCGTACTGCGGAAAGCCTCCGATAAGACCTTCCGGATGTTTACGCGCCGCCTTCAGCAAGAACGGTATCATCGAAGGATCGTGCTGGCCATCGGCATCGATTTGCAGAGCGTGGGTAAAGCCCGCCTTCAGAGCTTCGGTACAGGCGGTGCGAACAGCGCCGCCCTTTCCCATGTTCACACTGTGCGAAACAACCATCACGTTCGGAATTTCTTGACCGACTCTCTGCAGCACCTGCAAAGCTTCGGGCGTGTTACCGTCATCGACAATGATCACCGGCAAATTCTGAGCGTGCAAACTTTGAACAACCGCACGGACCGTGTTTTCGTGGCGGTAAACGGGGACAATAGCGCAGGGTTTGAATTCCATTATGCGTTTTCCTTTTTCAGCACAATCGTGCCGCCGGAACAGGTTTTACCATCTTCTCCCGTAATCTTGAATGCGAGCTTTCCCGTATCCGGGGAATAAGTCTCTTCGATCGTCACCGGGTGTTCCGGGAAAATCGGATTCGAGAATTTGACGCGCTGCATTTTTTCGATTGTCGTCGGGAGCTTCATAAAGCCTCGGAAGAAACGCAGAATCAAATCGATCTGGACTACAGCCGGGAGCAACTTGAATTCCGGGAAGTGACCATCGTAATAATCGCTCGTCGAGGGGATTACCATTTTGACGGTCAGCACGTTGCCTTCCAAGTGATACTTGAGAATTTTGAAATTCGGGGATTCGGGAATTTCGAACAAAGCCTGTACCTCGCGCGTTTTGATTTTTCCCATGCCATCTTGCGGAAGCTCTTCCAGGTAGCGCCATTTTTTCGGCTGCACCGTGTTTTCGAGGAATCCCGAAAGATGCTGCTTAAAGAAAGCGTTGATGTCTTTTTTCTCCTCGCCCTTAAACCGAGCGTTACCTTCGTCGTTCAGCACAATCGCCGCAGCGAGGAACTGGCGCTTGCCCGTCATCGGCACCACGCGCACATCGCGCACGACTCCGGTCTGACGCAAACGGTTTTCCACTTCCGGAAGGGAAATGCGCTTTTCTTCGATCTTCACAATCGAATCGGCACGGCCCATCAGCTGGAACGTTCCGTCGTCTTCAATCTTTCCCAGGTCACCCGTCACAAAGCCGCCGATATCCGTGTAAGAGGAATCGATTTTCAGGCAACCGTTTTCCGCAAACGAAATCTTGTTCGGCGGAACGGGCGTCCACAGCTTCTTTTCCCGAATACGGCGGGTCGCAATCGCACCGGCTTCCGTGCAGCCGTAAATTTCCTGCACGCCGTTGCCCGAAAGTTCTTCGACTCTGTTCGCCACTTCATCTGGCAAGAGTCCACCGGCAGAAAGCCAGAAAGGCGGCTTCTTGAACGGCAAAGGTTCTTTGCGGTTGGCGGCAAGGCGTTTTAAGAAGGCAGGGCTCGCCACGATCACAGCGGGTTCCTTCACAATCTGTTCCAGTTCTTCCGGGAATTCAAAACGCACGCGACGAATCGGAAGCCCCGCAGAAATCGGCACAAAGATCGAGAACGCCATGCCGTAAATGTGGTGATGGTTCACCGTCATGTAAAAGTTGCGGTTCGCAAATCCAGCGGCAAAACGTTCCGCGAGAGCGTTCGCTTCGTTTTCATATTGCCAGCCTTCCTTCGGGATTTCCTTTGGAATGCCGGTCGTGCCAGACGTGTACATCGCAGCCTTCGCCGCGTTGATGTCAAACGGCGTCCACGTATTTTTGGCCGTGTAGGTTTCGATGATCTTCGGAATCTGCAAAGCGCCTTCGGCTCCGGTATCGTTCAAGAAGCCGACGTCCGGCTTGCGAATTTCACGGATGAATTCCGGCTGGCGATTCGCGGAGAACAAAATCTTTTTTTGACTCTGGAAAAGCGCAAAGATCGCGACGAGGAAGTAGTAGACGTCGTCCGCGTTCAAGATCCAAGCGGTGTAAGGTTCCGCTTCGACCGCCTGGCGAACCTTGGAAACGTCCGCCTTGAAGTCTGCCCACGTTTTGACGTCGCCAGAAAGTCCCGCGCCGCTGAAGCAGACGACGGAATCGTCCGGGCGAGAGTCCGCTTCAATTTTCGAAAATGGAATGTAAGATTGTAATTGACTTTGTTTCATTTTACGAACTCCAATTTCAGCTACAAAAAGAATTCCCATCAAGATGTATGAAATCAGACCGTTGTACAGCGACCAGATCTTCTCGTCTGCACACAGTACCGTCCACAGCGCAACGGATCCGTTCAGAATAAAAAAGATGCACCAGGTGAGCGTCACCCGGTCGCAGTAGCGTTCGACAGAACTCCTGTCCGCAGTCTGCAAAATTCGCTTGTCGGCAAAAGTCGCCAAGCGAAAAACAAAGCTCGGCTTTCGAAAGAGAGTCGCGCCAAAAAAGAAAAGCATCCCGACGTTCACAAGAACCGGATAGAACTTGAGAACGAGGGCGTTATCCAGCGCAAAAGCGGCTACACCACAAGCCAAAAGAAAGGCTACAAAGCAGCCTTCCTTCAGTCGCGATGCCGCTCCCGGCTGTTTTTTTCGCGAAGCTGATATTAAATGAAACGCCGCGAGAAGAAGCAACAAAATGCTCAACTTGCGCGGCGAAAGTCCCCAGAAGCGGAGACCGCAGAATACCAGAATCGGATAAAGAACAGAAAGAACGGCGAAGAGGATCTTCCCCGCTACAGCCTTCATTTCTTTTCTTCAGTACCCTGAGCGATATCGTAGATTCCGTCCACCACGTCCTGCAGCGTACGCATGCTCTTGAACACATCCGGGTCAATGTTGCGCGGAATGAACGTCTTGAGCTTCACGATCAGGTCTACGGCGTCGATGCTGTCGAGGTTCAGGTCTTCGTAAAGACGAGCTTCCGGGACAACCTTTTCCGGTTTCAGTTCAAAATCTTCGATGAGGGCTTCACGGATTTTGTCGTAAATCTGTTGCTTTTCCATGACTTAGTCCTTTTTGTTGGCAGAGATGTATGCGGCAAGAGCGTCGATCGAAGCAAAGTGCTTACGCGTTTCTTCGTTCACCGTCGAGAAGGAGACACCAAAGTTGTCCTTGATGGCGATACCGAGTTCGAGAGCGTCAATGCTATCGAGTCCGAGACCGCGACCTTCCTTATTCTGGCCAAACAACGGGGCATCGTCTTCGATGTCAGCCGGTGTGATATCCTCAAGTTCCAGTGCCTTGATCAGCACTTCCTTAATTTGTGTGTTCAATTCAGACATATTGTTTTCCGTCCCAATAAAAAATGTGGACTCAAATATAAATAAAAAAATTAAGAAACTGTTTCAACAAACTTACGACAAGTTAATTCAGGCGAATTTGTCTTAAAAATCGCGCTGCCGACGACAAAAATATTGGCGCCAGCCTTCTTCGCTTCCAGAATATTGTCGAGTTTGACACCGCCATCGATTTCGATATCGAGTTCCGGTTTCATTTCGCGCAAGGCACGGATTTTATCCAAACAATACGGGATCAGGCTCTGTCCACCAAATCCCGGATTCACAGACATGACAAGGACCATGTCCACAGAGTCGAGTACCCACTTGATGCTTTCAATCGGAGTCGCCGGGTTGATGCTCACGGCGGGCTTTGCACCGAGTTCGCGAATGCGGTTCAAAAGGCGGTCCAAATGAATCGTCGATTCCGCCTGCACCGTCACATAACGCGCTCCGATTTTGACAAATTCGTCTACAAAAAGCTCAGGATTGTCAATCATCAAATGGCAGTCGAGGGGAAGCTTTGTCGCCTTACCGATCAAGCCCGAAATTCCCGGGCCAAAACTGATGTTCGGCACAAAGTGACCGTCCATGATGTCGAGGTGAACAAGTCCCGCGCCGCCGTTTTCAATAGCGGTGAGTTCGGACTGCAGGTTGAGGAAGTTTGCGTTCAAGACGCTCGGGGCAATGATTTGAGCTTGTTTCATAATTCCAAATATAGGTATTGAGTGAAAATTATTTTTTTGTTATTATTTGTTCACAACGAACAAGGAGGTTGATTTATGTCAACACCAAAGAAAACCACAACAAAAGTGACGAAGGGTACACAGTGCGCAAAGTGCGCTCCGAAGGCGAGCACGAGCACCAAGACCACCGCAAAAACCGCCACCAAGACTGCAGAAAAGACTGTTTCGGCTAAGAAGACCGCTGCAAAGGTTGCTCCGGCCAAGAAGACCGCTGAAAAAGCGACTGCAAAGAGCACTGTCAAGAGCTCCGCTAAGAGCGCTGTCAAGGCTTCCGCAAAGGCAACCGTGAAGAAGACCGCTCCGAAGGCTTCCAAAAAGGCTCTCGAAGAAGTCGTGTTCAACGTCTACTCCCCGGATTCCAAGTCCGTCGAAGTCGCTGGTGAATTCAACAACTGGACCCCGGCCAAAATGAAGAAGGGCGAACAGGGCGTGTGGAGCATCAAGCTGAAGCTCGCCGCAGGTACTTACCAGTACAAGTTCGTTTTCGATGGCAGCTGGGAAATCGACCAGGCTAACCCGAACCGTGTTCCTGACGGTCAGGGTGGCGAAAACAGCGTCAAAAATGTCTAATCCGATCTTTACGGAAAAAACAATTCGAGAGGGTGTCGCAAACTACGGCACCCCTTTTTGGCTTTATGACCGAGCAACGATCGAAAAGCGCGTTCAGGAACTCAAGTGCTTCGATACCGTTCGTTTCGCTCAAAAGGCTTGCCCGAACCTTTCCATCATTTCGATTGTCCGCAAAGCCGGTGCAGTCGTAGACGCCGTCAGCGCGGGAGAAATTGTTCGTGCTCTCCGTGCGGGCTATAAAGGTGGCGAAAGCGATAAGCAGGTCCCGCAGATCGTTTATTCTGCAGACATTTTCGACCACGATGCGATTGAGCTCGTGAAAAAGTACAACATCCATGTGAACGTCGGTTCTGCGGATATGATCCAGCAGCTCGCCGACGCAGGCGTTCGTTCGAACCTGACTCTCCGCGTGAACCCGGGCTTTGGCCACGGTCATTCGAAGAAGACGAATACGGGCGGACCGCTTTCGAAGCACGGCGTTTGGCATTCCCAGTTGAAGGACTGCGTGAAGCTCGCCCAGGCAAACGGCATGTGGATTACCGGTCTGCACATGCACATCGGCAGCGGTACGGATTTTGAACACCTCGCCACGGTCTGCGACGCCATGCGCGACGCCTCCCGTCGTCTCGGTTCCCATATCCGCATGATTTCTGCCGGCGGCGGCCTTCCGATTCCGTACAAGGAAGAAGAAAAGGGCAACCGCATCGATGTTCAGGCCTATTACGACCTTTGGGACAAGACCCGCAAGGACATCGCCCAGTCCGTCGGTCACGACGTGGCTCTCGAAGTCGAACCGGGCCGCTACATTGTCGCCGAAAGCGCCGTTCTCGTCGCTGAAATCCGCGCCGTGAAGAAGCAAGAAGACAAGCTCTTCTACCTCGTCGACGCAGGCTTTAACGATCTCGTCCGCCCGTCCTTCTACGGATCTTACCACGGCATTTCGATCGTCTCCAAGGACGGTCGTGAACTCGGCCCGGAACAGGATGTGATCGTCGCAGGCCCGCTCTGCGAATCCGGTGACGTCTTTACGCAGGAAGAAGGCGGCTACGTGGTCACACGTAAGCTCCCGACCGCCCAGGTTGGCGACTTCCTCGTTCTGCACGACGCAGGTGCTTATGGCAGCGCCATGTCCAGCAACTACAACAGCCGCCGTTTTGCTCCGGAAATTCTCCAGAACAACGGCAAGCTGGAAGTCATCCGCGAACGTCAAACGTTCGACCAATTGATGGAAAACGAAAAGATCGTGACCCTTTAATTGCGGATACAGTTGTTAAGCTTATCACACACCCCGCTTCAAAGCCTTTCTTTGGAGCGGGGCTTTTTTATATTTCACGCATCCATTAACACACAAGGAAGGAATTTATGACTCTTCTCAAAAGATCTATTGCAGAAGCGATTGGTACGTTCTGGCTCGTGTTCGGCGGTTGCGGTGCAGCTGTCCTCGCTTGCGGCGTTCCGAACACCGGTATCGGCTACGTGGGCGTTTCCCTCGCCTTCGGTCTCACGGTCCTCACCATGGCTTATGCTATCGGTCACATTTCCGGTTGCCACCTGAACCCGGCTGTCACTCTCGGCCAGGTCGCTGGCGGTCGCTTCCCGGCGAAGGAAGCTCCGGCCTACATCATCGCTCAGGTGATCGGCGGCATCATCGCTGCAGCTGTTCTTTACGCGATCGCTTGCCCGGATCTTTCCGCTGGCATTGGCGCTTTTGCAACGAACGGTTGGTCTGACATGGCGAATGCAAACGGCTTGAACGCTTTCGGCGGTAAGGTCTTCGGTATGGGTTCTGCATTCCTCATCGAAATGGTTCTTACGGCTGTGTTCCTCTTTGTGATCATGGGCGCAACGGATGGCCGCGCTCCGGCTGGTTTTGGCCCGATCGCCATCGGCCTCTGCCTCACTTTGATTCACCTCATCAGCATTCCGGCAACGAACACCTCTGTGAACCCGGCCCGTTCTACGGCTGTCGCTGTGTTCGTCGGCGGTATGGCTCTGAAGCAGCTTTGGCTCTTCTGGGTCGCTCCGATTCTCGGCGGTGTGATCGGCGGTGTGGCTTACAAGTTCCTCGCCGAAAAGAAGTGCTGCTGCGGCGACAAGTGCTGCTGCGAAAAGAAGGAAGAAGCTTAAGCTTTTCTCTCAGATAGAATGCACAAGAGCTCTGCGGAAACGCAGAGCTTTTTTTGTAAGCACGATAGAACTAATCCGCACCTCACGACTTATCTATATTTTTCCTATGCTCAACACGTCCCTTTGCTACATCGAACAAAACGGTTCTTACCTTCTTCTGCACCGCATCAAAAAGAAGAACGACATCAATCACGACAAGTGGATTGGAATCGGCGGAAAGTTTGAAGAGGGCGAAAGCCCGGAAGACTGCATTCGACGCGAAGCCCGTGAAGAAACAGGCTTAGAGCTCACAAACCTCAAGTACTGCGGCATCGTCACGTTCATCAGTGACGGTATGAACGAAGTCGAATTCATGCACCTTTTCAAGGCGACGGAATTCACCGGCAAAATCAAGGAATGCGACGAAGGCACCCTCGAATGGATTCCCAAGGAAAAGTTCGCAGAGCTTCCCCATTGGGACGGCGACCGCATCTTTTTAACGCTCCTCGACCGCGAACTGCCCTTCTTCTCATTAAAGCTCACCTACAAGGGCGACGTACTCCAAGAAGCGCTTTTGAACGAAAAACCGGTGGACCATCACGACTTCGCCTACGGCACGCTCGCCGCGTTCCCGCCGATGCGCCGCAAGGACCGTGAAATGTCTGTAGAAGCGGCTTCGGACATTTTGAAGACCGGCGAATACGGCATCTTAGCCACGCAAAATTCCCTCGGCTACCCCTACGGAATTCCGCTGAATTACGCATTCGACGGAAAGCACATCTGGTTCCACGGGGCAAAAGGCGCGGGCGAAAAAGTCCAGGACTTTGCAAAAGATTCCAAGGTGAGTTTTACCGTCGTCCGCGGCACGGAGCTTCACCCAGAAAAATTCAGTACCGCATTCGAAAGCTGCATCGTCTTTGGGCGCGTTCACCCGGCAGAAGATCCGAAGGTCGGCTTGCGCCTTTTGATCGACAAGTACAGCCCGGAATACAAGGATGCGGGCGAAGCCTATATCGAACGCGCCGTTTCGCATACGGGCGTTTACCGCATCGAAATCGAACATATCAGTGGAAAAAAGCACCTTTAACAGGCTATATTTAGCCGCATGGGTTTAAAACTTTTTATCTCGATTTTAACACTGCTGACGGTGGGGGCTTTTGCCCAAAATTCCATTTGGAATCAGCCGATTTCTTCGACGAAGCATCCAGCGGAAACTCCGATCGAACAGCCGACCGAAAACGGTTCCTGTTCAGCCGACACCGCGGAAGCCGAACCGGAAGAAACTTTCATCATCTTCACCAAAAATAAACGTGTGGAAAAAATGTCTGTCGCAGAATATTTCGCCGTCGACAGCGTCGAAATTTACGACAAAAGAATTGCCCGTACCGAAAGAACGCAAGATAGACTTTCCACGATGGGAACCGTTTTTATTTCCATTGGGGTCGTCGCGATCGGCTCAAGCATTTATTTTTTCAGCTCGGATGAAGACGAAAGAGGCGCTATAGCCTTGCTGGTTGCAGGTTACTCGATTACACCGGGCATTATCCTTGGCTGCATCAGTCGAAGTAAAGGGACTCGGTTAGATCAGCTCCGTCAAAGTCGGGACGCCTACATTCGAAAGAAGGAAGCGTATCAAATTTCCATTGCACCGACATTCCAATTGCAAAACCAGTCAGCGGGCGCACGCCTTTCTTTGAACTTCTAATTGGGAATTTTAACGTTTCGCATTTTCACGTACAACGCGGTCATACGTGTTCATGATGGTCGAAGACGGAAGAATGCCGAGGATCTTTCCTTCGGTATTTTTCACATAGACTTCACTCAGCGAATGTTTGAGCATGAACTTCATCGCCGTGTGCAGATCCGCACTGGCCGGGAGCAGCGGAGAATATGTAACGCAGTCGGCGACGAGCAGAACCGTTTTGCCGCCTTCGATCGAGACGATGTTGCGAAGGACCAGGTTCCAGTCTAAAATGCCGACGTAGCTGCCCTTTTCAAAGACCGGGTACGAGTGTACCAGTGCGGAATCCGGATGTTCCACGTTGAAGGTGTTGATGTCCCGTTCCGCTTCGTGAATCGTTCGGGAAGAATCGAGTTCGAGCACGAGGGACTTTTGCATCACCGATTCCACAGGAATGGTGCGGAGAAGGTCCGGATCCATTTCCAGGCGATGCGCCGGCGAAGAGAACTTGTTCAGCACCTGACTCCGGTATATGCTCCACTTGCGGCTAAAAGCCACGTGCATCACCGCCGCAATCATGATTCCCGGCAAAAGCTGATAGCTGCCCGTCATTTCGCAAACCATCACAACGCCCGCAAGCGGCGCCTTCGCCGAACCCGCAAAGAACGCTCCCATGCCCACCAGCGCCATCGCACCGGGCGCCGCCAAGGTTCCAGGCGCCACCGTTTCAATCGCAACCGCAAACGCGGCGCCGATTACACCGCCCAAAAAGAGCGACGGGCCAAAAACGCCACCGGCGCCACCGCTACCGACCGTAAACGACGTCGCCAAAATTTTTGCAATCACAAGGCCAAGCAAAAAGAGAACCGAAGGCGCACTCGCCGGATCTGCAAGGCGCGTCATGCTTTCCACGTAATCCCAAGTACCGCCCATCGCCTGCGGAATCAAAAGCGCAACGGCTCCGCACAAAAGTCCGCCGATCGCAGGCTTTGCCCAGTTCGGAATTTTCCACGCCGTAAAAAAGTCTTCGACCTTATAATAGCACTTCACATACAAAAACGAGAACGGCACACACAAAAGTCCCAGCACCGCGCAAAAGAAGAGTTCCGTCGCATCGGCAAAGTAAAACTTCGGCACATCAAAAGCAGGCGCCGTTCCAAAGACTCCCGTGTAAACCGTAAAGCCGACGACCGAAGCGATAATCGACGTACCAAAGGAACTGCTTTCAAAATCTTCGCGGTAAAGGATTTCAACAGATGTCAGCGCACCCGCGAGCGGCGCCTTAAAAATCGAGCCTAAACCCGCTGCCATGCCCGCAAGGCCAAATTGGCGACGCACCGCACGCGTCATCTTAAAGAAGCGGCAAATCGTCGAAGCGATTCCCGAACCGATCTGCGAAACGGGGCCTTCATAACCCGCACTACCGCCACTGCCGAGCGTAATCGAACTCGCGAGCAGCTTCACAGGCGCCACGCGTTTGCGGAGCGCTCCCCCGTGATGATGAAAATTATAAATGGACCGGTCGGTTCCCTGCCCCGCCGCTTCCGGAGTCTTTGCAATCACAAACAGCAAAAGCCCCACCACAAGGCCGCCGAGCGCCGGCGCCAAAAAAATCACAGGCCCCGAAAAGGTCTTTTGCGTAAACTCCGAAATGGATTCCAGGCACAGGCGAAAAACGACGGCGACGCAGCCCGTCACAAGCCCGATAAATGCCGCAAGCAGCATTTTCGGCATGTAAGAATTGATAATGAAGATTCGGGACAGCTTTCTCATTGGGCGTTACTTGCGTTTACGCCAAACAAGGAGAACACCAGCCACAGAAAGCACAAAGATCGCGACAATGATCCAGAACGAGAACGGATTTCCTTCGCCAAGGCCAAAGGGGAACTTCACGTTCATACCGAAGATACTCGCCACAAAAGTCGGGATCGTAATAGCGATCGTGACAATATTCAAGGTTCGCATCAACTCGTTCATGTTGTTGTTCACGACACTCGCACGCGCGTCCATCAAGGATGCAAGAATGTTTGCGTAGATTTCAGCCTGCTGCAGACTCTGACGGTTTTCAATCACGACGTCATCGAGAAGTTCTCTTTCGTTTTCGTCGAACTGCATGCCGCGTCCCATTTGGAGTTTTTTCAAAAGGGCTTCGTTCGAGTTCAACGCGCTCACATAGTAAATCAAGCCCTTGTTCAAGGTGAACATGTAGAGCAGGTACTTGTTGTCGAGCGTGTTCTGCAACTTGTCTTCGAGTTCTTCACTGATCCGGTTGATGATCTTCAAATGTTCATTGAAGTGGTACACGGAATAGTTCAAGAGCTTAACGACAAACGTATTCAGGCTGTCGATCTTCGAAAAGCGACGGCTGTCCATCAGCGGAATTTCCGAGTCCGAAAGAAGCAGGACCCAGTCTTCAAAAACAAAGATTCCGAAAGATTCCACGCGGAATTCAAAATTATCTTCCGCCGTATAATTGCGAGGTTTCTTAAACACGATCGTCGTAAAATCGTCGTCGTATTCCACACGCGAAAGTTCGTCATTATCGAATGCAGAGGCAATCGTGTGTTCCGCAATTTCGTACTTCTTAACAAGGGCGCCCCGCTGTTCCTGGCTGGGGCTATCCATCAACACGATGTCTGCGGAATCTTCATCCGGGGCCTTCGTGATGCGACCGTTTTCGATTTTGTAGTACTTAAGCATACAAGCCTCTCTTGTATGGTGGACGCCAACGAGTCCAAAAATAAAAAAGACCTAGGGCTATGCCTAGGTCTTTCGTTCGATTTGTTCGAAAAATTACACGACGTGACGCACGTGACGGTTGAACCAGGAGACGAACGGAGAGCAGATGCACATGGACGAATACGTACCGATGAGCACGCCGAAGGTCATCACCAAGCCGAAGTCACGGATCGAGGAACCACCCATCACAGCGAGGATCACGCACACGAAGAGAGTCGTGAGAGACGTGATGATCGTACGGCTGACGCACTGGGAAATGGATTCATCAATCGTGTTGTCGAAGTCCGCAGTGCCCTTGAGACGGACGTTTTCACGGATACGGTCGAAGTTCACGATAGTATCGTTCACCGAGTAACCGATCATCGTGAGGAGTGCTGCTACGAGAGCGCCGTCCACCGAGAGACCGAGGAGAGAAATAAAGCCGATCGTAATTGCCGTATCGTGGACAAGGCCAACCACAGCGCCAAGACCGAAGCCAAGGCCGAGCTTGCCAAAGCGGAACCACACGTACAAGCAGATTGCGAGCCATGCGAAGAGAACGGAGAGGATTGCATTGAAACGGAGTTCGTCACCGATCGTCGCACCCACTTCATCCTGGGAAAGAATCGTAACGCGGTCATCGGAATCGATAGCCTTGATCACGTCTGCACCCTGTTCGCTCTTCACGGAAACTTCATAAGCGTTAGCAAGAGAAGTACCGCCGACGACACGCACCGTACCGTCCTTCACGTTGAACTTGGCGAGAACATCGTTCAAGTCCTGAATGTGATCCTGTGTATCGTTGTACTGAACACGGAACACGGTACCACCGGTGAAGTCGATGCTGAAGTTGAAGCCCTTCGTCAAAGCGAGAGCGACAGAAGCAATGATCAAGATGATCGAGACAATGCGGAACTTGCCAGCGTGCTTCATCACGGAGAACTTGGCGTTGTTCAGAGCAGCCACACCGCTACCGATCGAGATCGTGTTGGAATCCTGCTTAGCGAGCTTGATATCGAAGATAGCGTGGGTCACCGTGAGAGCGGTGAACATGGAAGCGGCGATACCGATCATCAAGGTGAGACCGAAGCCCTTCACCGAGCCCGTACCGATCTTGTAAAGGATGAGAGCGGTGAGGAACGTCGTCAAGTTGGAGTCGAAGATCGCGCTGAAAGCACGTTCATAACCCTTCGAGATCGCAGCGCGAGCCTTGTTGCCAGCGCGGAGTTCTTCACGGATACGTTCGAAAATAATCACGTTGGCGTCGATCGACATACCGATCGTCAAGACCATACCAGCGATGCCCGGAAGAGTCAGCGTTGCATTGAATGCCGAAAGAACTGCAGCCGTGATCAGAGCGTTGCAGATAAGACCGGCACTAGCGACGAGACCACCGAAGCGGTAGTACATAATCATGAAGATAACCGTGATCAGAATACCGATCAAAGCGGAACCGAAACCAGACTTGATGTTGTCTTCACCGAGAGTTGCACCGATCGTGCGGCTTTCAATGATGTTCATCGGAGCCTTGAGAGCGCCAGAACGGAGAACGACTGCGAGGCGGTTTGCTTCAGCCATGTCGTCGAGACCCGTAATCTGAGCTTCGCCGTTCGGGATGCGGTCGCGGATCACCGGAGCGCTGATCACCTGTTCGTCGAGGACGATGGCCATCTGCTTGCCGATGTTTGCAGCGGTCACAGCGCCAAAGCGCTTCGGGCCGATGCCAGAGAACTTGAGGCTCACAGCCACTTCGCCGGAGTTCGTACCATCGCTAACGCGGTACGGGCGAGCGTCGGAGACATATTCACCGCTCATTTCAGCGCGGCGCTTCAAGAGATAAAGACGCTTTGCCTTGATCACGGAGCCGTTCGGGGTTTCAAAGCCCGAGCCCCATGCGAAGACCACGTCGTGCGGAATGAGGCTCTGGACGGTGCGGTCGTTCAAGATGCGCTTGATGACTTCCACCTGTTCCTGAGCGACGAAGCCGCCATTGCCGAACGAAAGGTAGAGAGCGGAAAGAGCCGTGCCTTGGGTTGCGGTCGGAGCTGCAGCGGAGTCCACCTTTGCGGAATCAGCCTTGGCAACCGTGTCGGTCTTCACAGCGTTACCGGCGAAGAGTTCTGCGTCGGAAAGCGTGTCTGCCTTAGCCGGAGCTGCGGCAGCCTTTACCGTATCCGCCACAGTGCTGTCTGCCTTCGTCGAATCTTCGATGGCGCCGCGACCGAGGAGGTAGTTGTCGATCATCGAAATGACCTGGCCGAACTTTTCCTGTTCTGCAAGAATCTTGAATTCAAGCTTTGCCGTAGAACCGACGAGAGCCTTTGCCGTGGAATCATCCACACCCGCCAGTTCGACATTGATGCGGTCGTTGCCGGACGGAGAAATCTGCGGTTCGGAAAGACCGAACTGGTCAACGCGGTTACGGACGATTTCAAGCGACTGAGCCTGGATGTCCTTGATGTCTTCGTCCTTGAGACCCTTGCCGTCGATCTGGAGCGTGATGCTCGTACCGCCAGCGAGGTCGAGGCCGAAGTTCATCGCCTTACCGGCAACCTTCGGGTTTTGCTTGATGTATTCCTTCTTTGCGTCACCCGATTTAGAGTGAACTCGAATGGACGGGATAATCGACCATGCGGCAATAAGGATGACTGCGAGAATGATGATCTCGCGCATTCCAAATAATTTTTTCTTCATCTGATCATTTTCCTTAAAGGCGTAAGAAACCTAAAGTTGCGCTCAAATTTAGTAAGTGACAGTTTTTTTTGTGAGGACGATGCCGCCTTTTGCCACGAAATAGCCTGCAACTCCGTCAATCGGAGTACGTCCGCGTTCATAAACGATCTCGGTTCTTGCCGAAATTCCCGGCAGAGGGACAGGACCCGGGTATCCCAGGCGCAGTTCCACAAGGGAATTTCCCTTGCGACGGCAAAGCAGAATTCCTTGGCCTTCCGGGCGAATGGAAAGCGTTCCACTGTTCATCGCAGGTTCCCGCTTGCGGAACGCAAGGATGGTCTTTACCATACGGAAGGTTTCCGAATCTTCGGCATCGGGCATATCCTGCCACGGGAAACAGCGACGGTTATCCGGATCCTTACCGCCTTCGAGACCGATTTCGTCACCATAATAGATAGAGAGGGCTCCCGGCAGGCACAAAAGAAGTGCCCATGCGAGCAGCGAACGTTCCGGAGTCTTGCCCGAGAGCGTGCGCATACGTGCGGTATCGTGGCTGCCGAACAGGTTCATCTGCACCCCGAACAGTTTTCGGTTGAACAGGCCCTGGAAATCCCGACAGAATGCGAACAGGTCCTTTTCCGCCCCCGCCGACGTCGTATCGCCCGTCGAAACCGCATCTTTAGAACGCATGCCTTCGGGGAACAAAAATTCCAAGGCGAGCTTTCGCACAGGATAGTTCATGACGCCGTCAAACTGGTCGCCCTGCAGCCAACGCGAAGGATCTTCCCAGATTTCGCCCACAATGTAGGCTTCCGGATTCACCTTTCTCACGCGGCGGCGGAATTCCTGCCAAAAACTGTCGTCGTTGATTTCATTCGGAACGTCCAGGCGCCAGCCGTCAATGCCGCGCTTGGTCCAATATTCAGCCACATGCAGCAGGTATTCGCGGACTTCGGGATTGTCCGTGTTGAATTTCGGAAGCGGAGCCATTCCCCACCAGCATTCATAATTCGGCTTACCGCTGTAAGCCTTGACCGGAAACGAATGGATGTGGAACCAGTTCTTGTACGGCGAAGCTTCGCCTTCTTCCATCACGCTTAAAAACGGGAAAAATCCTCGGGAACAGTGATTGAAGACGCCGTCCAAAATAATGCGCATTCCGCGTTCATGGACTTCGGAAACAAGTTCGTCAAAATCTTTGAGCGTACCGAGAACCGGGTCGATCTGCTGATAATCGACTGTATGGTAGCGGTGGTTTGCCGCACTCTTAAAAATCGGGCAAAGGTACAGGGCATTCGCCCCGAGCTTTTGAATGTAATCGAGCTTTTCGATGATACCGCGCAGGTTTCCGCCGCAAAATCCGCTCGTCGCAGGCTTTGCGCCCCAGTTTTCGAAATTTCCCGGACATTCGTAATGCGTACTCCGAGCAAAGCGATCCGGGAAAATCTGGTAGAAGACCGCGGACTTCGCCCATTCCGGGTATTCATTCAAAGATAGATGTTCTGCCATAATGCCCCAATTCTAGATTTTTTACGCACCAAACATTCATTTGGTAGTGAAAAACAAGTAAGGCACCAAAAAAGGCCCCGGAAAACCGGAGCCTTTTGTAAAAA
The DNA here is from genome assembly GCA_024689485.1 of Fibrobacter sp. Classification (GTDB taxonomy): domain Bacteria; phylum Fibrobacterota; class Fibrobacteria; order Fibrobacterales; family Fibrobacteraceae; genus Hallerella. Next base: position 63,189 of record JAILDK010000037.1, read on the forward strand.
ATAAGAGAGAAATTTTAACGGAGCGGACGGCGGGCGCGTTCATCCGTGAGCTTTGCAATCGTCGCCGAAAGAGCCGTATTCGCATCGAGCTCTTCCAAGGAACAAGGAAGCTTGTAAGCCCAGTTCTGCGGACCGACCGTTCCCGGCGTATTCACACGTTCGTCGCCCGGATCCTTCGGCGTCCAGCTTGAACTGAGCGCAAGGTAATCCTGCATCGACGGGATCACAAAGAGGCTGTTCGCATTATAGATGTTGCGCATGACCGCTTCGACCATATCCGGGGTGAGCGTCTGCGGCGCTTCGCTCGCCATGTGCATGTGATTCTTCCAGAAGAAGTTTCTGTCAAAACCGTCTTCCTGCCAAAGGCCGAGAATCGTCGAAGAATCGTGAACGCTTGTCGTTGCCACGGAAAGGCGCGGGTATTCCGAGACTTCAAAGTACGGCTGACCCGGAGCGTCCCAATTACGAGCCCAACGTTCCACGCGGAGCGAGTTAATCGAAAGTTCCCCGAGAACGCTCGGAACGCAGTGCGGAACCGCGCCCAAGTCTTCGGCGCAAACGACCATATCCGTTTCGTTCGCAAGCACCGAGAGGAGCTTTTTGCCGTTCGCATACCAGAGACCGTCCTGGGCGGCTTCGTTCGCATGCAAAATTTCGCCGAGCTTTCTCTGTTCTTCTGGCGGAAGGGTACCGAGGACCTGGGTGTTGTACCAGTACCAATACGGATAATATTCGCCTTCCGGAGTTCCCGGCACAAAGATGCGGTTCCAGAGAACCTTGAGAAGACCGTCCTTGATCCACTGTTCTTCGGCGGTATCGAGAACTGCACTTTCGCAGTTGAATTCCGGCTTCAAAATGTAGCGGTCATTTGTGCCCGAAAGCAGTTCAAAATACTTGGAAATGCAAGCATCCGTCGCATCGCCGAGGAACGCACGAAGCTGATTCTTCGACATATTCGGATTCTGCAGATATTCGACCGTTTCCTTCTTAAAGCCGGCGGAAGTCAGCGTGGAAAGAGAAACCGGAATCGCCGGGGAGAAGTGCCCGAGGATACCCGTGCGCTGGTTCTGCGGAATCGCCCAAATGCGGAAGAATCCGAGAACGTGGTCGATACGGTAAGCGTGGTAGAATTTGCTCGCCTGAGCGAGACGGTCGCGCCACCATTTGAAATCTTCCTGTTCGAGAACGTCCCAGCGGTACGTGGGGAATCCCCAGTTCTGTCCGCTGTAGCTGTACATGTCAGGAGGTGCGCCTGCACGATCGTCCAGGGAGAAGTACTTGCGGTTGCACCAGACGTCAGCGCTGTCTTCATTAATGAGGATAGGAATGTCGCCCTTAATGCGGATCCCCATTTCCGTTAATTTATTCGAAGCGACCTTGAACTGGGCTTCGGCTTCAAACTGCATCCAGCACTGGAAAAGCGTATCCTTGTGCGCCTTGCGAGCCAAAGCTCCAATGCGAAGATCCGTCGGATCCTGGTCTTCGGTCCAGCTGCGCCAGCTCGCTTCGCCGTTCTTTTCCTTGAGCATCGCGTACACGGCGTAAGGCTTGACCCACGGATTCGCTTCGATCCATTTGGAAAGCGCCACGTTGCGGTTCAGCTGCGTGTAATTCGCATCGAAAATCTTGCGGAGGATTTCACGCTTTTCGCGGGCGATGTCCGCATAATGCACCTTCGGCTCCGCCGCATACTTTTTCTGCAAAGCTTCGATATCGGAAGCAAAGGCCTCGGCTCCGCGAATAATCTGCAGACGGATGAACGCCGGGTTTAACGCAAAAGCGCTGCGGGCGCTGTACGGGGAAGATTCATAACCGGTATCGTTCACCGGAAGAATCTGAATGACGTTCAAACCGCACTTCTTAGCCCAAGCTCCGAACGGAACGAGGTCCAAAAATTCGCCGATGCCGACGCTATCCTTGGAATGAAGCGAAAAAACAGGAACGGCGACGCCGCTCTGAAAACAAGAAATATCTCCAAATCTCATAGCTCAAAGATATATTCAAATTTTTACAAAAGACGGGTAAAGCCGCGAAACTTGCGAAAAATCCGCAAAAAACCGTAAATAAAAAAGCTTCCCGAACTTGGGAAGCTTCAAAAATGTTTAAGTCGCGCTCGGTTCTTCCGGAAGCGGATTTTTGCGGGGACGTCCGCGCTTGCGTTTGACCGGAGCCTCTGGAACGGCAAGCGAAAGAGCCGCCGCAACGCGCTTCTTGGCCAGTTCGCGAATACGCTTCGCTTCTTCTTCCGCATGCTTCTTGGCAAGATCCGATTCGGAAATCAGCTGCGTCTTCGGAGCGCCGAATTTTCCGCCGAACGAACCGACGAGGACGCGGCCCGAACTTTGACGCGGAGGGAGCGGTGCAACCGTCGGCTTTGGAGCAGAAACGGTTGGGACCGGAGCCGAAGCCGCCTTCTTCATCTGACTTGGCACAAAGAGCGTTTTCTTGGGAGCGGCCGGGCGACGGGCCTGCTGATTCGGGCGGCTACCGTCATAATCCGACATCTTCGGCATCGGGCGGGAATAGCCCGAAAAAGAATCGCGATTTTTATACTGCTCCGCTATCTTACGAATTTTTTCCTTTTCCTTTTCGAGCTTTTTCGCCGCGCGTTCCTTCTTCGAAGGACGGAAACGGTCTCGCTTTTCTGGATCCACCGGATGCAGAGCGATGATTTCCTCATCGGAAAGGCCTCGTAATTCTGGGGGGACTTCTATAATCGGAAGTTCTTCGATCGGTTTTTTATTCGTCATTTTAATTGAGAAGGCTAAAAAGCTTTAAAATTCAAAACCCGTGATTCCCATTTAATTTAAAAAATTCCGTTTGTCAAGACCTAGAAATTCTCGTTCTAGAGTTGTATTTTTTACACAAATGCTTCGATTTACACAAGACATTCTTTTGGCTCTCCGAGCCAGAGCAAATGAAGAAGAAGCCCACTCCATGTCCAAGAGCATGAGGGACTCCTTCGACTTCCTCGGCGTAAATGTCATTCGACGTCGCGAAGCTACTTATCCGATTTTCGACAAGTTCCCGCCGAAATCCGGCGACGAATTGGCCGCAAGAGTTTCGGATATGTGGATTCAGCCGTATCGCGAAGTGCAGTACGCCGCCTGCGATTATCTGTTCAAGCACAAATCCCTTCTCGGCGGGCAGCATTTGAATTTTTTGAAAATGCTCATTAAAACGCGTCCGTGGAAGGATACGGTTGACACGATTGCAACGAGCATTCTTGGCGACCTCGCCTGGAGAATTCCCCCGATTCGCCAGAAAGTGGCCACCTGGATTCGCGACCCGAACATTTGGGTCCGTCGCAGCGTGATTCTTTTCCAGTTGCAGTACCGCGACCACACGGACTGGGATCTTCTCAAGTCCTGCTGCTTGCACTGCGCCAAGGATGACAACTATTACATTCGCACCGGTATCGGTCGTGCTCTTTCCGAATACGCCCGCATCAACCCGAATGAAGTTCGCCACTTTGTGATGGACACGGAACTCGCTCCGCAGACATCTCAGGAAGTGCTCCGCAACATTTAATATTTCTTTTTCATTTTAAAACAGAAAAGACCGCAATTTTGCGGTCTTTTTTCGTTATCTGTATCGCTTGTTCCAATCCTTTTGATGCTGTTTGTACCAGCCATTGTGATTTCCGTTATCACACTTATTCTTGCCGGAACCTTTTCCATTGCCATGATTCTTTCCGTAGCACTTGCTCGCGCTTTCGCAAGCCTCTGCCTGGATTTTGGCATCGTACAAGGATTTGGCGAGGGCATACCTGAACGCCGCATATTCCTGAACAAGCTTTTTATAGTCCGAAATCCACTTGTTCACCTTCTGCTTGAACACCTGTTCTGTCATGCAGCCGGAATCTTCGGTACGATTGCCCACTTTTTTGACCGTGCAATAATTACCGCCCGAACGACGTTCATTCGCTTGCAAAGTCATTCTTTCTTTTAAGAGTTCTCGCCAGCTTTCATTCCAGGTTTTATAAAATTCCTTCGCATCGGATTCGAGCTCGCGCTTGAGTTCGCTATACGACTTTGCATTTGTGCATTTTTCCGCATAATCCTCTTCGCTGGAAATGGAGTATTCATCTTCAGCATCGTCATTTTGAGCACTTGCGCTTTGGGAGTCAACATTCTGAGAACTTCCATTCTGAGAGGATTCCGAATAGCTGTCCGTCGCCGAGCTTGTCCAGAAACTTTCCAAATCGTTTGACATCGAGGCGACGATTTCGCCCGTTTCCATCGAGCTGATTTCGTCTTCCGTAAAGCCATTGCCATACAAATCGTCGTCAGACCAGCCGGAAACGCTTTCCGTCGAAGTTTGAGCGGCGAGTTCCGAGGCATAGCCTTCCACTTCCGATTCGTATTCTTGAGCGGCCACGGTCGCGTAATTTGCGTCCGACGACGTGTTTGAGGATGCCGCAGCGGACGTATTCGTTGAAGTCGCAGTGGACGTCGTAGAAGATGTATTTGCCGATGCCGTTGCGGTCGTATTTTGTGACGACGTTGTCGAAGCCGCAGTAGAATTTGCCGTAGACGTTGCCGTGGATGTCGATGCAGCATTCGTCGTAGATGTATTCGTCGTGGATGTAGCCGTGGAAGCATTCGCCGTGGATGCAGCCGTAGAGGTCTCTACAACGCCTGCCATCGATGCCGCAACAGAAGACGGATCCGAAACCGTTGCCATCACGGCATTTTGCGTGGAAGTATTCGTCGATGTTCCCGAAGCCTCCGCCGTCGATGTTTCCGATTCCGACGTCGTAACAGTCGGAATGCCTGCGTCAAAAATCACCCCGGTCGCAGCACGACTGTAGGAATCGTCCACCATCGAAAATTCCGGAGTCTTTGCGGCACAGTTCGCATTCGAAACCGACGCGGAATAGCTCATGGACGAGCCCGAGCTTTTCTCCACAGAAACGAACCAGAAACTGCCGGCCGGGCAATCTCCCAAGGCGACCGTATTTTTTGCCATCCAGCCCACCTTCCCGCTAGCCACCTCATCGACATCATAAGTCTGGGTGATTTCTCCCTGGCTGAATTCAAACACAGATCCACTCGGAGCGGCGTAGCCGATATCCGACCATTTGCTTGCCGCTGCATGTTCCTGCGCATAGGCTTCCTGCAAACGGATATACTTTTTTGCAGCGGAAACAACCGTCGCCGCTTTAGACTTGGAAAGTTGACTTGCAACCACAGGAATTGCAATCACTGCGAGGATGCCGATGACAGCCACAACAGTCATCAACTCGACCATTGAAAATCCCTTCTGATAGGCTTTCATACAATCACCCTCCGTTAATAAAACTCCTTTTCATTAATTTATATTCGCCACAAATTTGCAGTCTCGTTTTTACTATGGCAAAACAGCTTCTTTTTCACGGACTGTGAGCAAATTCACAGCGAGACGGGAGAGAAAATCCCAGTCAAAAAAGAAAAACAGCCAAGTTCAATACTTGGCTGTAACTTTTTCAGTACAACAACTTGGAATAATCTTTAACTGACCATTGTCAAGCTTTCGAGCGTAGCACCTTCCTGGAATCGCGCAATCATATCCCTTTGGCATTTGCGGTAAACGTCAAAAATCTGCACGGAATTCGGGACATTGTGATAAACCTTCCATACGCCAATCCGTTTACTGTTCTTGCCGCCGTTCACAATGAATTCGCGGACATCTTCTAACGGATAGTCGAGCAGAATACCGACTTCATGCGGAAAGATCGCTTCCGCACAAAAACGCTCGCGCAAATGGGAAAGCACCGATTCGACGTCGAACTTTTGATAGCCATAGCCTTTCAAAAAAGATTGACTTTCGCCATTGAGGAGGACTCTGTTCAAAAGATTTGGGCGGTAAACGTAGATGTATGTAAGCCCACGCTTCTCGCCGACGACTTTGGCGAAAACGTTCTTCGTATTCAGCATGCGATTCCAATGGGCGATAATTTCGCAAACAAGAATTTCACGATCCATGTCGAGGCAAAAAAGGCTCCCCGCCTTGATTCCGGCGAGGGTTGGAGCGCATTGACGGACGAGGCAAGCGTCTAAAGAAATCGGCATACTTAGTTTTTTCTAAAAATGTTAGTTCTTTCTAACATCAACTTTAGACACTTTTCGAAAGTTTGTCAAGCCTAACTTTTAGCTTAAAAGAATTCCTAGCAAAAGTTTACAGCAATCGCTGGTTATAGCCTCAAGTTATAACGAACCCTATCAGAGACCCAAACACTCCATTCCGACGCAGAAATTTCAAATTTCAAAATCTCGTTTGCTAAATTTTACGCATCATGACACTTCGCGAAGCTTTTGAACAAAAAATTTTGCTGCTGGACGGCGGCATGGGATCGGTCATTCAAACCTATGGCATCAAGGGCGCCAACAACGATATGCTGTCGATTGAAAAGCCCGATGTGATTCTCGACATTCAACGTCGCTATGTGGCGGCGGGAGTCGACGTTCTGACCGCAAATACGTTCTCAAGTCAGCGTGTTTCCCAGCACGAATATCACCAGGAAAACCGCATTGCCGAAATGAACCGCGCCGCAGTGAAAATTGCAAAGCAGGCGGCAAGCGAAGCGAAGGATCGTCAGGTTTATGTATTGGGCGACGTCGGCCCGACAAGTAAAATGCTCTCGATGAGCGAAGACGTGAACGACCCAGCAAGCCGCAGCATTACTTTTGACGAACTCGAAGCGGCTTACTATGAACAGATCGACGTTCTTGTGGACGCCGGCGTGGACGCAATTCTCATCGAAACGATTTTCGATACGCTGAATGCGAAGGCCGCCCTGAGCGCTTACCAGAAGGTCAAGGATAAAACGACCCGCCCGCTCGAAGTGATGCTTTCAATGACGGTGAGCGACGCTTCGGGAAGAACGCTTTCCGGTCAGACGGTGGAAGCCTTTGCGGTGAGCGTGATGCACGCCAATCCCCTGTCGATTGGTTTGAATTGCGGTTTAGGTGCTGACGGTATGCTGCCGTATTTGCGCCGTATGTCCGCCGTCGCGCCGTGTTACATTTCTTGCCACCCGAACGCGGGTCTTCCAAACCAGTTTGGCGGTTATGACGATACACCGGAAGATATGGTGAAAATGATTCAGCCGTATCTCGAAGAAAAGCTCGTGAACATGATCGGCGGCTGCTGCGGTACGACTCCGGAACACATGGCCGCCTTCCGCAAGGCGATCGATTCACTCGCTCCGGATTACGAACGTCGCAAGCCTGTTCATCGCTCCCCGATGCTCATGCTCAGCGGTCTTGAACCTCTTGCCGTCGCCCCGATTCAGAAGCACGACAAGTTGAGTTTCTTTGTGAAGGTCGGCGAACGTTGCAACGTCGCAGGATCTAAAAAATTCTTGCGTCTGGTGAACGAAAAGAATTACGACGAAGCGTTGGACATTGCCCGCACCCAGGTAGAAAAAGGTGCTCACGTTGTGGACGTGAACATGGACGACGGCCTTCTGGATGCCCAGAAGGAAATGACGCACTTTTTGAATTTGCTCGCCAGCGATCCGGCGGTGAGCTGCGCCCCGGTGATGATCGACAGTTCCCGTTTTGAAGTGATCGAAGCGGGTCTTAAATGCGTACAGGGCAAATGCATTGTGAATTCCATTTCGCTGAAGATGGGCGAAGAAGCGTTCCTCGATCATGCGCGGACCGTGCAGCGTTTGGGTGCGGCTGTCATTGTGATGCTCTTCGACGAAGAAGGCCAGGCGACCAATTACGATCGCCGTGTGAAAATTGCGTCTCGTGCCTACAAGCTTTTGACGGAAAAGTTGAACTTCCGTCCGAACGATATCATTTTCGATCCGAACGTGCTGACCGTGGCGACGGGCATGGAAGAGCATTACGCTTATGCGGCGGACTTTATCCGTGCAACGCGTTGGATCATTGACAATTTGCCGGGAGTCCGCATTTCGGGCGGTCTTTCGAATTTGTCTTTCGCCTTCCGCGGAAACAACTATCTGCGCGAATCGATGCATTCCGTATTTTTGCATCACGCGATTCCGAACGGCATGGGCATGGCGATCATGAATCCCGCCGCCGAAATCGATTATAAGACGATTCCGCTTGAACTTCGCATGGCGATTACCGAAGTCGTTTTGAACACTTTCCCCGAAGCCTCCGAAGAACTCATCAGCATTGCACAGCGCATGACCGAAGCAATGCTCAAGGCAAAGGAAACCGGCGAAAAGTACGACCCGAAGGCAATCTTTGCCACGGCAGTCGCAAGCTCTTCGAACGATACCGCCGAAGTTGCAGAAGCGAAGCCGACGACTCCCGAAGAGCGTTTGCAGGAAGCGCTTCTCAAGGGAACTTCCAATACGCTGAAAGAAGATTTGATGCAGCTGATTGAACGCGGAGACAGCCCGGTGGGAATCATTTCCGGACCTTTGATGGACGGGATGAACGAAGTCGGACGTCTCTTCGGCGAAGGTAAAATGTTCTTGCCGCAGGTCGTGAAAACGGCCCGTACGATGAAAAAAGCGGTGGAAGTTTTGCAGCCTTACATTGAAGCGGGCAAGGATTCGAATTCGAGTTCCCGCGGTAAGATCGTGATCGCGACAGTCAAGGGCGACGTGCATGACATCGGAAAGAACATTGTTTCGGTGATCATGGCGTGTAACGGCTTTGACATGGTGGACCTCGGCGTGATGGTTCCAGAAGATGTGATTGTAAAGGCGGCAATCGAACACAAGGCGGACATCGTGAGCCTTTCCGGTTTGATTACCCCGTCGCTCGAAGAAATGTGCCACGTCGCCACGGCAATGCAGGAAGCAGGACTTCGCATTCCAATCATCGTCGGCGGCGCAACGACTTCCCCGACGCACACCGCCGTGAAAATCGCTCCGTGTTATGACGGCCCTGTTTTCCACGTGCGCGACGCCGCAAGCAACCCGGGCCTTGCCGCAAAGCTTTTAAGCCCTGAAACCGCAGAACAGACGATTCAAGAAAACCGCGAAGAGCAGCAGCGCATTCGCGACAAACAGAACGGCATTCAGACAAGCGCCGCGAACGCCATGGCGGCCGCGGAAAAAACTCCGGTGGAACGCCGTTTCCTGTGCGATTGGAGCAAGTACCAGCCAGCGCGCCCGCCATTCATGGGCGAAAGCAAGCTTCCGCCCATTCCGCTCGAAAAAGTCATTCCGCTCATCAGCTGGGAATTCTTCTTCTACACTTGGAAGGTCAAGGCGGACTGCGAAGAAGCGCAAAAGCTCAAAGCCGACGCCGAAGCTCTCATTCAAAGCTTGAACCGTCCGGAATATGCCCTGCGCGCCATTCAGGCATTCTACGCCGCCGCAGGGACGGATCATTCGATCAAGTTCAACACGAGCCGCACCGGCACCGATGAAGATTTGATCGAAGTTTCCACCGCTCGCCAGCAAAAGCCGGAAGGCACCTGCCTTTCCCTTTGCGACTACGTCGCCCCGGTGAACGCGAAAACCGACAGTATCTTCAATGCGCCGACCGGAAACGATCTGTACCGCGATATCGTCGGCGCCTTTGCCGTGACCGTGAGCGAAACCTTTGTGAAACGCTTGGAAAAGCTCAAAGCGGAACAAGGCGGCAGCGACTACGACGTTCTTTTGATGCAGACCGTAGCAGACCGACTCGCCGAAGCAGGCGCGGAATACTTGAGCCAGGAACTGGACAAGAACGAAGGCTGGAAGGGCATTCGCCCGGCAATCGGCTACCCTGTTCTCCCGGACATCAAGGAAATCTTCAATGTAGCGAAGCTGATCGATTACAAGAGTATCGGCATTAGCCTAACGGAAAACGGTGCCATGTACCCGCAAGCATCGGTCAGCGGACTTTACATTAGCCATCCGGAAGTGGAATACTTTAGTTGCTGATTGTTAATTGAGAAGAAAGGGGCTACAGTAGAATGGACGCTCTACTGTAGCTTTTTTTCAAGAAAGTCTATTTTTGACATTTTCTGTCATAAATTCTGCCTATATTTAGAATTATGTCAGAAACAATCCTTGATGCTGTCGCTGAAATCGTCTCAGGCCTTTTTTCGATCATTTCTGGCCTGGTTACGATCGTATGCAGCCTCTTGGCAGGCGCATTCTCTCTGATCGATAACGCCATCAACAACTCACCCCAGCCTTCCGATCGCGAAAAGACCCGTACGGAAATCGTGGAACGCTATGTTGAACGGCATCGCAGCGCAGAAGCTCAGGATTTTCACGAGCAAATGCTTTCCATGACACGTCAAAAACCGGGCGTTAGCTTTCACATGCTTCGTCCTGAAATGGACAGCGCGATCTCCGTCGTCGTCAGTGCCTATCACACCGTTATGAACGACGACGAATTCAAGCCTCTCATCACCAGCGCAAACGACTACGAAGGCCACGCCCAAAAATCCGCCCATTACGTCGGAGCCGCCCTGGACTTTCGCATCAAAGACATGGGAAACATTCAGCAGCGCAAAGAGCTCGCACAAGCCGTGCGCGAAGATCTGGGAGACCGCTATACCGTTTTACACGAAGACATCGGCAGGAACAACGAACATCTGCACGTCCAGTTACGCAGCGGAACCTATAACCGCAAAGAACTTTGGAAGTAAAAATTTTTTCGCCTGATTTATTGCGTCAGTATTTGTCACATTAAGCTCCTATATTTCTACTGTAGACTTTCACAAGTGAGGTTTGATGAGAAAGAATTATTTTGAGGGAGTCATCCGTAATCTGAAAACGAGCCATACGAGCCAAAAAGAGCATCTAGATTTCGTCACCCTCAAAAGCTACGAGTATTGGTTGCGCACACTTCGCACAACCACAAAACCCCCTAGCGCCGATAAATGCATCTCTCTCTTCTCTCGAAAAAACGCCTTTCACGTTCTGACAGACTTGAACCGTTATTATCAAGCCCTCAACGACGCAGAAGACAAACTTCCTGCAAAGCAAAAAAGGCAATTCATCCAAAAATCCAATCACAAGTATTCTCTTGACAAAGAATTCCAGGAATACATGGATGACTTAGACGAAATCTTTCCTACGATCAAGCAACGTACCCATACAAAGGACAAAAGCGTCCTCTATCAAGACCGCCAAAAAATCATTTCCCGCTATAAAGTCCTCGTCAACGAATCCAACTCGATTGACGAGATTGAAGCCTTTGTTCGTCAATTCCTATGCGGTGAATGCATCTTCGACACACATTCGCAAAAGATCTTCTACGGGAGCTTTACCCGCGAACTGACTCAGGCTTTGGAACAAAACCATCATGTAGACGATTCCTCTTTCAGAAGGCTGAACATCGTTCAGCAATCTTTCGAACTCACCGATGACGAAATGGAAATCGTCATGTTCACTTGGATCTTTTTTCACAAGGAACAATGCGAGCCTTTGATCAATCTGCTCAACACGCACCGTTTTCGCCCCGACGACTTGCCGAGCATTTTCAAAACGCTCTACCCCGAAATGGATTTCGACAGCGCCGTATCTCCTCAAGGCACGCTGAAACGCATGAAGATCTTGGACGAAGACGCTTCCATCAGCGAGCGTATCTGCCAGTTTCTGGATGGATCTTGTGGGAACGATCTTGACAGCCTTTACTTCCGCACTTACCAGGGCGATTCCGTTCCGTTTAAGAATTTGGCGGGGGATGATCCCAAAGTGGACATCGCACTTCAGATGCTGAAGCACGTCAAAAAGGGCGAAGGTTTGAACCTGTTCTTCTACGGCGTAGAAGGTACCGGTAAAACCGAACTCGCCAAGGCTTTGGCAAAAACTCTGCGTCGTCCATTGATTCTCACGAACATCAGTATCGAAGGCATCAACCGAGAGGACAAAAGAAATTCCCCGGTCAGCGAGCGCATGGGAAGCATCCTTTACGCTGCCTCCAAGTATCAAAACAAGCGCGCCGTCCTTCTTGTAGATGAAGCCGATCTAATTTTGAACTTTTGCGAAAAAGGAACCTTGAACTTTTTCCTGGAACAGATCCAGATGCCCGTGATCTGGATTTCCAATTCGACCGAATGCGTCGAAAACAGCACGCTTCGCCGTTTTGACTATTCCATCTTTTTTGATCGTCCCGATGCAAAGAAGCGTTACCAGATTTGGAAATCCGTCGCTCAGATCCATAAAGCAGAGGATCTTTTATCTGACGACGACCTGCACGCGCTTTCCGCCGAATTCCCGATTACCGCAGGAGGCATCACCCAAGCGATTGTCGGAGCGAAAAAGCTTGTGAGCGCGGGGTGTAAAGTGGATTCCGTCAAAGCGATCCGTTCTATCGCAACGGCACAGGCAACGCTCTTGAACTTGGATTTGGAATGCGAAAACCGCGACAAGGAAAGTCGTTCTCCAAAGTATCTGCTCGATGCGCTGAACATCGACACGGACATTCAAAAGGTTTTGAAGGTCGCCAAAGCTTTTGACGACAAATGGAAAACGCTGCAAGAAAGCGACCGTCCGGATTCCTTGAACATGCTCCTATACGGTGCACCGGGCACCGGCAAAACGGAATTCGCGAAGCACATCGCCCGCACCTTGGATCGCAAAATCATCATCAAAAAGGCAAGCGATCTTTTGGATTGCTACGTCGGCAACACCGAAAAGAATATCCGTAAAATGTTCCAAGAAGCCGAAGAAGAAAAGGCAATTCTCTTCTTGGACGAAGCCGACAGCATGATCCGCGACCGCAGCGGAGCCCAGCGCAACTGGGAAGTTACCCAGGTGAACGAAATGCTCACGCAGATGGAATCCTTCAAGGGTATCTTCATCGCCGCGACGAACTTCGAAGGCGAACTCGATACAGCCTCCCGCCGCCGCTTTGCGTTAAAAATCAAGTTCAACTACCTTTTGCCAGAAGGCATCGAAAAAATCTGGGCAGGATTTTTCCCAAAAGTCGCCTGTCCCGACGCCGCAAAAAAGTTACGCCTATTGACCCCGGGCGACTTCAACGCCGCCTATGGAAGCTTACGCTTTGAGGAAAACGTTACCGCCGAAGAAATTCTGAAAGCTCTCCAGTCCGAGATTTCTTACAAGGATTCTCGCCAGGGACGTACAATGGGATT
>JAILDK010000017.1 GCA_024689485.1 Fibrobacter sp.
ACGATATGAAGTCCGTGTTTTACATAAATTAGGAGATGAATATAGAGTACATAGTCAGTTTGTTTATAAATGGCATTTTGGAATTATTAGTGATTTCGGACTTGCGAATGACGTAATTCCGTCAGTTTTTTATGTTAATGGAAACATAATGGCTGGAATTTTTCAATTTAGATGGTCAACTTCAAAATGGATTCACTATCTGTATTATAGTGTTGATGGTGGAAAAACGTGGCAGAACGAAAAAATTCCAGTTTTCGCGTTTGAGCGTTTGAATGTGACGGAAGATAAAATTGTTGTTCTTGGCTTTGACTGGTTTTACAAGGAGAAACGTGGAGAAACCGCAATCCTCACGATACCAATCCCGAAAGAATAATCCTATATTAACCTTATGCCCTGCGCTTCTTTATAAAAAAGAGAGCCGAAACACCTTTCGACTCTCAAATTTTTTTTGCGTCTCTAGTAACTAATAACTAGTAACTGCACCGCAGGTGCTACTTACCCTTAGGCAACTGCACAGAAATATGAATATCCTGCAACTGCTGCAAATCCACTTCGCTCGGGCACTGGTCCATCGGGCTAGAAGCACTCGTGTTCTTCGGGAATGCGATGTAGTCACGGATGGATTCTTCACCTTCCATGGTGGCGACAACGCGGTCGAGACCGAAGGCGAGACCACCGTGCGGAGGAGCGCCATACTTGAAGGCGTCGACGAAGAAGCCGAACTTTTCCTTCACCTGTTCTTCGGAAAGACCGAGGAGACGGAAAACCTTTTCCTGAACTTCCGGGTTGTGAATACGGATGGAACCACCACCGATTTCAACACCGTTCAAGACGAGGTCGTAAGCTTCGGCGTTGCAATCCTTGAGGTTGCCGTCGAGCATCATCTGGAGATGTTCCGGAAGCGGGTTCGTGAACGGGTGGTGCATCGCCATGTAGCGGCCTTCCGTTTCGCTGTATTCGAACATCGGGAATTCGGTAATCCACACGAATTCGCGCTTCTTCGGATCGCGGAGACCCTTGATGCGGGCGACTTCGAGACGGAGCTGACCCATAGCGGTTGCAGCGGTCTTTTCCGGACCGGCGATGAAGAACATCATGTCGCCGCACTTTGCGCCGACAGCGTCACGGAGTTCGTTCAGCTGTTCGGTCGTGAAGAACTTGCCGACCTGAGTTTCGACTTCGTCATTTTCCTTGACGCGCATCCAAACGAGGCCCTTGGAACCGTACTTGCCGACGTAAGCGGTGAGTTCGTCGATCTGCTTACGGGTGAAGTCCACACAGCCCTTGGCTGCGATACCGCGGATCTTACCACCAGCGGCGACGCAGTTCTTGAACACGCCGAAGTTGGACTTGGCGCCGATTTCAGACACATCGTGAATTTCGAGGTCGAAGCGAAGGTCCGGCTTATCGGAACCGTACTTGAGCATGGCTTCGTGCCAGTTCATACGGCGGATGTGCTTAGGCGGTTCAAAGTTCCAAACCTTGCCGAGCACGTCGGTCACGAACTTGTCGAACATTTCCATGACTTCGTCCTGGTTGACGAAAGACATTTCGACGTCGATCTGGGTGAATTCCGGCTGACGGTCTGCGCGAAGGTCTTCATCGCGGAAGCACTTGGCGACCTGGAAGTAGCGGTCCATGCCAGCAATCATCAAGAGCTGCTTGTACTGCTGCGGGGACTGCGGAAGAGCATAGAACTTGCCCGGGTTCACGCGGGACGGCACGAGGTAGTCACGTGCGCCTTCCGGAGTGGACTTGCAAAGGCACGGAGTTTCAATGTTTTCAAAACCGTTTGCGTAGAAGAAGTCGTACACGGCCTTGAGGAAACGGCTCTTGAGGAGGAGTTTCTTCTGAATCCACGGACGGCGAAGGTCGAGGTAACGGTACTGCAGGCGAAGGTCGTCGTTTTCCTTGCATTCTTCGTTCGGGTCATTGATCGCGAGCGGAGAAGTGAGAGCGGCGTTCAAAATTTCAAGCTTGTCTGCCTTGACTTCAATATCACCGGTAGCGAGCTTTTCGTTCGTATTGCCTTCTTCACGGGCATAGACCTTACCAGTCACGTAAATGACATATTCATTACGGAGCTGTTCAGCGGTCTTCAAAACTTCGGCATTGTAATCCGGATTGAAAACGATCTGCGTCTTGCCAAACTTGTCGCGGAGGTCGACGAAAATGACTCCACCATGGTCGCGGCGGCGATCCACCCAACCGGCGAGTGTTACAGTCTGGCCAACATCTTCCTTGCGAAGTTGGCCGCAGTTATGTGTGCGTTTCATAAAGAGAACTTCCTTGATTGGGAATATTAAGCATGACAAATATAAAAAACTCGCTCTTCAATACAGGCAAAAAATTATTTTTTGAGGGAGGAAAACGGGTAAAGTTTGCAAAAAAGAAAGATTCCATTCACGATCTTGTGGGTTATCCTTGCTGTTTGCGGGGGTGGTCTTGTCGTGTGGGATCTGACTGCTTTCCCCGACTATATCTACGAAAATCCTTCGACGCTTCCATTTAACCACGAAAAACACGGCGAAGCTCTGGGTTTGGACTGCTCCAAGTGCCATCCGGGAGCAGAAGCCGGAATCCGGGCCGGGATGCCGTCCAAAGCGGACTGCATGGACTGTCACAATTTGCCGTTAAGCGATTCCCCGGAAAACGAAGCCTTTGACAAGGCGCTTTTGACCGCCAAAGAAAATCCGTTCACGTTCACAAGCCTTTTGCCGTCGAATGTCGTCTTTCCGCACGGGCTGCACGTGAAGTCCGGCGTAAGCTGTGAAACGTGCCACGGATCTGCCAAAGAAATCGACGCGGGACGCCGTCCACAGGTGCGCATGCAGGACTGCCTTGCCTGTCACCAAGGAAAGCGCGGGTTCCCACAGGCTTCGACCGATTGCGCGAGGTGCCACCGATGAAGATTTCTCGCGCCTCCTTTCTTAAACTTTTGACGGGCACATTTGCTGCGCTTTCGCTGTTTGGATGCCGCAGGGAAAAATCCTTGCCAAAAAATGAACACCGGGAAGTCTCTTCTAAACCGGATTTGAGCCTTTGGCAAAAAGAAATCGATGAGGCGAGGTTTGCAACTCCAAGGCCGGAATCCTTGGTGATGGTCCCGCGGCCTGGAATTCATCCGAAGTTTCCGGATGCGGATGTGAGGCTCGGCATGGCGATCGATTTGGACTTGTGCGACAGCTGCGGAAAATGTGCACTCGCTTGCATGGTCGAAAATAATGTTCCCCGTGTGAATGCGGACGAGGCTCGCAAGGGCCGCTATATGCACTGGCTTGAACTGCGAGGCGGCATGCCTGTGATGTGCGCTCACTGCGGAGATGCGCCTTGTGAAAAGGTCTGCCCGACGGGTGCCGCTGTAGCAAGTCCGGACGGATTTTCGTCCATGGTGTATCCGCGTTGCATTGGAACGCGCTTCTGTGGCGCGAACTGCCCCCTGCACGCGCGCAAGTTCAACTATACCGATGCGGCAGAACAAGGCCTTGCGGCCAAATTCAATCCAGAAGTTCCGCTTCGTCCGCAGGGTGTCATGGAAAAATGTTCCCTGTGCATTCAAAGGCTCCAAAACGCCCGAATTCAGGCCAAAACGTTTGGACTTGAATGGCGGGGAAGTGGAGTTTTGCCCGCTTGCGCAGCTGCATGCCCAAAACACGCGATTATATTTGGTAACTGGTTGGATCTGAATTCGGATCTTGTGCGGAAAACGCGCGGCCGCGGTATTTACGCTCCGAAGTCGATCGCCAAATTCTTACCGGCTGTTGTGTATCTGAGGGGCAAAGCATGAATCGAAACTTTTTGATTTTTGGACTGGTGCTGTTATTGCCCAGCCTCTTTGCCGTGGATTCCGCCCTTTCGATTGGACCTGCGAGTTGGGCGCTTTCCCAAGAATCTTTTTGGGGAACGCCGATTGCGGACTTTGTTTTTTGGATTGGCCTTGCGCATGCAGGAACTTTGTTCTCTGCAATCTTGCTTGTGTTGGGTGTGCGTTGGCAGCACCGCGTTGCGTTCCTTGCAGAGCTTTCGACAATTGCGGCTCTAGGCGTTGCGGCGTCTTTTCCGCTGATTCACTTGGGAATTCCGGAAGCCTTTTACAATATGATTCCGGTGGGGAATGCGCGTTCCATGTATGTGAATGTGGAGTCTCCGTTGGTTTGGGACTTTGTGGCGATTTTTGTTTATGGCACCGTTTCTGTGCTGTATCTTTTGCTGCATCTTTTTTCGATTCGAAACGCGTCCCTTGAAAAATACCGCAGACCGTTTGCGTGGATCCTTTTCCCTTTGGTGCTGTGGGTGCACACGATCGTTTCGCTGGATTTTGCGGTGACCTTTGTGCCGGGTTGGCAGGGTGCGTATTTTCCGCTGTATTTTATTTTTGGAGCTCTGTTTTCGGGCGTCGCCCTGGTGCAGATTTTGGTGGAACTTTCGCACCGGCGAGTGCGGGCAGTGGAAGATTTGCTGATCGCCTTTTCGTGGGCGCTTCTCGCATTTTGGATGTGGGAAGCGAATGTAAAAGCGGTCTGGCATCCAGAACTTTTGATTTTCGGATTTTTGGTGCCGCAGCTTTTGTGGATTTCCAAAGTGCGCGAAATTTCGGTGGTACGTGCTTTGGTGGCGATCTCGGTGATGGCGAGCCTTTGGTGGGAACGCATCGGGCTTGTACAGCCAGAAAACTTGGACTGGACTTGGGTGGACCTTGGGCTTGCGTCGTTTGGAATCGGTGCGTTCTGCGTGGCGTTTGCCCTGTTGCGGATTCTGCTGAAGAAATTCTTTCCGCAGGCGTTTGATGAAGATGTCATGGAAAGCTTGCGCGAAAGAGTGGTCTCTTTTGAACGGAAAAAATTCTGGATTTCTGTGGGAGTGGGAACCTTTGCTGCCGGCGCCTTTGCGGTTTATTTTATATGGAATGCGCCGGCGTTCCCAGGGGTGCGCATGATTCCGGTGCTCTTTCCGATCGGTGCTTTGTGTGCGGGAATTTCTCTTTCGCTTTTTGCGATTGCGGAACTTTGGAAGACTCGTGTGGCTGTGATGTGTGCTGTTCTTTTGGCTGTATTTGCGGTGGCTGTGGGCGGCTTACTTTATCGCGGAACCGATGTCTCGTACACGGAATCCTTGACGACTGTCGAAAGTGTGAACCCTGCGCTGGGAACGTCCAAACAGGCGACTGCCGAGCTTTGGAATGCCCGTTGCGCGGCCTGCCACGGCAAAGATGGAAATCTGAATCGTAAATTCGTGCATGAATTTTATCCGTTGCCGCAAACGCTTTCGCTCGAACGATTGGATTCCCTGGGACTCGATTCCCTTTCCAAGGTTGTGCTTGAAGGTCGAAATTACATGCGTCCTTTCCGCGGACGTGTGACGGATGCAGAAGCCTTTGCCTTGGTGCGTTACATGCGAAGCCTTGCCGTTCAAAAGAAAGGGGGAGCTGTTCCATGACGTCTTTTGCGTATATGCTCGCCGCTTTATTCGCGATGATTCCGGCGCCCTTCCTTTTTAAGGCTCCAATGCGCGTTCCGCTTCGCGGTGCGGCGATTGCGATCGTTCTGCTGGTCGATGAAGTTTTCGTTTGGCTCGTCTCTTCACCGGAGTATCCGCATTACGAACTTTTGCCGTTCCAGATGCTCGCGTTGATGCTCTGCGTTTCGACGCTTTTTTTAGGAAGAAGGCGTCGCTTGTACGCGTCGCTTGCGACCGTGCTTTGGCTGTGGATCGATTTCTTCGGCATGCTTTCGCTGTCTTATCGGGGCGTTCCGTTCCAATGGCTTCCGTTTGCCGTTCTACCGCTCGCCTTTTTGCCGATCTTTTTTATGCATCCCTATAAAAAAGAATCCCGCTTTTTTCTCGCGGTCATTTGGGCCGCAGCGTGGATTCTCTCATTTGTCTTTGAACTGTAAGCGCTTTCTGCGAAATCAAGGCTCCGGCAAAAGTTCGCCACGGATGACTTCGATCGAATCGCCGACCAGGCTGATGATGTTCGTCGGGCGAATATCGATTTCACCGCAATCGATCATCATATCGACGCTGTGCTGGAAAAGCTTCCAAAGATCGTCGGGTTCCGTAAAGACTTCTTCATCCGAAAGTTTGGCGGCGGTACTCAGAATCGGCTTGTCGTAAATGCGGAAGAGTTCCTTGAAAAACGGATGCTCCGGCATGCGGAATCCGACTTCCGGACGTTTCACGTCGAGCTTGCGAGCGATCGAAGGATCTGCCGGCAAAATAAAGGTGTAAGGTCCCGGAACGCGACGCTTCATAATCTGAAAGGCGAAATTGCTGACGTGGGCAAATTCCGAAGCCTTGCGAATGTCCGGAAGGATAATCGCCATCACAAACTTCTTCATCGGCTTCTTCAGCTGGTAAAGACGGTGAATCGCCTTAGACGATTGGGCGTTGCAACCAATCGCATAACCGGATTCTGTCGGGTAAAGAACCAGACCGTCTTTGTCAAGAATATCGGCAGCCTGCTTCACAAAGCGAGCCTGCGGATTCAAAGGATGTACTTCAAGTCGCGTTGAATTCATGGCGCAAATTTAACATTCGGGAACGACATGCGTGGAAACGAATGCGTCGGGATAATGCCTTAAAACGAACTTTCCAAAGCGCAAATCGACCGTGATAACGTCAAAACGGCATTTTTGATCCTGTCCACCGTGAAAGTGCAGAAAATGCGCCGCGGTTTTCCAAACCTGATTCTGCTTGCGAAGGTTCACCCGGCTCGCCGGATTTCCCGCGTTGGAATCCCAGACGGATTTGACTTCCACAAAAAGGATGACGCCTTTGGAATTTTTGGCGACGATATCCAGCTCGCCGTTTTGGTAACGGTAATTTCGCGCGAGAAGGGTACACCCTTTTCGACAGAGATAAGCGGCCGCATGCAGCTCCGCGAATCGTCCTTTTTGTTTATTGTAACACTTCAGGTTCTTTCGCGCTATCATTGCGCGAGCAGCCCCAGAATGCGCATTTCAGAAATCGCGAAGTCGCTCGATTCGTTGACGATGTAAGCGTCGTCGAGGAACACTTGGATTTCGGTCGTTTCCATCGCCTTCATCGCCGGATATTGAACGCCCTTGATGTCTTCCAGCTGGATCGTTTGACGGAATCCTTCCTTGGTCAACAGCGAAAGGGTTTTCGGCTTGTTGAAAATGCGGAAGCGGTCGCCGAATTCATCGTCGATGGATTTTTGGAAGCCCGAGGCGAAACCGATGTGCGTGATGATGGTCGGCTGGTCAAAGTCGAGAATGCAGATCGGGGCGCGGGAATTCGTCGGCATCGGAAGAAGCCAGGCCGATTTCAGATCCTTGTCCAAAAGATTCGACGGTTCGTAATCGTCATCGCCTTCCATGTCGCGTTCTTCGTAAGCGGCGCGAATTTCGACACCGGAAACTTCTTGCAGAGTCTTGGGCGGTTTGTATGTCAGCAAAAAGGCGAGAATCAAAAGGATCAAGAGCGGGAAGAGCGCAATCGCAAACAGCATCGCGTGCTTGTTCGTGAATTTGCAAACCTTGTCCGTCACTTGGTTTGAAATCAGCGGGCGGTTCTTGATGAGCTTGCGAATGCTCATGGTGTCGTGACCGTGATGTTCACCCGGGTGGAGCGGCGCAAAGACAATGTCCAAGGCGTCGAGGAATTCCTGCATGTCCTTGAAACGGTCCGCTACATTTTTCTTCAAGCATTTGAGAATCAGTTTCGCAAGACCCTTCGGCATGTCGGGACGGAAGTTCTCCGGATTAGGAGGCTCCTCCTGTACATGCTTCATCGCAATTTCGATTGGCTTGGAACCGGTGAACGGCAAACGTCCGCAGGTCATTTCGAATAAAATAACACCCAGACTGTAAATATCGGATCCAATCGTGACATCATCGCCGTGGCACTGTTCCGGAGACATGTATTCCGGCGTTCCCATGGTCATACCGGTCAAAGTCAAACGTTCCGCCGACTGAATGTGCGAAATGCCAAAGTCCATCAGGTAAACACGGTTGTCGTGCGTGATCATGATGTTCGAAGGCTTCACGTCACGGTGGACAATCGATTTGCTGTGCGCATAAAGAAGACCGCGGGCGACCTGCTTGGTGATGATCTCAATCGCGTCAAAATCCAGACGGCGACGGTGTTCCAGCACTTCCGAAAGGGTACTGCCTTTCACGTAGGTCATCGCAATGAATAGCTGATTGCCTTGCTTTCCAAAATCGAACACCTGAACCAGGTTCTGGTGGTCCAGTTCCTTCATCGCTTGCGCTTCCATATAGAAGCGTTCGATGGATTCCTTATCCGAAGAAGCGTCGAGTACCTTGAGAGCGACTTCTCGTTTCAGGTTCTTTTGCATGGCTTTGTAAACATAGCCCATGCCCCCTTTTCCGAGGACTCCCAAAAGTTCATAGTTTTCGTTGAACGGTCTTGGAAATTTTTCTACGGTCATTTTGCTTTCTTCATGGTTTCTAAAGCGAATATTGCCACAATATAAATTATGAATGCAATGCCGAGAGGAATGCACCAATCCAAGAGGGCGGGCTTAAGCCCTGTAAAAACGTCCTGCAGGGCGGATTGGTTGTAGCTCGTCCAGATTGCATTCGAAAGAACCTGTGCAAAGGATGTCGCCTGGTCCTTGGGAACTAGAGCGCCGGAAAGGGCAATCTGCGGAAGGATGATCAGCGGCAAAAAGGCATTGGCCTGCCCCGGGTTCCGTGCGAAGGTGCTCAGCAGAAGGCCTGCCGCGGAAGCAGGAAGTACCGTCATCAGAAGCGAAAGAAGAAGTTCCGGCGTTGGATAGATTCCGATATTTTCCGCAAAGAGCGCGTAGGCGATAAAGGTTTCGAGCAGGGCAAAGAATGCGGTGAAGATGAGCTTTGCGCTCATGACCGAAAGCGGGGAAGTTCCCTTGCGGAATTCGTCGAGAAGCAAAGCCTTTTCCTGAACGATTTCTCGCACAGAAAGCGAAAGCGCAAACCAGTTCGCACAAAGAACCAGCGCAAAGGCGGCGACCCAGAGCGAAGAGGTTTTGGAAAAAATCTGCGACAGCAAAAAACCAATGACGAGCGGCTGAAGTAAAAGGGAAAATGCCTTGCCGCGGTCTCGGAACCATTGCTTCCAAAGGAGCGTGAAGAAGTAGAAGAACATGTTCTTCCGCGGAACTTTGGGGAAAAAGCTTCGGGCAGGCTCCGGTTCTTCAATCGCGTTTCCGAGTCCCGATTCAATCCAATTGTCTGCGGTATGGTCGGAAAGCGTTTCGAGAATTCCTTCCGGGTCTTCAGCGTTAAAATAGCGGAAGGCGTCTTTCGGGGTGCCGTAGAAACCCATATTGCCTTGGTGAATCAGCAGGACTTCGTCAGAGACTTGCAGAGCTTCGTAGCTGTGGGTCGTGAGAATGACCGTGTGTCCTTTGGATGCCAAAATTTTAAGGTGGGCGCAAAGGCGTTTGGCGTTTAGCGGGTCGAGCCCTGAAAGCGGTTCGTCTAAAAGGATTAGACCGGGAGCGCCCATCAGCTGCGATGCGATGGCGACGCGTCGACGTTCACCACCCGAAAGGACGCTGATTCGGCTGTTTTCGAGCTTTTCAATGTGCAAAAGCTTTAAGAGTTCTCTTGCGCGGGCGTCGGTTTCTTCGACGGAATAGTCCTTGGGAAGCGTGATGCGGGCCGCAAGTCTCAGCGTTTCTAAAACGGTCAGCGAATCGCGGAGTAAAGGTTCTTGCGGCAGATAGGCGATTTCACGTCGAACGTTACCTTGTTCGTAATCAATGCCGTCGAGGAGAATGCTCCCGCTTGCCTTGCGAACTTTACCAGCGAGCAGTTCAAGAAAGGTGCTTTTCCCTTGACCGCTCATGCCGATGATCGAAAGAATTTTCCCTGCTGCAAGGGAAAATCGAATGTCGTGCAAAATTTCCTTGCGGGAAAGTTTCACGGAAATGTCTTTGACGATCAGTGAAAATCCGACGTCTTTCTGGTGAACAAAAAGATTCCCGTCGCGGAATTCGAGCAGGCACCAGGGGAGCTTGAGAGTCTCATGATTTTCCAGGTACTGCGTTTTCTGCAAACATTGATGGGTGAAGACGAGCTTTAAACGCTTGCCTTCGAGCTTTGCCTTGGCGAGAATTTTGGGGCAAGCGGGGTGCAGAATCGTTCCTGCATCGTCGTCGTTCGTGCCACGGCGCAGTAAAACGATCTTGTCTTCGGAAAGCGGAATTGCGGGAACGTCTTCGACGGAACGGACGTGCGAAAGGGAAAGTTCTCCCTGCTTCAAGGAAAATCGAATCTGCTGCAACCCGAGCAGAAAAACGTCGCCATGGAAAATCTCTTTCTCATCGATATTTTTTCCGTCAAAGAGAGTTCCCGACGTCTGACTTAAATTGGTGAAAATCCAATGTCCATCGCGGTGTTCGATCTTTGCGTGATGCCTGGAAACGGAAGCGTCTTTCAGTTCAAAGTCAACATCTTTACCGCGCCCAATCAAGAAAGGCGCGTCCGCAGAAATCTTCTGAACGAAAAAAGTGGAAGCCATGGACTTTCGAATTACTGGAGCGCGCGAATGCCTTTTTCAAAACGTTCTGCAGCGGCAGCGAGCGTGTCCATCGATGCGGCGTAAGAAAAACGCACATAGCCTTCACGGCCAAAGGCGCTGCCCGGCACAATCGCAAGCCCGACGGTTTCGAGCAGGTACGTGCAGAATTCAATCGAATCGGAAATCGTTTTGCCCGCCGGAGTCTTTTTGCCAAACAAGGCGCTGATGTCGGCGAACAGGTAGAAGGCTCCACCTGGAACGCGAAGGTTCACTCCCGGAATCGCGGAAACTTTTCCGTAAAGGAAATCGCGGCGCTTGCGGAATTCATCACGCATTTTGTACACGGTTTCTAACGGCATCTTCAAAGCTTCTTCGGCTGCGTACTGGGCGATGTTCGACGGATGATGCGTTGTCTGCCCCTGAGCCTTGGCGATGAGCTTTGCAATTTCTTTCGGAGCGGCGACGTAGCCCGTTCTCCAACCGGTCATGCAGTGCGACTTGGAAAGTCCGTTGATGACGAGCGTGCGTTCGTACATGCCTTCAAAGGAGGCGAGGCTCTTGAACTGGAAAGAATCGCTGTAAGAGAAGTGTTCGTAAATTTCGTCCGATACGGCGTACAGGTCGTTTTCCACGATGACCTTGGCGATGCTTGCAAGGACTTCTTCGGAATAGAGTGTTCCCGTCGGGTTCGTCGGGTTGTTCAAAATGACGGCTTTGGTCTTCGGGGTAATGACCTGGGCCATTTCTTCGCCCGACATCTGGAAGTCGTTTTCCACCTTCGTGTGAACGATTACCGGGACGCCGCCGAGAAGCTTGACGAGTTCCGGATAAGTCACCCAATAGGGTTCAGGAATAATGACTTCATCGCCCGGGTTGATAATGGCGAGCAGGGAATTAAAAACGGCGTGCTTGGCGCCGCTTGTCATGATGATCTGTTCCGGAGCGTATTCAATGCCGTTCTGCTTACGGAGCTTTTCGCAAACCGCTTCGCGAACTTCGAGAATTCCCTGCGGAGCCGAGTAACGTGTTTTGCCTTCATCGATCGAAGCCTTGCCTGCGTTGCGCACTTCGAGCGGCGTGTCCCAATCCGGTTCTCCTGCGCCCAAGGAAACGATATCCTTTCCTTCGGCTTTCAACTTTTTAGCGAGAGTATCGACAGCTACGGTTAAAGAGGGGGCGATGTTCAGAATGCGTTCTGAAAGGTTTTTCATCGATGTTTTCTCCTGCGAATCCGTCGACGATCGAGTGCGCCGGCGAGAAGCGGAAATACAAAGTTATGAGACAGCAACAGGCAAACCACACCGAGGATAGAAATCATCCCGATGGAGTGGATTCCCGGATGGGAGGATAGAGAAAGACCGAACAGCACCACGATCGTCAAAAGCTCTGCAAAGAAACAGGTGACGCCAGTCGTGCGCAAAATGTAGTAGATGCTCCCGGTGGAACGTTCGTAATAGGCGTTCCATAGCTGAATGGCACCGTCGAGGCTCATCCCGATCAGAATGGGGAACGCAAGACAGCTGTACGCGGTCAGCGGAATGTTCAAGAATCGCAAAAGTCCCAAAAGCCAGAAGAAGGCGATGATCGGGGACACGAGAGTGAAAACCGAGAAGTAGAATCTCTTGTAGAAGAGGAAAGTCAAAAGGAACACGCAGACGATGCCGAAAAGAATCGCCTTGTGGAAGTGCGGAAGGGTCATGTTCAAAACAGAAGCGCGGACAAGAGCTGTTCCCGCCATCGGATAATCGAACGGTTCCAGTTCTTTCGCAAGTCTGCGGCAGGCAAGTCCGTCATTGGAATTGAAGTTCGGGAAGATGAAAGCGTATTCGGTGGAACTGCCTGCATCCGCACCGAACATTTTACGCAAGTTCGTCGGAAGGTCCTTGAAAAGAATCGGAGCTGCTTTCCAATCTTTGACAAGCTTTTCAATGCGTTCGGAATCACTCGGACTCAGGGCGCGAAGAACAGACGGATCCAGTTCGTTTTTGATTTCGGTCAAAAGCGAAAGTTTTTCCTGCTGGTTCGAAGGCAAAAGGTTTTGGTAAATCGCGACGGCACGAATGCCGGACTGCGGATTGGACTCTCTTTCGCGGTTGATGCGGTTGTAGAAGGTTCTCGCCGATTCGGAATTCGGCAAAATGACAACGATCGGATCGTAATTCAAATAATCCGTATCACGAAGAAGGGCGTCTGCTTTGGCCGTGTTCGGATGGTAGTCGGAATGCGAAAAATCGTAATCAAACTTGGGGTAAAGTCCTCGGCTAGGCAAAATAATGCAAAGGAGAAGAACCGGGATGAGTGCCTTTTTGAATCCGACGAAGGGACGTTCCTTAAAGTCTTCGATGCGACCCTTGATTTTTCCAAATACGAGGAACGAACGGTATTTGCCGGTGAGTTCAATCAAAGCGGGGAAGACAAGGCTCGCCAGAGCCCAGTTTAGAATCGAACCGATCGCACCGAGAACACCGAGTTCCTGCATCCCTTCCAAAGGCACAAAAAGCAAACCGAGGAATGCCGCCGCAAAGGAAAATGTCGAAATCGCAATCGTCGGTCCAACACCCAGCAAGGCACTTTCAAGGCTCAATTCATAGCCGAGACCCTTGCGCTGCTCATCGGCAAACCGCGTCATCAAATGCACAATCTGGCGGCAAGAAATGCCCGGCAAAATCACCGCGAGGACAATTGAATACAGGTTGATTCTTCCAAAAAAGAGCCAAGCCGCCGCAAGAGTCCACAAAAAGACGAGCGCAATCGGAATAATCGAAAGGATAAAGACCGCGGGCTGCTTTGCAAAGCGGAACAAGAAGAAAAGCGCGAGGATGATGGCGAGCGCAATCCCCGTAAAGCGGGCTTCCGGCAAAATTCGCCAGCCTTCGCTTGCGGTCTGAAAGACTTTTCCCGTCATATAAAGTT
Organism: Fibrobacter sp.; assembly: GCA_024689485.1. Classification (GTDB taxonomy): domain Bacteria; phylum Fibrobacterota; class Fibrobacteria; order Fibrobacterales; family Fibrobacteraceae; genus Hallerella. The sequence goes on from JAILDK010000017.1 coordinate 13,405, forward strand.
CTGCTTTTTCACTTTCGGGTAAACTTTCGAAAGCCCCAGAAACGATGCGGGTCAGCTTACGGGATGCAGAAAGATCGGAAACGCGTGCCTTGGGAAAAACGCTTACGATGCGGACTGTTCCGTCTGCATTGGAATACATGTTTCGGAGCTTTGAAAAATATTTGTCTTCCAGTTCTGCAAGGGAAAGGGAATCGGTGATTTCCTTTGTCAGGGAATCGCGGACAACCTTCTGCAGGGAATCGTTAGAAAGCAGATCGATGTAAAAAGGACTGTTTTCAAACTTGTAACGGGACTGTAAACTCGAAATGCGATCTCGGATTTTTCGTAAATCTTCGGTTTTCGCGTAAAGAAGCTTGTGCTTTTCAAAAAAATCAACTTCGGATTTGTATTCGACGAAATTGACGTAACGGTTGTCTTCAAGCTCTTTCGCAAGCCCGTTGACGAGTCTCGAATTCAAAGCGCTGTCCTTGGAGGTGATGATTGCAACCAAGGATCCGAAACCGCCGAAGTTCTCCTCGACAATGGCATTCGTCTTTTTGACTTCCGAAGAATCCGGCAGCATATCGATCATGCGAAGTTCCCACTTGAGGTTTCGCACGGGATAAATCGAAAGAAGCGTCACCGCAAGAGTGATGACGAGTACGATTTTCGGATGTTTGAGCGCGTTGCGCAGAATTCTTTGAAGTAAGGAAAACATCGCTTTATAATCTAAAAAATGTAAAAGAAGGCGATGAATGGAAATCGTTGTTTGGAACGAATTATTAAATTATTCATCGAAATGAGAGTGAGCTTTGTGGGAATTCTATGGTTGCTTGCTCTTCCGTTGTGGGCGGAAGAGGCTTCGAAACCTGTGGAATCCCAGAACGATTACTCGATGGCGCATTATGACCCGAATGATTCAACGGTTGTAGAAACGGAGGAAGAAGAACCTGCGGAAATGTCCGCGACGGATTATCTGCTTTGGCCTTTCTCTCATTTAATTCAGCCCGCATTGGATCTTATGGTGTATCCGTTTGCCGCTCCGGTCAAATATGCGGCGGATAATCGGATTTTGGAAAAGGCCGAAAAATTGGCGGCGTTAGGCCCCAATCGCAACATCTATCTTTATCCGACGATGAATTTAAAGCCGGGTACGCGGACCCAGCTGGGTGTCGCTTACCGTCACCGCAATATGCTTCTTCAAAAGGACTATTTCGTGGCGAACGCGACACTTTTTGTCAATAGCGACATGAAGTTTTCGACCCGCTATACCAAACGAAACCTTTTTGGATCGGACTTTGTCATCGGCGGACGCTTGGATTGGGTCTTGGACCGCGATGCGGAAGTCGCTCTGCCGCGCTCCTTGACGGTCTTTGATACGGATGAAACCTTTATCTATACGGATTCCTCCTATTCCGCTCAGTTGCGCCTCGGGCATCCGCTCCCCTTGATTCCCAATATGGATTTCCAAATTGAAGGGGAGGCGGAACATCGCCTGTACGATCAGCCGGACGTCAAGGACACGGTTTTGACGGACCATCCGAAGTTCAATCCGCATACGCATGGCCTGTACCAGAATTTTTACCAGTTCCCGCTAAAATTCACGCTGACTTTTGATAATACAGACGCTCCTTTTGTCCCGACCCGCGGTTCCCGTATTTCTGCTACATGGAGATATGTGAACGTGACCAAGTACCGTGGAGAAAATGTCACATCCAAGTCTAATTCTCTCGACCACGACTACCAGGCGTTTGATTTTGTCGCCCAGCATTATTTTTATTTGGGAAAGGACGATTCGAAGTATGGGCTTTCCTCGAAAGAGGCGCGCGAATTCCGCAAGTTCTACACGGACTTTTCTTGGGATGAAACCCTTCGTCTTTGGCGTCCGGAAAATATTCGGAACACCCTCCTAAACCGTCGCGTCCTCGCTCTTCAGTTCCGTATGCGGCAGATGTGGGAAATGGAAGAGGGCGGCGCCCCGTTCTCCGCTTTTTCGACGGCGGGGGGAACTTATCCGCTTCGCGGTTATACGCGAAGGTATGCGGACTATGCGATGAAGGGTATTTCGCTCGAGTACCGCTGGCCGATCGACCGACTGGTGGACGGCGTCCTTTTTGACGAATACGTGGTCTATGGTCGAAACTGGTACTCGCTCGATGGCGACAAGCTTTTGAACTCCTGGGGCTTCGGTATTCGAGTGCGCAAGCCGGATATGTATTTGTTCCGTATTCAGATCGGTTTCCACGGCTTTAACGGCTTTGCTCTCATCTGCACGATCGCGCCTGAATTCCAGTAAAATCGGTTAAAATCCGTCCATTTCGCTTTCCAATGCTCCGTTTTCACTTTTTTAGGTGAATTTTCAGCAAAAAATTGCTATCATTGGGGCAACATTTTTGTCCTAAAAAGGAAGGTCTAATATGGCTAGAAAGAAGATTGCGCTCGTTGGCGCTGGTCAGATTGGTGGTACAATGGCTCTCGTTGCTGCCCAGAAGAATCTCGGTGACGTCGTCCTTATCGACATCCCGATGACTCAGGGCATGCCGAAGGGTAAGGCTCTCGACATTATGGAAGGCCGTTCTGTGATCAACTCTTCCGTTGATCTGCAGGGTTCCACCGACTACGCAGCTCTCAAGGGTGCAGACGTCGTTATCGTTACCGCTGGTTTCCCGCGTATGCCGGGCATGAGCCGCGATGACCTTCTCGAAAAGAACTGCGGCGTCATCAAGACGGTTGCTGAAGCTATCAAGACCAACGCTCCGGATGCATTCGTGATCGTGATCACGAACCCGCTCGACGCCATGGTTTACAACATGCAGAAGCAGTCCGGTCTTCCGGCTAACAAGGTGATCGGCATGGCTGGCGTTCTCGACTCCGCTCGTCTCGCTTGCTTCGTCGCTGACGAACTTGGCGTTTCCGTCGAAGACGTGAAGGCTCTCGTTCTCGGTGGCCACGGTGACACCATGGTCAGCATCTTCGAAAGCGTCTCTGTCGGCGGCATTCCGCTTCCGCAGCTCATGACGAAGGAAAAGTTTGCTGAACTCGCTAAGCGTACCGCTGGCGCAGGTGGCGAAATCGTGAACCTCCTCGGTCGCGGCTCTGCTTTCTACAGCCCGGCTACTTCCGCTATCCACATGGCTGAAGCTTACCTCCTCGACAAGAAGAACGTGTTCTCCTGCGCTGCAAAGCTCAACGGCGAATACGGCGTCAAGGGTCTCTACTGCGGCGTGCCGGTTGTTGTCGGCGCAAACGGCGTGGAAAAGATCCTCGAAGTCAAGCTCACTGCAGACGAAAAGGCTGCTTTCGACAAGTCCGTCGAAGCTTGCAAGAAGAACGCAGACTGGGTTGACGCTCACACCTAATCTTGGTTGATCTTGAAAAAAGCTCTTGGTTCATCACCAAGGGCTTTTTTTTTGCAGAAATTTGTTAAATTCACAAGACCAACCAAGGAATTTTATGGCAGATATGATCGACGATGAAGAATTGAACGTTTCCGAAGAAAAGCCTAACGAGGACAACATCGAAAGTGCGATGAAGCCGCGCGATTACAGTTCGCGTCGCGTTCTCCTGTGGGAACCGGATGAAAATCGCCGTAATTGTGCAATTGAAGTAATCTCGGGTCTTTTGACCGGTGCTTTTGTCGATGGCGTGGGCACGGAAGAAGAAGCTCTCCAGAAGCTCGATGAAGAACTCTGGGATACTTTTGTCGTGGACTTCTACAACGAAGGCTGCTCGGAATCGGAATTCATCAAAAAGGTGAACAATTATCCGAATTCGATTCTTGTCGCGCTGAACCTCGCTCCGTTCACCCTTCCGGAAGAACGTAACCGTTACAAGATCGAACCTCTCCGCAAGCTCTTCGAAGTTGAAAAGCCGAAGTCGGAAGAAGAGGAAGAGATGGCCGACATCTCCGATGACGATTCCTTCGACGAGGAAGATTCGTAAGGACTGATTTATGGCAGAAGCCAAATCAGCGATTGAACTTTCGCACGTTTCCAAGGCTTACCCTGGAGACGTAGATGCGGTTAACGACGTCTCGCTTTCCATTCGGGAAGGCGAGTTTGTCGCTTTGGTCGGCCCGTCGGGCTGTGGAAAATCTTCCATTCTGCGCATGATCGCAGGGCTTGAAGCTCCTTCGGAAGGGGATCTTTTGCTGCATGGAGAAGATGCGAGCAGACTCGATCCGAAGGACCGCGACATCGCCATGGTGTTCCAGACACATGCGCTGTATCCGCACATGACTGTCCGTCAAAATCTGGAATTTGCTCTTCGCATGAAGGTCGTCTATTCGGCGAAGGAAATCGAGGAACGTATCCGCGAAGCTGTCGATATTTTGGACCTCGCTCCGCTGCTCGACCGTAAACCGAAGCACCTTTCCGGCGGTCAACGCCAGCGTGTTGCCTTGGGAAGAGCGCTTGTCCGCAAACCGAAGATCTTCCTCTTTGATGAGCCGCTTTCCGGTCTCGACGCCAAGATGAAGAATCAGATGTGCGTGGAACTCGGCCGTTTGCACTCGCGCTTACAGGCGACGATGGTGCTGGTGACGCACGATCAGAACGAAGCGATGACCATGGGCGACCGTGTCGTCTGTCTTTCGAATGGAAAGATTCAGCAGGTCGGGACGCCGATGGAACTTTACGAACATCCGGCGAATGAATTTGTGGCGAGCTTTATCGGGGTTCCTCCGATGAACATCTTCGCTGCGCAGTGGGGACGTGATGGCCTTTATTTTGAAAAGGCGGGATTCACTTTCCCGGTCTCCGAAGCGTTTGCGTCAAAGTACCGCACAGTTCCTCGTATGCTTGTCGGGGTTCGTCCGGAATTCTTTACCATTACGGCTGCGGGTCCGAATACGATTGTCGCCGTAATCGAAGTGGTGGAACATCTGGGTTACGAAACGCTGGTCTATGCGCAGTGTAACGATTTGAGTTTGGTCGTTCGCGTTCCGCCGCTTGCTAGTTTTACGGTCGGCGAAAAGATCTATCTCGCGCTCGACGAAAAGAATATTCACTTGTTTGATATTTCGACAGGGGCAAGTTTCTTTTGAGAATCTTCCGGGCTATTAGGCTTTTGGCCATGTTGCTCTGTGCAGCTTTCCTAGGAAGCTGTAGCTCGGACGATGGTCTGCAAAAAGAAGTTTTGCAGCTCTGGATTATGCCGAACAGTCCTGACCCGACTGCGGATATGCAGCACGTTCTGCGCAACTTTGAACTTGAAAATCCGGGTATCGAAGTACAGGTGACTGTTCTTGACTGGAGCGTCGCCTGGACAAAAATTACGACAGCCGCTTCCACGCGAAGCGGTCCCGATGTGATTCAGATGCCGACGACTTGGGCCGCGGCTGTGACGGCAATGGGCGCTCTCATGTCGATGGATTCGCTGATTGCGGTCTCGGGCGGGGATTCCGTATTTGCGTCCGTGTCGATGAAATTTGCGCGTCCTGTCGGCGTTCAAAAGGCGACTTCCATTCCGTGGTTCCTGGATGTACGCCCCCTGTATTACAGGCGTGATGTTTTGGCTGAAGCGGGAGTCAATCCGGCCAAGGTTCGAAATTGGGACGAATTCCGTGTAGCCTTGGAAAAAATTCGCAAGGCCAATTTGAAAATCGAAGATCAGCATATCGATCCGATTGGATATCCAGGAAAGCATGACTGGAATGTGATTCACAATTTGGCTCCGTGGATCTGGGGCGCCGGTGGAGACTTTTTGGATTCGACGGGAACGGAAAGCCGTCTTGCGACCAAGGAGAGCATCAACGGAATTCTGTTCTATTTGAGCCTGGTGCGCGATGGCTATAATAGCCGTAAGAATCTGTCGAAGAATACGAACCAGGTGAGCATGGATTTTGACGAAGGCCGTCTGGCGTTCTGGTTTGATGTTACGAATAAGACGCTTTATTTGGACAGCCCGCGTTTCCTCGGCGGTTCTTCGAAGAACGTGACGGCTCGCAATTATTCGGCAATGCTTCCGCCGGTCGCTCCTTTGGGAAAGACGCCTTATTATTTTGCTGGCGGTTCGAATCTTTCGGTTTCTCGCTATACAAAGCATAAACGGGCGGCGATGGCTCTTGTGCGTTATTTGGCGGCCCGTCCGGACGTTCAGCTGGAAATCGCCCGTGTGATGGGCTTTATGCCGGCGCTCCTTTCCACGTATGAATATCCGTTCTTCAAGGATGACGGAAAGCGTGATGTGTTCCAACAGATGGTTCTGCATTTGCGCTCTTACCCGGCGGTTCCGTATTGGGGTGAAATTGAAACGGAAATTTTGCTCCGCCGCTTTGGAAATATCTTCGACCTGATTACGTCGAGCCCGGAAAAGGTTTGGCCGGAAAAGGATATTATTGCAGAAATTCGTGCCGCGGATAGGGAAGTGGACCGCTTTATCCATCGCCAGAGGGAGGGTAATCGATGAGAAAGCGTTACGTCTTCCTTTTGCCGTTGCTCGTTTTTTTGATGCTCGTTTTTGTGATTCCTGTCTTGATGGGAATCGTGCTTCCGTTCTTTTCGGGTGAAGCGACTCCGCAAGAGATCCAAAACGGCTCTTTTAGCATTGCGCATTTTATCGAATCGGTTTCGTCGGGTGCGGGAACGGGCTTGATTGATGCAATCCGCAATACGTTGATTTACACCTTCTGCGTTTCGAGTGGCTGTATCATTTTGGGCCTTTTCGGGGCTTTGCTGGTGACGCAGAAATTCCCGTCTGCGGGTGTCGTCCGATTTTTGCTGATGATTTCTTGGGTGGTGCCGACTTATATCGTTGGCCTTCTTTGGGGATTCATGTGGCAGCAGGATGAAGGCATTATCAATATGATCCTGTTCGATTATTTGCATTGGGATCAGATTACGGGAATTTTTGGTGCGACATGGAATTATTTGCCGGATGGAACCCTAGTGAAACCGAACTGGCTGACGGGTCCGAATACGATCTGGGCAATTATTGTGCCGGCGATTTGGCGTAACTGGCCGTTCTGCATGATGATGTTCCTTTCGGGGCTTTCGGCGATTCCGCACGATATCTACGAAGCTGCGGAAATCGATGGTATTCCTCCGCGTGAACGTTTTTGGCATATCACATTGCCGATTTTACGCCCGATTTTTGGCGTCGTCATTCTCGAATGCTTGGTGATCAATATGTACAGCTTTAACCTTGTCGCGATGATGTTCGGCAACGGTTCGGGCTTCCCGGGCAAATTCGGCGATTTGATGATGACGTTCCTTTACCGTACATCTTTCCAGACTTGGAATTTTGGCGCAGGAGCGGCTCTCGGTACGCTTTCGATGTTCTTTATGCTGATTTGCGTTTCGATCTGGTATCGGAATTTTGGAAAGGAACTGAAGAATGGTTAAGTTCCTCGCCTGGGCATTTGCACTTTTGAACGTCGCTCCGATCCTCTGGATGGTGTGGAGTTCTTTGCTCGGCTCCAGTGAAATTCAGCAGGGTAAAATCTTTCCGGATCCGTACCCGAATGACGTCGTCTTTTTTGAAAAGACGCTAAACCGCAGTGTGGTCGCTGCAACCTTGCACGGTCAGGTTTACCAGTACGAAAATAAGGAGTTGCAACCGAGTTCTCGTCAAAAACTCGATCTGCAGGCGGTGTCCGTCAACTATGTGCTTTCGGATTCGAGCCTCTACGCCTTTTCGCCCGATGAAGGCCTCATGAAAGTCAATCTGTCGAAGATGCGAGTGGACCGCAAATGGAACTGGTCCGACTTCGAAAGCTCTTTCAAACAGTATGACTTCTCCACGTTCCGCTACGTGGCAAACCAGACTCCGGAAGGGGAATTCGCCCGTCTAGGCGCTCTTCTCGACACGGTCCCGCTGATCGAAAAATCGGAATGGACATTTGCAACGCTTTTCAAACGTTCCTTCCCCAGAGATTCAAGCGTCATGGAATCCCTGAACATGATCTTGAATTCGACCGAAAGCCTTTCCAAGGTCATCGCCATTTGGCAGAAGAAAACGGACTGGGTGAACCCGGCGATTGATAAACTCTTCAAAAAGCGCTTCCGTTCCACCAAGGAAAATCGTGAACTTTTCCGTTGGTGCTTAGCGGAACGCATTCCGACTCCGCTCACGATCTACCGTCGCATTCCGTGGTCTTCCATTTGGGTGGACCGTGTGCCGGCGAGCGATCACGGTGTGTCGATTGCGAGTGCGGGTAACATTCTTTGCGTGGGCATGTGGTGGGAATCCTTCCCGGGCATCGCCTTTGTGAATAAGAAAACGGGAAAGATTGGCTGGGTGACGCCGCAGACCGGTTTGCCGTCGAGTTCCGTGCAACGTATTTTGCGCGTTTCCGATAAGGAAGTTTTGGTGGCGCACGACCAGGGATTCTCTTTGATCGATGTGCAAAGTGAAAAGGTCAAGGCGAACTATATCTTTGGCGAATCGGGGCTTCCATTTTACAATGGCCGCGATATGCGCCTTTCCATTGTGAGCCGCAGTTCAATGCTCTTTGCCTGCGGACGTGAAATCGTCTTCTTTGATTTCCGTGCGGGTCATGCGGTTAAGCGTCTTTATGGCGATTCGCATTTGTTCCAATCGGATATTTCGGTAATCAAGAGCGTTAGCAATCGAGTTTTCTTTGGACTGTCGAACGGCTTTGTCGAAATGAATCTTTGGGACCTGTTGAACGAAGGCAGTGAACAAAAAACGTATTCGGTGGATGGGACGGCGACGAGTCTTTTCTTTGACAATGGAAATCTGCTCGTTGGCATGCAAGAAGGTAAACTTGCGAATATCGATTTAGCTTCGGGCAGTGCGGTTGTCAAGGAACAGCTTCCTTCGGGCGGTTTGTATTTGCACTGGCGCAATTATGAAGACCTTTGGCGCACGATTCCGTTTGGCACTTTCCTTTCGAACTCCTTGCTGATTTGCTGCTCGACGGTCTTGATCTGTTTGATTCTCGGATCGCTTGCGGGCTACGGTCTTGCGCGGGCTTCTTTCCGTTTGAGCCGTTTTATGAATGTGGGTTTGATCTGGAGTCAGGTGATTCCGAACGTATTGCTTTTGATCCCGGCTTTCTTGATTGCGTCTTATTTGCAGTTGAATTCTTCGATTCATGTTTTGAATACGCGGTGGGGAATCATTGTGCTGTATTCGGCGCTCTTCCTTCCGATGGCGACCTGGATTTTGCAGAACTTCTTCCGTTCCGTTCCGCGTGAAATTGAAGAAGCCGCTTTGCTCGATGGCTGTACCCCGTTTACGGCGTTCTTCCGTGTGATCGTTCCTTCGTCTTTACCCGGCATTTTGACGACGGGCATTTACGTGTTCATTCTTGCGTGGGACGAACTGATGTTTGCCTGGGTGTTCTCGATGGATGTTTCGACGGCGACGATTCCGGTGGGCATGCGACTTTTCTTTGGGCAGTTTGCGACGCGCTATGACTTGGTGATGGCGGCGGCAACCCTTTCTACTTTGCCTGTGATGATTCTCTTTATGATTGTTCAACGTCGCTTGATCAGCGGTTTCCCTGGTGGACGTGCTGTTGCGGCAAGGAATGTGGGCAAGAAGGTTCGATAGGGGAATGACAAATTGCTATTTTGCAGTCGAAAATTTGGTTTTGGAGCTTTCTAAATGAAGATTCAGCGTAAAAAATCTGATGAATCCCGTGCAACACGAATTTCTCGTGTGTATTTCAATCGCATGTTCCCGAAGCGAATGGATGCGCTTGAAGTGGCTCTTTCTGTGTTTGTGGGTGTCTTTATCGGTGTTTGGCCAACGATCGGCGTGGCGATTATTTTGACGGTCGCTCTTTGTGCGTTGTTCAAGCTTCCGAAAGTTCCGGGCGTGATTTCTTCTTTCGTTGCGAATCCGGTGACCCAGTTTGGATTCTTCTATCCGTCGGGATATTTTCTCGGTAAAAAGATCTGGCATCCCGAATCGATTACCTTCGATTTTTTGGAAGAACTGAAGGGGCTTTCTTTTAGCAACGCGATTGAAGTGGTTTCTCGCCTTTGGAATGAAGCGGCGGGTCACGTGATCGCTTTCCTTATCGGTATCACGATTGTCGCCTTTATTTTTGGTTTGATTTTTGGCATCGCTGCCTACTTCATCGTTTCGTATCGCAAGCGCAAGCACATCGATATCAAGAACAAGTACATCCACGAATTGATCGCCGAAGATCAAGTTATTATTAAAGAAGCCAAGCAAAAAGGAAAACACATGCATATCTTTCCGTTCAAAGCACTCCGTCCTGTTGATCCCGCCCAGGCAAAGGATATTTCCGCTCTGCCGTATGACGTGATGAACCGTGAAGAAGCCAAGGAAATGGCCAAGGGCCTTCCGTATTCCTATCTGCGCATCACCCGTGCAGAACTTGAACTCCCGGATTCCGTGGACGCCTATGACCCGCAGGTCTATGCGCACGCCAAGGAAAACTTGGACAAGTTCATCGCTGAAGGCGTGATCGCTTTCGATAAGAAGGATTGCCTCTACATTTACCGTCAGACGATGGAAGGCCGCGAACAGTACGGTCTCGTTTGCACGGTGCCGGCGAAGGATTACTTCGAAGGCGTCATCAAGAAGCACGAACTCACCCGTAAGGATAAGGAAGACGACCGTCTTCGCCACGTGCTCGCCACGAATTCCAACACGGGTCCGGTGTTCCTCACCTACCGTGACAACGGTCAGTTCGAACTGCTCAAGGACATCATCGCTCGCAAGCCGGTCTATGACTTTGTGACGGAAGCCGACGGCTTTGGCCACACGGTCTGGGTCATCGAAGACGATGCAGAAATCGAAAAGATCTGCCGCGCCTTTGACGCCGTTCCGGTCAGCTACATCGCCGATGGTCACCACCGTAGCGCCGCTGGCGCTCGTGCCGCAGGTTACCGCGCTTCGCAGAACCCGGAAAACAAGGGCGACGAAGAATACAACCGTTACCTCGCTATTCTCTTCCCGAGCACTCAGCTCAAGATCTTGGATTACAACCGCGTCCTGAAGGATTTGAACGGTCGTACTCCGGAACAGTTCATGGAAGAATTGAAGAAGGTCTTCGAAATTTCGGAACTCCCGGCACAGGCTCACCCGACGAAGCAGAATGTGGTGAACATGTACCTCGGCGGCAAGTGGTACGCTTGCGAATTCAAGCAGGAATACTTGCAGAACCTCGGCCCGGTCGATAGCCTCGACGTGGCTCTTCTCCAGAAGCTCGTTCTGAAGCCGCTCTTCAACGTGGAAGATCCGAGAACCGCTCAGAACATCGACTTTGTCGGTGGTATCCGCGGTCTTGGCGAACTCGAAAAGCGCGTGAATTCCGGTGAATGCGCAGTCGCTTTTGCGATGTACCCGACTTCCTTGGATCAGCTGATGGCGATTGCCGACGCCGGTGAAATCATGCCGCCGAAGAGCACATGGTTTGAGCCGAAACTGCGCGACGGTCTCCTCGTTCATACGCTCGACTAATCGAAGATGAAAAAAATCCGCTTTCACAGATGGCGATTGAAAACAGCATGCATCTTGGCATGGATGCTGGTTCTTTCGCTTTCTGCGCATGCGGGACATTTGAAGGCCTCCGGAGTTTCCGCGGGTGGTAGCGTCACACGCGATCTGCAACTGCGGGAATTCGGAATGGTCTTTCACCCGGGAGCCGATGGCTATCTCGGAGCGAATTTGCTTTATTTCCCATTACCGAGCCAGTCTCAGCTGAGCACGGAATATGGAAAACACGAAGGCTACGTCCTTCGTGAAAACTTTGCCGGTTACTTTGCCGAAGAACTCGGAAAGAGCGGCTGGGATTTAGGCGTTCTCTGGTGGATTGAACGTCACGGCTGGGACAGTGAAGACTTTGCTGTTTTCCCCAACTATGGAAAATTTTCGCTCATTCGCAGCGTCCAGACGACGGGTCTTTCGATTGCCCGGCCGGATTTGAACTTGGGCGTTGCAGGCGGTATCCAGTACACGAATCCGGAATATGTCGGAAAGGTTTATGAACCGGAAACGGATACTTTGTACGAATGGGCTGCTGCGACCTGGGGACCGATTTCTGCCCAAACGAGCTTTCACCATTCAAGCTTTCGCCATGCACGTGTTTCGCTGAATCTGGAATCCAAAAAGGTTTTGGGCGGCAGGGAATCCGGCCCGCTGACCTATTTGCCGAATATCGATGTGGCAATTTACGATCGGAATGGCGATGGGGAAGACTCGCTTCGCCTTTTCTGGGAGCAGAATTTGATTGCACAGCGTTTGTATGCAGAAGTGGCTGTGTATTTCCCGGATCCGGCTTTGCGTTTTGTGGCGCTTAAGTATTACCCGGATCCTTCGAAGGTGGTTTCGATCGACGTGACCTGCTACCGCAAGTCGAACGGTGATTTGCTGTGGGGCGGTGGCATTTCGATGCCTTTTGTCCGCGTCGCATACAATCATGCGGATGATATCGAAAATGTTTTCGGGCTACGCGGCACTTTTGTGTTGCAGTTCCATTTTGCAATCGAAAAGATTCGCGATACCTTTGTCGGTTTGAACGGTTCCAAGGCAACGCCGATGATGACGCGTGAAATCGATACCGATGATAATGTGAAGAAGCAGAGAAGGGAACAGCGCGAGCAGGAATTCAACGAGTCCCGTCGCAAGTCGAGCCTGCAGGAATCGTCTAAGACGAATTCCCCGCGAGAAATCACGGCTACGGGAATTGTCCTGGAGAAGGCAAAATGAAAAAGTGGATTCTCGCACTCGTTTCGACTGTATTCTTCATGCTTTCCGCCTGTACGCACCTCGTATTGGATTCAACGGAGCGTTTGCAGGTAAAAAACCTTTCGGACCAGGATATTACAGATCTTTCGGTCGTCGGCAAAAGCGATACCATTGTCTGGATTCCGGATACGGTCGCTCCAGGTGAACTTTCTTTTGTGCACGAACAGGATTTTGTCGGTTCGTTCCACATTATTTTCAAAACTCTGGATTCTACGGGTGCGTGGGAAATCGTCGATATGGGGAAAATCGATTTTGACGGAGGCAGTGAACTCCTTAAAATTTCGAAAAAAGACGGCGAATGGGACCACGAATTCGAATAGAATCTGTTTTAAAAGTTATTTTTGATCTAACGTGAAAATTACCAAGTTAAAGATTTTCGGATTTAAGTCCTTCGCACAGCGTACGGAAATCACCTTTCCGGGCAATGGTCTAACTGCCGTTGTCGGACCTAACGGAGCGGGCAAGTCCAACATTGTGGACGCGATTCGTTGGGTGCTCGGTGAACAGCGCGCTTCTGTGCTCCGTATGGACAAAATGCAGAGCGTGATCTTCTCCGGTACGGAAGAACGTGCCGCGATGAGCATTGCGGAAGTTTCCTTGGTAATCGACAACAGCAACGGCGATCTCGCTTCGGAATATTCGGAAGTGATGGTGACTCGCCGTGCACACCGCGACGGTCTTACGGAATACCTGATCAACAATCAGGAATGCCGCTTAAAAGACATCCAGAATTTGTTCTTTGACTCGGGCCTCGGTCTTGGCAACTATTCCCAAATGAACGAAACGATGATTCGTAACGTTCTTGCCGATAGCCCGGAATACCGCCGCACGCTTTTTGAAGAAGCTGCCGGCGTGAGTAAGTATAAAAAGCAGCGCAAAGAAACGATCAGCCAGCTCGAACGTGTCCGTAGCGACATGGAACGCGTGGAAGATAACTTGCGCCGCGAACGCCAAACGGTTCGCCAGTTCGAAAAACAGGTGGAAAAAGCGAAGGAATGGAAACGTCTTCGCACCCGTCTCCGCGAACTGGACCTTTCGGTAAGCTTGGATCGCCACGAAGAAAACCGCCGCAATCTCGGCGTTTTGAACGAAGCGAAAACGCGCGTTTCGAGCGAACAGGAATCCGACAAGACCCGCTTGACGGAACTCGATGCAAAAATCGCAGAACGTCAGCTCGCGATTGCAGGCGATGAAGAAAATCTTCGCGGTCTTGAAAACGAAGTTAAAAAGCAAGAAATCGCCCTGAACGATTTGAATAACGAGCTTACCCGCAATCGCGAACAGCAGGGAACTGCCGCGATGAACGTGCAGAAGTATCGCGACGAAATCACCCAGGCGGAAAACAGCATTTCACAGCTCGAAGCCGAAAAGGCAAAGCTCGAAGAAAACCTGCAGTCCTTGGGCTCGGAAGACGCCATCTCGGAACAGGAAGCGGAACTTGCCCGCGAAGAAGAAGCTCTCCAGATTTTGACCGACACCGTGGACGATCTCCGCGAACAGTCGAGAACCCTTTCGGACCAGCGTATTGCAAGCCTGAACAAGGCAAACTCTCTTCGCAGCAAGTGGCAGCGCCAGGATGCGGAAGCGGACATGCTCCGCGTCAATATTGACAAGTGGAAAGAAGACCTCGCCGAGCTCGAACGCAAAAAGTCGGAAGTCGAAGAAACTTTAAAGACTTTTGAAGACGGCATCGAAAACGCGGAAAGAGATATCGAAAACTGTTCGGAACGCAAGAGTGTCCAGGAAGAAGATATCGAAACCAAGAAGCAAGAGCTTTCTGCAATCGATGAAAAGATTTCGCAGGCGAAGAGCCATAAGGCGGGGCTTGAATCTCGAATCGAAGTCCTTCAGAATATGGATTCCGATGCGGGTTCCGGTGCCGATTATTTGGTGAATAGCCGCGCCTCTGAAGTCAAGGGCCTTCTCGGTTCCTTGATCGATGTCGAAGCGGAATATGCGAATGCCATTGAATTCGCTTTGGGACGTTCCCTGAATGCGGTCGTGGCGAATAGCCCATCTGCTTTGGATGGTTTGCTTGATGCGTTGGATTCGGCCAATGCCGGTAATGCGATGCTCGCCTTTGCCAATGGATCTTCTGCGGTTCCGGAATTCCCGTCTAAGCCGGGAGTTATCGGTGTTGCTTCGAATTTTGTGAAGGCAGACGCTTCGGTGAAGCCGATTGTCGATCAGCTGCTTTCGCATACGATTTTGGTCGATAGCTTTGCTACGGCGAAATCTTTGGCGGTGGAATTTGCAAATCAGGATTACTGGTTCCTTTCGACGGATGGACGTTATGTTTCGGCGTCGGGCCTTGTCTTTGGCGGTCGCGGTAAGAGCGAAGCGCCGGGCGTTCTCGCTCGCAAGGCGGAAGTCGATAAGGATTTGGCGGAACTCGATGCGTTGATTGCGGAAATCGACCGTTTGGAAGATGAACGCGAAAAGTCGAACGAACTTTTGGAAGAAGCCCGTTCCATGCTTTCGGAAACGGAAGAGTCCATTCGCGAAGCAAATGAAACGATTCGCTCGGGACAGGCCGCGAAGAAAATTCACCAGTCGATGCTTTCGGATACCGATCGTCGCATCGCTTCTTTGGAAGCCAATTTGCAGAATGCAGAACAGCGTATTCAGAAAGCGGAATCGGAACGCTCCGACGATGCGGAACTCGCCGAAGCCGAAGCGGAATCCTCTCGCTTGGAAGATGAATATGCGAAGGTGATGGAAATCCTCGAAGAAAAGGATCAGATTCGCAAGGACAAGGACGAAGACGTGCGAACTTTGCGCAGTCAGCTGGGTTCTGCCCAGTCGACGATGCAAGAAAGCCTCGCCCGTATCCGCTCCATAGGCGATCAGGTCAAGTTCTTTGACAACATCATTTCGAACCGCAAGAACGATATCGACAATATCGAATCCCACAAGGACGAACTCCTTTCCAAGGAAACGGAAATCGCCGATCGTATCCAGGTTCAGGATGCGGAACTGCGCAAAAAAGAAGAAGAACGCGATATCGCCCGCGAACATTATAATATTGTCGCCGGGGATATGAACGATTGGCGTTCGGAAGTGCGCCAGATTAACTCCAAGCTTTTGGAACGTTCAAACGATTTGAACGATTTGACCCTTCGCATCAGCACGCTCGGTCAGAACATTGACCGCATGCGTGAACGCATTTTTGCGGAATGGGAAGTGGACATTGACCATGCGGAAGATGTGACCCGCGTGGAATATGAAGAAAAGGAAGCGAAGAAGGAAATTTCTGAAATTCGCGTCCAGATCAAGAATTTGGGACCGGTCAATACCGAGATCATGGAAGACTTCGATGCGGAAAAGGCTCGCCTTGCCGAAGTCGAAAAGCAGTTCGATGACTTGGATAAGGCCCGCGCCTCTCTCGAACGTACCATTACAAAGCTCGACGGTATTGCGCGCGACCGCTTCCTCAGCACGTTCCGCAATATCCAAAAGAACTTCCAGGATGTGTTCAGCCGCATCATGATCAACGGTGAAGCGAAGCTCACTTTGCAGGAAGGCGTCGACCCGCTCGAAGCCGCGATCGAAGTGAACGCTCGACCGACCGGTAAGAAGATGCGCGGCGTGACCGCCCTTTCGGGTGGTGAACGTGCGCTGACGGCGGTCTCGCTCCTGTTCGCCATTTACATGGAAAAGCCTTCGCCGTACTGCGTTCTGGACGAAGTTGACGGTCCGTTGGATGACGCAAACATCGGCCGCTTTATGGAACTCCTGCGTCACTTCTCGAACCAGACCCAGTTCATTCTGGTGACGCATAACAAGCGTACCATGGCTGCGGCAGACATGCTTTACGGTGTGACTCAGGAAATCAAGGGTATTTCCCGTATTGCATCGGTCAAGCTCGACGATGCAGTGGCATTGGAATTGCACAGAACCTAAGAGCTGTTTTCAATTCTGTTTCAAAAGCCAAAGGCGCGAAGTTTCGCGCCTTTTTTGATAGGGGATAGGCTTTTTGAAATAAAAAAAAGACCCGGAGTTCATCCGAGTCTTTTTAGTAGCGGGGGCAGGACTTGAACGCTGCGACCTTTGGGTTATGAGCCCAACGAGCTACCAACTGCTCCACCCCGCGTCGAGTGGGTACCGTTACCAGTACAGCACCATATATAGTAATTAAGTTTTCCCTTGTCAAGGGTGAAGCGGGGATAAAGCTTTGATTTAGACGTATTTCTGCAGAATATGCTTTGATGATACAAAGTAATCGATGCCGCTTGCGAGAGTGACAAATGTAATCACGCCCATCACGATCTGCGGAAGCGTTGCCCACACGGCTTTGAATCCTTCGATTTGCTGAATCGGATCGAGTGCGCAAACGAGAATCGTTACAATGCCGATGCCCTGCAAAGCGGTCTTCCATTTACCGCTACGGCGAGCCGGCATAATCAAGCCTTCTGCGGCGGCGAGAGTGCGGAGCGTTTCCACGCTGGCTTCTCGGAAGTAAATCAGCGCAACCATCCACACCGGAGCGTAACCCGTAGCGATGAAGCACATGAAAATCGTCATGTTCGAAATCTTGTCGCTGAACGGATCCAGGTATTTGCCAAGGGTCGAAACTTCGCCCCATTTGCGGGCGAGATGTCCGTCCAAGTAGTCGGTCAGCATAAAGCCAAGAACCATCACCAGGGCGAGAACCTTGAAAACGATATGGTTGTCTTCGTAATTCAGATTGTTGTCGTAGAAGAACACCCAGAGGAAGAACGGGGTCAGCACAATGCGCGTCATCGTGAGCTGGCTTGCAATCGAAAGCGGCTTACGGTGGGCCGGGTCGCGGTAGAACCAGTACAAAAATTCCACAGAGGCGGCGCTCATCATCAAAATGCTCGCGACCATGAAAATCTGCTGGTAACGTTCGAGTCCCAGAATGTACACGAGCATCGTCGCATTGATCGCTACAGCGGAAATCTTAGACCAGGCGTGGCGACCGGGAACCTTTTTCCCTTCGCGGATCACAGAAAGGCTCAGCAGGGAATGCGCAATCACGCGCCCGAGCAAACAGGCGCAGCCGACGGCGAGCAAAATTTCAAAATCGCCATCCAGGAAAAAGTCTCGCAGTAAAACGCTTGTCATCACCGTGACCGAGAGAATGCCTTCGATGACATTCAGCCACAGCTGATAATAAGGTTCTTCGAATTCTTGAACGCGAAGCTGCCAGTTGTTGAGCCAGGTCAGGATCAGCACAACCAACGTCAGCATCGCCGCTGTATAATTATGCTGGGTCCAGATTGTTGCAATCAGGGGAATAAAAAGGGCCGCTCTGAAAATTCGCCAGGCACGACCGCGCAGGCGCAGACTCAACAACTTCTTTTTAAGAGGCATTCGCTTCCTCCAGTAATTCCTTTGCATGGGCAAGCGAGGTGGGGGACTTGGCGTCTCCGAGCATTCTCGCAATTTCCACGATTCTCTCGTTATATGATAACAATTTCACATTCGAAATAGTACGGGCTTCGCCATTTTCATGTTTTTCCACGGCCAGGTGAGACTGGGCGCGGCATGCGACCTGTTGAAGGTGCGTAATGGCGAGAACCTGATGGTACTTTCCGATGTTGCGGAGGGCTTCTCCGACGTTGTTGCCGATTTCACCGCTAATGCCGGAGTCCACTTCGTCAAAGACGAGGACCGGAACGTGATCCTGTTCGGCCATCACCGATTTGAAGGCGAGAAGCACACGGGAAAGTTCACCGCCCGAAACGGCAACACGGAGGGGCTTTTGACCTTCGCCGAGGTTCGGCGCCATGCAGAACTCCACACGGTCCTTCCCAGTTGCGGAATAGGCTTCTTCGGTAATGTCCGTGTTGAACGTAGCCTTGGGCATGCCGAGGGAATGCAGAACTTCGGCGACTTTGGCGTCGAGGGTCTGCTTGCCGGTTTTGCGCTTTTCGGAAAGGGCGCTTGCGGCAACGGCGAGCTTTTCTTCCGCTTTTTGGATGTTTTTACGGATTTCGGCGAGATCCGCGTCCAGGTTTTCAAGGCTTTCGAGTTCCTGCTTGCGGCGGGCGTAAAGATCGATCAGTCCCGCTTCATCGGTGCGGTATTTGCGCTTTAAACGCTGAATTTGTGCAAGACGCGTATTGGCGCGGTCGAGTTCCGCCGGATCGAGCTCCGAGGATTCTTCGGCTTCGCGGAGAGCGTCTTCGATGAAGGAAAGCGAGTCGTAGGCGTCGCCGAGCTTGACAGCCCATTCTTCCATTTCGGGAAGCTTGGACGAGAACTGGCGAATCTTGGACTGGAAAACTTCGAACTGCGAAAGGAGTCCGTTTTCACCGTCAAAGAGTTTGCTCAGCTCTTCGATCGCATGCATTTTCGCTTCGGACTTGGAAGCGGCGGAAGTCTTTTCTTCGAGTTCCGCTTCTTCGCCGGCGCGGAGTTTTGCCTTTTCCAGTTCATTTTTTTGGAAAGTCAAAAATTCCTTTTGTTCGGCGAGGTTGCGAGCGTTTTCTTCGGTCTTTTCGAGCTCTTCCTTGAGCTTGTTCCATGTGGTCCAAGTTTCACTGTAGGCGGCGAGTTCCGGTTCGCATTCGCAGTAATCGTCCAAAAGCTTGAGCTGGGTGCGCAGATCGCGCAACAGAAGCTGATCGCTTTGACCGTGCATCTGGATCAAAGTTTCGCCGAGGTCTTGGAGCGTACCCTGTTTGATGATAACGCCGTTAACGCGGGTACGGTTTTTGCCGCCCGAAAGAATTTCGCGCTGAATAACGAGTTCATCGTCTGCGTCGATTTCTTCCGCGGCAAGAATCTTTTTCGCTTCGGCATTGTCCGAAATATCGAAAGTCGCTTCGACTGTCGCTTTATCGGCTCCGTGGCGAATCATCGTCGGGAGGGTCTTTCCGCCGACGACCACGCGCAAGGCGCCCATGAGGACGGATTTACCTGCGCCGGTTTCGCCGGTAATGGCGGAGAAGCCCGTTCCAAATTGGACCTGGGTTTCTTCGATGAGAGCAAAATTACGGATCGTCAGCTGTTCTAGCATAAGTCCCGTTTTGAATTAGGCCTTGTCAAACTCAATGATACTACGGTAGATCGGGCGGCCTTCCAACCGATACTTCTTTTCAAAATTCGTCATGATCCCTTCTGTCGGAAGGGCTGTGTTGCGTTCAATGACCTTGCAACCCTGGAAGTTGTCAAAGACTTCGAGTGCGACTTCGTTGTATTCCTTGTGGTCCGTGCCCCAGTAGAAGATGCGCTTGCCCGGCTTCAGCACGCGGGCGACTTCGACGAGGAATTCTTCGCGGAGAAGGCGGTTCTTGTGGTGACGTTCCTTCGGCCACGGATCCGGGAAGTACATGTGGAATGCGTCCACGGTATTGCTCTGCACGCGGTCGCGGAGGAAGTAGAAAACGTCGCCACGGAGCATGGCCGTGTTGGCGTCTAGCTTGTTGCGCATCATGCGGTCTGCGGCGTAACGAGCCCAGGTCAGATCCCATTCGCTTCCCATGATGAAATAGTCCGGATGCTTTTTGCCGTATTCCACGAGGAATCCGCCCTTGCCGGAACCGATTTCAATTTCGATGTGGTCGTTGTGCGTCGGGAAGATTTCCGTCCAATCCAGCGGATGCTTGTCCGGCTGGTTGTCTTCGGTCTGGATCGGCTTGCGCGTACCCGGAATATGACGGTGAACAAAGTGCCACATGCAAGGCAAAGCTTTGTCCTGGTTCAGGTCGCGGTAAAATTCAGGAATGATGATTTCCTTCTTTGCCTTCGGGGTTTCTTCCATGTTTTCCATTTCGTTACTCATGTTCACCTTA